>NZ_ML122595.1:0-14713 GCF_003844195.1 Rummeliibacillus sp. TYF005
AAAAATCAGAAAGGACTTTTTCAGTGCCCTCATTAAAGGGTGGTCTGAGTGTAAGCGATAGGTTCTATAAATACCGTCAGATTAAGCTTCTAGCAATAAATCTTCTGGGTTTTCAAGTAAATCTTTAACCATTTTTAAGAATCCAACTGATTCTTTACCGTTGATGATGCGGTGGTCATAAGATAATGCTACATACATCATTGGACGGATTTGGATTTCATCGCCAACTGCGATTGGGCGTTTCACGATGTTGTGCATGCCAAGGATAGCAGCTTGGTCACCGTTGATGATTGGTGTAGACATTAATGAACCGAATACACCACCGTTTGTAATAGTGAAAGAACCGCCTTCAAGATCTTGAAGTGATAATTTTTTGTTACGAGCTTTAGTTGCTAAATCAGCAATTGAAGCTTCGATTTCAGCAAAGTTTTTGCGATCAGTGTCACGAACGTTTGGTACAACTAATCCGTCTGGAGTAGCTACTGCAACACCGATATCAAAGAATTTGTTGTAGTGAATTTCATCACCAACAATTTTAGCGTTAACTGCTGGGTATTTTTTAAGTGCAGCAGTTACAGCTTTTGTAAAGAATGACATGAAGCCTAGACGAGTACCATCATGTGCTTCTTGGAATGCTTCTTTTTTACGTTTACGAAGTGCCATAACGTTAGTCATGTCAATTTCGTTGAAAGTAGTTAGCATTGCAGTATTTTGAGATACTTCAAGTAAACGTTTTGCAGCAGTTTGTTGACGACGAGTCATTTTCACTACTTCTACACGTGATTCATCTACAGCTTTTGCAACTGGTGCTGGAGCAGCTTTTGGAGCTGCTGGTTGAGCAGCAGGAGCCGCTGGAGCTGCGTTATATGCAGCAACGTCTTGAACACGTACACGACCTTGTGGGTCTACTGGCGAAACTGCAGCTAAATCGATGCCTTTTTCACGAGCTAATTTACGAGCTGCTGGACTAGCAATTACTCGTTCTGTAGAAGAAGTTTCTTCTACTACTGGAGCTGCAGCAGGTTTTACTTCTGCTTTTGGTGCTTCTTGTTTTGGAGCTTCAGCTTTTGGTGCTTCTTTTGGAGCNGGAGCTGCAGCAACTGCGCCTTCTTGAACTCGTGCGATTACAGCACCTACTTCTACTACTTCGCCTTCTTGAGCTAAAATTTCTGTAAGAACACCAGCTTCTTCAGAAATGATTTCAGCGTTTACTTTATCAGTTTCTAATTCTACGATGAATTCGCCTTTTTCTACAGGGTCACCTACTTGTTTAACCCAACGTACGATTTCACCTTCTGTAATTGATTCTGCTAATTCTGGAACGATAATGTCTGCCACTTTATTTTCCTCCTTTAGTAGTTTGCACTATTTACGAGCTACTGCATTTTCGATGACGATTGCTTGTGCTTCTTTATAAGAATCTGCATCGCCTTCAGCAGGGCTTGAATGTTCTGGACGTCCAATATATACAACTTCTTGATCTTCCTTAGCTAAATCACGTAGGAATGGATCTGCGAAGAACCAAGATCCCATGTTTTTAGGTTCTTCTTGTGCCCATGCAAGTGTTTTAACATTAGGGAATTTTGCAAGGATTTCAGCAATTTCTTCTTTAGGGAATGGATATAGTTGTTCAACACGTACTAAGTGTAGGTGTTCAAAACCTTCTCCGTTGCCCACTTTTTCTGCGATATCGATTGCCATTTTCCCTGATGCAAATACGATTTTTTCAACTTTATCAGCATTTTGACCAGTTGTTGGATGTTCAATCACTGTACGATAATGACCAGTTGTTAACTCTTCAACATCAGCTGCTACGATTTGGTTACGTAGAAGTGATTTTGGTGACATCATAACTAATGGACGAACTGCTTCTGTACCAAGAGTTGCTGCATGATGACGTAATAAGTGGAAGTAGTTAGCTGCACTTGAAAGCATTACAACTGTCCAGTTATTTTCTGCTGATAATTGTAAGAAACGTTCTAGACGAGCGCTTGTATGTTCTGAACCTTGACCTTCAGCAGAGTGTGGTAATGATAAAACAACACCTGATTTAACGCCCCATTTAGAACGTGTTCCTGAGATGAAGTTATCGAACATTACTTGTGCCATATTCGCAAAGTCACCATATTGAGCTTCCCAAATAGTTAGCGCATTTTCGTTTTCTAAGTTATAACCGTATTCATAACCTACGATTGAAGCTTCAGATAATGGACTGTTGATTGGTGCGAAAGATGCTTTTGAACCAGAAATGTTGTGCAATGGAACAATTTCTTTACCATCTTTTTCATCATGAAGAACAAGGTGGCGTTGAGAGAATGTACCACGTTGAGCATCTTGACCTGTGATACGTACTGGATGACCATCTTGTAGGATTGTACCAAATGCAAGAGTTTCAGCATGACCCCAGTCAATTTTACCTTTACCTTCAAATGGATCACGACGACGGTTTAAGATTTTGTTTAGTTTTCTAAATACATTGAAGTCTTCTGGGAATGTTAGAAGTTCTTCATTCATTTTTTCTAAACGTTCGCGATCAACTGCTGTTTCAACTTCTTCTGTAAAACCATTTTTCACAGCTTCAGGCATTTCGTGGCTTGTAACTTTCCCTTTACCAACTTCTTTAACATGGTCAAGAGCAGCTTGTAATTCTGCCTTGATGTCGGCTTGTAGTTTAGTTACATCTGCTTCAGTTACAACACCTTCAGAAACTAATTCTTTACCGTATAAAGCACGTACTGTGTCATGATTGTGTACAATGTTATACATTTCTGGGTTTGTAATCATTGGTTCATCCATTTCGTTATGACCATAACGACGGTAACCGATTAAATCGATTAAAATATCTTTACCAAATTTTGCACGGTATTCTACTGCAAAACGTGCTACTTGAACAACTTCTTCTGGAGAATCCGCATTTACGTGAATTACTGGTACTTCATAACCTTTCGCTGGGTCTGAAGAATAAACAGTAGAACGTGAATCGAAGCGTTCAGTAGTAAATCCAATCATGTTATTCGCAATAATATGGATTGAACCACCAGTATTGAAACCTTTAGTACGAGAGTAGTTCAAAGTTTCAGTTACGATACCTTGACCAGCAAATGCTGCATCACCATGAACCAAGATTGCTAATGATTTTGAAGGATCTTGAACAGGAAGACCTGGTTTAGATGTATCATCTTGAGCTGCACGAGCTTGACCAGTAACAACTGGACTAACTACTTCTAAGTGTGATGGGTTATAAGCTAATTTAATAGTAGTACCATTTGGTGCTTTATATGTTGCTCCAAGGTGGTATTTTGCATCATTTGACCAACCTTTTGTAGCGATTAATGAACCGTCTTTCGGTACGAATAATTCACTAGGTACATGAGCAAAGTCAGCTAACATCATTTCATATGGTTTATGCACATTATGAGTTAGTACGTTTAAACGACCACGGTGTGCCATACCAATCATAATATCTTTTGAACCTTTGTCTTCAGAACGACGGATAATTTCATCGATTAAAACAACTAATGCATCAACGCCTTCAATTGAGAAACGTTTAACACCAACAAAAGTTTTATGCATGAATTGTTCGAAACCTTCAACTTTGTTTAACAAAGAAAGAATTTCTTTTTTGTCATCAGCAGAAAGTTTTCCGTTAAGTGTACCGTTTTCAATTTTAGATTGAATCCATTGTCTTTCTTCTTTACCTACTACATGATTAAATTCATAAGCAATTTTGCTTGTATAAATTTCTTTCAGGTAATTTATGGCATCTAATCCATTGTGAACGTTTACAGGAATTTCGTTTAATAATACTGATGCAGGAATATTCGCTAAATCCCCATCAGTTAGTCCATAAGTTGCCGCTTCAATACGAGTAGTATCTTTTGTTTGGTTATTTAATGGATAAATATCAGCAGCTAAATGACCATGTGCGCGAATCGCATCAGCGTATTTTACTGCAGCTAAAACTTTCTCAATATTACCTGGAGCGACATTTGTAGTTGTTTCAATTGTTTCTACTACAGGTGCGCCATATTGTTCAAAAAGTGCCACAAGATCTGCATCTACTTCTTCAGGAGATGTTAAGTATAAATCATACATATCCATCACATAGCCAAGGTTTGGACCTGAAAATGCAGACCATGGTGAGCTTGCAAGTGAAACGTTGTTTGACATGAGAATTACCTCCAAGTTTTTTGCCAAGTGGCAGTTCCATTAATTAAAAGAATAATTCTGAAATCCACTATATATTTTACAATTCTTCCTGCTGAAGATACACGTATGTAATGTTACATGCTGGGAAGAACATTTTTCCTTTCAATCTTACTACTCTTCACAAATAATTCAATATTTTTGTTGAGAATTGAGCAATTTTTATCTCGAATGATGGAATTCTTGAATAAATCTTCAAAAAAAGAGTTATTTTTTAGAAGGTAGTATCACTAAGAACTTTGTTCCTAAACCCAGTTTACTGGTTACAGTTACTTCACCGCCATACTTATTCACTAACATTTTGACAATACTTAGTCCTAAGCCAGTGCCACCTTCATCTCTTGAACGTGCATCATCTACTCGATAAAACCGATCAAAAATATGTGTTAAGTCATTTTCTGCGATGCCAATACCGTTATCTTCGACTTCGATTTTGCAATGCTTCAAGTCATTTGTCAAGTTTATTTGAATAGATGGATGGTCATTAGAATAGCGAATTGCATTTTGTAATAAGTTACGTATTATTTGCCCAAAAGCATTTTGGGAAATCAATGCAAAATTACTAGTAAGTTTTTGGTGATTCACATTAACCGTTATATCTGGATAAAGAATTTTCTGTTCTTGAATAATTTCATTTGTTACGGCCAAAATATCGCATGAATTATCATGATCATGAGATTCACCTCTGGCTAGTTCTAGCATTTCTCCTATCAAATTTTTCATACGTTTAATTTCTGATAATGAAATTTCAAGTGACTCATTTAAAACTTCTGGTTCGTCTTTTCCCCATCGTTGTATCAAAGATAAATGACCTTCAACAACCTGAATAGGGGTTCTAAGCTCATGCGATGCATCTGAGATAAATTGTTGTTGTAAAAGAAATGACTGTTCTAGTTCTCCCATCATTTTGCGATAAACTCGTAGTAAATCACCTATTTCGTCTTCTCTGTTATATATCATCTGTATTGGCGCTTCAAAGCCTTCTTCGGCAACAGAAATCATCTCTTGTCGCAAATTATGTAACGGTTTTAACAACATATTTGCTAAAACATAGCCAATATATGCTGACAAAACTAATGCACCTAACCCAGATATTAACATTGCCATTAGTAAATAATTCATCAATGATTGAAAAGCCGTTAATGGATGTGTCAATTGAATATATCCTTGGAAAAATCCTATTTCTATTTTGCCCGTTGCAACAAAACTTTCTATCCCCTCAATTTTCTGCTTATCTACAACATAACCTTGAAGAGGTACACTCTTTGGTATATCTGGAGTTTTAGAAATCGTATCATTAATACGTAATATCTCAATCCCGTCTTTATTTAGAATCCGAACGGTTTGGCTTTTGTCAATAATTGAGTTCATCAGACCTTTATTTGATCTAATATCATCAATAGTGATTGCATTTCCTTCTGATTCAAAAAACACGGTTAAATCATCCATTGTCCGATTAACTGATTGCTGTTGCTCAGATAATAACCAAGAGTGTAATGACCAATATAATACCGAACATATGATGGTAAAACTGATGAAAATAACAAAAGCGGACGTTAACGCCCACTTTGTCTTCAAAGATTGATTTTTTATAGAAACATTTACAAACTTTTTCATTCTCTCATCACATACCCTACTCCTCTTACAGTTTCAATGTAAGAACTTGCTTCTTTCGGAAGTTTTGAACGTAGATGTCGTATGTATACATCTACGACATTTGTTTCTACATCCGTATGGTATCCCCAAACGTTTTCTAAAATTTGATCCCTAGTACAAACTCTATTTTTATTGGAAATAAGTAAGCACAATAAGTCAAATTCTGTCTTTGTTAACTCTAGTAACCGATGATCAATATATGCACTATAAGCTTCTTGGTTTATAGTAATATTCTTAAATTGGAGAAGTTTTGACTCTTTCTCTAATTGGTTCGTTCTTCTTAAAATAGAACGTATGCGTGCAAGTAACTCTTCAATTGCAAATGGTTTAACAATATAATCATCTGCTCCCGCATCAAGACCGGCTACTCGATCCATCACTGCATCTCTTGCAGTAATTAGAATTATCGGCACATCAGAATGACTTCGAACCCTTCTACAAATCTCGATACCATTTAACTCTGGAAGCATGACATCTAAGAGAATAATATCAAAATGTTTTGTCTCATCAGATGCAATTTGTAAACCTTCCCGCCCATTGTAACTAACTGTCACGTCAAACTGCTCATGCTTTAATTCTAGTTCGATGAACCGTGCAATATTTTTTTCGTCTTCTACTAATAATATATGCTTTTTCATATCGTTCGCCACCATTTCTAGTTATCGGCATAATGATAAGAATCTTTTCCTGATACTCTTTTAGCATAATATAATGCTGTATCCGCTTTATCTAATAATGTTGAAATTTCTTTCCCATCTTCTGGATAACAGGCAATACCAATAGATGATGTTGGAGAGAAGTAATTCCCATCAATAATCCATCCATTACGAAGTACTTCTTGAATTCTTCTAATAGCTTGTTCAATTTGTCTATTTCTTTTATCAACTGAAGTGGACATTTTAGTTAATAGAACAACAAATTCATCGCCACCTATCCTTGCGATAATATCAGTATCCCTTAAACTTGAAGATAAAGCCTTACCAAAATGTTTAATAAATTCGTCACCAATATCATGCCCATATACATCATTAATTCTTTTAAAATTATCGCCATCGATAAATAATATAGCAATAGAATTTTCAGTTGAACATGCATCTAGTGCAAATTCATCGAACTTTTCTAACAAATATCTTCTGTTTGGTAACATTGTTAAACTATCATGATAAGCAAGAAAGCGTAGCTGTTCTTCCATCTCTCTACGCTCAGTAATTTCTCTAGCAACAGATACTAATTGATATTCTCCTCTGTTTCCTAAATCACTGACAGCAGAAATTTGAGATTCTAACCAAATGCTTTTGCCTTCCTTTGTAAGAATCTCTAACTCTAATTTTGTATTGCCATTTTTCTTTATATATTCTATTTCATTTGTTAAACTTGCACGGCTCTCTTTAGACAATAACTCAAAGTAAATTTTACCTAATAGTTCTTCTTTTTCATAACCAAGTCTTGCTTCATGAATCGGAGAAACATATTGAATGATCCCATCCTCGGTTGTTATAACGATACAGTCATTTGTATATTCCGTGATTAGTCGGAACAATTTTTCAATATTACGTAAATTTGTAATAATCGACTTCTTATCAGAGATATCAAAACTAATTGCTAAAAATTCTGTTATCACACCATTGATGTCTTTAACAGGTACAATCGTTGTATCTACCCAGTAGTACTTTCCATACTTTGACCGGTTGCGTATTTCACCACGCCATATATTCCCGCTTTGAATGGTATCCCATAAATTCCGGTAAAATCCATTAGTATGTTCACGTGAATTTAGGAGCACATTTGATTTCCCAATAAGCTCGTCTGAATTATACTGTGTTTGTTCTTCAAATTTAGTATTAACAAACTTTATAACACCATTTCTATCGGTGATGCATATATTTGCTGCTACGTTCAAAGCATCTCTATAACTATCTAACAATAATGTTGTTTCGACTAAATCCTTTTTCAACTGTACTTTACTATTGAGTTCTTGCCACTGAATGCTTATGGCAGCAACTTTATTTTCCATAAAAACAGGAGAAAAACTAACAACAAAATTCCTCATTTCACCTGAAGGCTTTTTATGTGAAAAAATAACAGAAGAAGAACCTTGACCAGCAAAAGTATTTTCAATATGGTGCATATACTTTTTGACATCATTAGAATTAATGAAATCTAATTTCAAAAATTCTTTTCCTTTCGAAACGTCTTTAAATAGATTTTCGCAAGCTAAATTCATATCAAAAACAGTAAGATCTCTTAGTAATATGACAGTAGGATCAATCTTATCTTCAAATAATGATTGTAAAAACAAATACTTTTCTTCTAACTCTTTCTGTTCAGATATATTTCTTGTAACTGCTAATATATATGTATGTTCCCCTTGAAAAATAGGTGTACAAAGTGTTTCATTTGTATACCCATTATCAGAAAATAAATAAAAATCACGAAATATGGTTGAATGTTTGGTAGAAATTGCTTTCAGATAATAGTCTTTGATGTTTTGTTGTCTAGTATTCATAAGTACTTCTGACATAAATTTACCTTCTGGATTAGTAGTAAAAACATTTTCAGCAGCTTTATTAATATAAATATATTGAAAATCATTCTCTACTTGTTCCATCAAAAAAACAAAACTATTATTTGCTTGATAAAGTGCGTTAAATTGCACCTTCGTTAAAAAGACGTCTGTAATATTGACACCTCACAAAATCAAACTGTAAATTCTGTAGCTAATTTTCCTTTTGTAAATTCGATAAGTGCATTATAAGCCTTTTGTTCCCCAGTTTCAGTTATATTAATATAAGAATAATTTTGATTTTCTATTGATAATTTATATTTTGAAACAAATGTTGCATTTCCAACTAATTTTAAATGATATTCCCCTTGTTGTTCTTTCACCAAACATTGTACGAATCCACCGGGGTTAAATACTGTGATTTTCTCATCATTCGTATGTTTTAGCATTTTGGATACTAAGGCAGAAGCTGTCATCGCAGTGCCACAAGCATTTGTAAATCCTACACCTCTTTCAAATGTTCTAACATATATCTCATTTTGGCTTATTGGATATACATAACTAACATTAACCCCATCTGGACAAATAGGATTCTCACCGTTTAAATAAGTTGCTAATCGTTCTTGATGTGTTGGATTTTCTATTTTTTCCTTTGGTACAAAAGCGATTAGGTGAGGATTAGGCACGGATACAGCTGTAAAAGCGATATGTTCATCTAATTCACCGTATATTTCATTGATAAAAGTGGTTTTATCATCCACTTCCATAGGCAATGAAGAAAGTTCAAACGATACAGGTGCAATTTCAACAGCATATGTAGGTACCCCATTAAATAACGTTTCTTCTTGTTCAACATGCAATGTCGCTTTCATCGTCTCGATTAATCCTTCTGAAACACCGTTCTTTTCTAATACATACCGTGCTACACAACGTAAGCCATTACCACACATAGATGCTTCAGTGCCATCTGCATTGATCACGCGCATTTTAGCCAAACCTTTTTTTGAAGGAGCTACTAAAAGTAAACCATCTGCACCACCATGATTTGTATCTTCACAAAGCCATTTGGCCAATGATACCCAATCATACAATGACTCATCTTTCGTTTCATAAATATAGAATGTATTTCCAGAACCATGCACTTTCAATAAATCTAATACCATCAAAAAACTCCTCCGTTCTCTATTCCATCATAATTCTATTGCTATTAGCATACAACTGATTTGTTAACGTCGCAAAGTTAAATATCCACAAATTTCTATAGAAAAATAAGGTAAAAATAGTTACCTCACGGCTTAAAAAATGATTATATTTAACTATATTCATTTTAAACTATCATGAATATTATAGTATTTTACAAATAATGAGTATACTTTCAGTAAATTTAGATAATTAATAAAAAATAATTCACATTCATTTTAGCAAAATTTTGTTATTAATTAAAATAGTAAAAAAATTTTCCGGAAAGCAAAATGTTCACATTAGCTGTTCACAATTTATATATTTTTTTGTGTTTTTTTAAAGAAAATAACTGTTTTCCCTTTGCTTTTTTCTTAAATCTTAGTATAGTAAAAGTGCAAAATAATTTCATAAGTGATTCCTATTTTTTATAGAGTCAATAGGGAAGGCAAATGGTGCGCCACCAGTGATAACTGGTTCTAGTGGGTTCGATTCCCACCCCGAAATTTTTTATGAAACATTAAATGAAAAATTTCGAGCGGGATAGAACTGTATTAGAAGTTCACCCCAGAGAAGGAGGCGTTCAGTATGATTAAACAACGTGAATTACACGAATGCAATGAGCTATTCGAGTTGTTAAGTCACCCATCTGTCTTCCCTTTTGTGCGTCAAAAGGCAAAGACAGCAGATGAATTTTGGTTTATGACAAGCCAGTTAATGGAAGATGAAGAAAACGGCAAGGTGGTTTCTCGTACAATTACAGATGATTGGGGGCAACCAATTGGCACAATCACTCTTTATGATGTACAGGATGGTGCTGGATTCTTAGGCACATGGATTGGTGCTCCTTACCAAGGAAAAGGTTACAACCAAAAAGCAAAAGAGTTATTTCTGAAAGAATTATTTTTTGAATTGGATTTTCAATGCGTCTTTTTGAAAATCCGAAAAGAAAACACAAAATCCCTTCGTGCTGCTTCAAAACTTGGTTATGTTATGGATGCAAAAGAAAGTCATCCATCTTTATATGAAGAAATAAACCAAGGTGAAAAACAGTTTGAATTATTAAAAATTCAAAGGGATACATTTTACTTCTATATGGCAACTCAAAAGAATGCTTCAGCAGAACAGGCAATGTAAAAATGGTGAAAGTGGGGATTTTGATTTGCTTACAAAATTGAATAAAAAAGACCATTTAGTTGCCTATCGAGAGGCGACCTAAATGGTCTTTTTGTTTCTACATAATTTCTATTAATACATATAGACAATCATAAACGTTTCGCATATTGCAGGATTAAATCTACCATTTCATCTGGTGTTTTTGGCGATTCAGCTTCTCCCATATTTTTGATAAGGGAATGCTTATGATCTTTTAATGTATTCATCGCATTCATAAAACTTTCGTTGTTTAGTTCATCTTCTTGTAATACTTCCGCAATACCTTGCTCAAAGAAAAGTTTTGCATTTAAAATTTGATCACCACGTGATTTTTGTAAAGATAATGGAATAAGCAACATTGGTTTTTTAAGTGCCAAAAATTCAAAGATTGAATTGGAACCTGCTCGAGATACGATATAATCTGAAGCATATAATAGGTCCGGCAATTCAGTCGTTACGTATTCAAATTGCTTATATCCTGGCATATCTACAAGTGCTTCATCTAAATGACCTTTTCCGCATAAATGAATAATATTATGATCCTTCAATAATTCCACCATATTGGAACGTACAGCATCATTGATAAATTTAGAGCCTTGACTTCCCCCCATAATAAGGATTGTTTCTTTCCCGTTTTGGAAGCCGCACATATTAAGTCCTTTTTCTTTTGTTCCATCAAATAATGCTGGACGAATAATAGAACCAGTACATGTTGCTTTTTCAGCTGGCAAATGCTTTAATGTTTGTTTAAAAACTGTGAAGATATGAGAAGCAAATGGTAAAGAAAGTTTGTTTGCTAAACCAGGTGTTACGTCAGATTCGTGGGATACAACTGGAATGCCAGAAAGTTTGGCTGCCATGACAACTGGTACAGAAACAAAGCCACCTTTTGAAAATACAACAACTGGTTTTACACGACGCATAATCGTTAACGCTTGTGAAATCCCCGCAAGAACACGGAAAGGATCCGTAAAGTTTTTCATAGAAAAATAACGTCTTAGTTTACCGCTTGAGATTGAGTGATAAGGAAGATCAGGGAAAGCTTGACTGATTATTTCTTTTTCAATTCCCTCTTTTGAACCTATATAGTGAACATCATAGCCTTTTTCTAAAAAAGATGGTATTATTGCTTGATTAAGCGAAACGTGGCCTGCTGTACCGCCACCAGTTAATATTACAGTTTGTTTAGTCATAATAAGATACTCCTATTCTATTTAAAAGCTAAAGCAACTCTATAAGACTCTTTCATCATTGAAATTTTAGTCTATACTCTTTTCGATTTTCACAATCTTTTGAGGAGTTACCTGCTATAGCCTGACAACTTAATCGGCGAAACACATGAAAAATAATATCTTGAGAGTGTGTCGCTAAAAACTAAATTCAAATACTTATTTTACTATACGAACAACTATAATAAAAGATACATATTAAAAATATGGGAGATGTAAACTTTGCATGAAACAACTACGATAAGAGCAAAATGGATTCTTATGCTAAAAATTGTATTTCCTATTCTTATCACCCAAATAGCATTATATCTGATGTCATTTTTTGATGTCTTAATGTCAAGTAAATATAGTACTGCTGATTTAGCAGGTGTGTCGATTGGTTCTTCTATTTGGATGCCTGTTTATACTGGTTTAGCAGGCATTCTGGCTTCTATCACACCTATTGTAGCACAATTAGTTGGTGCAAAAAGAGTGAAAGAAGCATCATTTCGTGTACAACAAGGCTTTTATGTTGCTATTGTATTAGCATTCTTTATTTTTTGTGTGTTTATACTAGCGATTGACCCTATCCTCTCCAAAATGTCTTTAGAGCCTGAAGTTTATCGTGTCGCTAAACATTATCTATTAGCCATGTGTTTTGGGATATTCCCACTATTTATATATAGTAATCTACGCTGTTTTATAGACGCATTAGGACAAACTAGGGTCTCTATGACAATTACATTATTGGCAACGCCTATTAATATTGTTTTCAACTATTTATTGATATTCGGTAACTTTGGTTTTCCAGAGCTTGGCGGTGTTGGAGCAGGAGTAGCTTCCGCCATTACTTATTGGATTATATGTGGGATTGCAGTATGGATCACAAAAAAACAAACACCATTTTCAGATTTTGCTATATTTTCAAACCTACCAAAGCCAAATTGGTCAAAATGTATGGAAATCACAAAATTAGGGTTACCAATTGGCTTGTCTATTTTTGCTGAAGGAAGTATTTTCTCAGTAGTTACCTTATTGATGAGTAATTATGATACGGAGGTAATTGGTGCACACCAAATCGCGATGAATTTTGCGAGCTTGGTATATATGATTCCATTAAGTATTTCAATGGGAGCTACGATTTTGATTGCTTATGAAGCTGGTGGGAAGCATTTTAAAGATGCAAAAACATATAGTTTAATCTGTATAGCGACGGCTGTTTCATTTTGTACAATTTCTTTAACAGTCTTATTAACTTTTAAGGAAAAAATTGCAGCTGTGTATACTAACGATCCAACTGTTGTTACATTAGCATCACACTTTTTAACATATGCAGCATTCTTTCAGCTCTCTGATGCTATTCAAGCGCCAATCCAAGGCGCTCTCAGAGGCTATAAAGATGTGAAAATAACATTTATAATGGCTCTCATTTCTTATTGGGTTATTGGTTTACCAGTAGGGTATTCATTGGCCAATTTCACCAATGTTGGACCATATGGCTACTGGATTGGATTGATTTCTGGATTAGCCGTAGGTGCCATTACACTTAGTGTTAGACTACACTTTGTTCATCAAAAAATGAAACAAATAGAATCTCCCTCTCTTTGAGGGAAGATTCTTGTTTTAATCACCTTCATAAACCAATCCACATTATTTTAATATTCCAGAACGAATAATTTTCACATCTACATTTGTTTGAATATCCAATGTTGAATAAGTATCTTTCCACTTTCCTTCTTTCCATATATTTGAACCTTTAGCCCTTACTTTTCTTCCAATACCAATCGGATCTGAGGATGCATCCTGACATTTCTTAATCATTTTATTCATATTATTTTGTATTTTCTTCGATAAAAATTTTTCTAATTGATACTCTATCTTCTCTTTCCCTAAATGATCCGATGGAAACTCATCTATATTCACTTCTATTTTCACGTTAATAGTGATTCTTTTTGAATTGCCCTGTTGTTTTATTTTCTTTTTTAATCGAATAATATCTATTGTTAGAGGTGTCTTTTTATCGTCCTCTTCATATAAAAACGTCATTCGAGCAGTATCTGATTTTCCTTTTGCTAATAAATTCAGTAATAGTGATTCTTTCGTATTTAATATAGTTCCTGTGAATTTCCGTTGATTAAACAGAGCAAGTCCTGCAGCTATAGGAGTTCCATGAGCCTCATCTTTTTTTAAATATGGTATAGCCAAATCGATTCCTTCATCAAAAAGCCTTGAACCTGCCTGTTGTAAATCTAAATCTTTTGGAAATATAGTATCTCGTTCCATACTTTCTATAAAATTTTCATAAAATTCACCAACATCTGAAGGCAACGGCTCTTTTATAGATAAAAAATCTTTCGGAGATCCCTTTGTAATAGCAATTTTAGAATTAATCGGATTTTGTGGATTACGATAATAGACATCTAAATATGGATAGATATCATCATGTGCTGTTTCTTCTGCTATTAAAAGAACTGTGAGTTCAGACAAATCAATTGTCTGGTCCATTTTCATATCAGCTTTGTTTCGAGTATCTCTTGGAGAGACTCCTTTAGTTTCAATTACTGTAAATTGAGTTGGATCACTCGCAGAATTTGGATATACATAATAGGATACTAATTCCCCCATATGCCCCTCAAAACCAGCTACAGAAATTACTGACAAGTTTTTGTATAATCGTTCATCCCAACATCCAGCGAGCAACAAAACACTACATAAGCAAACTATTGTGACTTGTCGCATTTGGAATCTCTCCTTCTATTAAATAAAATAATTATCCCTGAATTATTCACAGCTACATCATAAGTTG
>NZ_ML122596.1:0-14536 GCF_003844195.1 Rummeliibacillus sp. TYF005
TTGACAACCCCAACAATTAGTATAGAACCAAGATAATACAATGCAATACGAAAAAAAGAACACATCCTCAAATTAAGGATGTGCTCTTTCTTCAATATATAAACTAATAACAAATTTATCCTTTATGAGCTACGTCAGCTTGAATAGCTTTTAAGAATTCGTCAAATGAAACAGTTTCAGAATCTTTAGAGCCGTAGCGACGAACATTTACGCTACCACTTTCTAATTCTTTATCACCTAAAACAAGCATATAAGGGATTTTTTTCATTTGAGCTTCGCGAATTTTGTAGCCAAGTTTTTCATCACGATAATCCATTTCTACACGGAAACCTGCAGCTTGAAGTTTTTCTTGTACACTTTTAGCATAATCGAAGTGAACATCGTTAGATACAGGGATTACTTGTACTTGAACAGGTGCTAACCAAGTTGGGAATGCGCCTTTGTATTCTTCGATTAAGAAAGCAACAAAACGTTCCATAGTTGATACTACACCGCGGTGGATAACAACTGGACGATGTTGTTTACCATCTTCACCTACATAGCCTAAATCGAAACGTTCTGGCAATAAGAAGTCAAGTTGTACTGTAGATAAAGTTTCTTGTTTACCAATAGCTGTTTTTACTTGAACATCTAGTTTTGGACCGTAGAATGCAGCTTCACCTTCAGCTTCATAATAGTCTAAACCAAGATCATCCATAGCTTCTTTCAACATACTTTGTGCTTTTTCCCACATTGCATCGTCATCGAAGTATTTTTCAGTATCTTCAGGATCGCGATAAGAAAGTCTGAATTCGTAGTCGTTTAAGTCAAAATCTTTATAAACAGATAGGATTAGTTCAACTACTTTTTTGAATTCTTCTTTGATTTGATCTGGACGTACGAATAAGTGAGCATCATTTAAAGTCATGCCGCGTACACGTTGTAGTCCAGATACTGCACCACTCATTTCATAACGGTGCATTGTACCAAGTTCTGCCACGCGGAATGGAAGATCACGATATGAACGCATTGCTGATTTATATACCATCATATGGTGTGGGCAGTTCATAGGGCGAAGAACTAAAGTTTCGTTATCCATTTCCATTGGTGGGAACATATCATCTTGGTAGTGATCCCAGTGACCTGAAGTTACATAAAGTTCTTTAGAACCTAGTACTGGAGTATACACATGTTTGTAACCAAGAGATACTTCTTTATCCACAATATAACGTTCAATTGTACGACGAATAGTAGCACCATTTGGCAACCATAATGGTAAACCTTGTCCAACTAATTTGCTTGTTGTAAATAATTCAAGTTCTTTACCAATTTTACGATGATCACGTTCTTTTGCTTCTTCAAGCATTTGAAGATGTGCTTTTAATTCATCTTTTGTAAAGAATGCTGTACCGTAGATACGTTGAAGCATTTTGTTATCAGAGTTTCCTCTCCAATAAGCTCCTGCAATTGATAATAGTTTAAATTCTTTAATTTTACCTGTTGAAGGTACGTGTACCCCACGGCAAAGGTCAAAGAAATCGCCTTGTTCATAGATTGACACTTGTTCATCTTCTGGAATAGCTTCAAGAAGTTCTAATTTGTATTCATCATCAATTTCTTCAAAGCGTTTTTTCGCTTCTGCACGAGAGACATCGTGACGGACGATTTCAATGTTTTCAGCAATGATTTTTTTCATTTCTTTTTCGATACGTGGGAAATCATCTGAAGTAATTGGTTCAGGAGAATCGATGTCGTAATAGAAACCATCATCAATAACTGGACCTACTCCAAGTTTTACCCCTGGGAATAAGCGTTTTACAGCTTGGGCTAAAAGATGAGCTGTAGAATGACGCATTACTTCAAGTGCTTCTTTATCAGCAGGTGTAATGATAGAGATTGAACCATCTTCTTCAAGAGGTGTTTTTGTATCAACTAATACGTCGTTAAATTTACCGACGATTGCTTTTTTACGTAACCCTGGACTAATTGATAATGCTACAGCATCAGTAGTGATTCCTTTTTCAAATTCTTTCACTGAGCCATCTGGGAATGTTAATTTGATCATGTCTGCCATAATAATCTCTCCTTTTTTGTATTCTAGAGCCCTGGGCCACAAATAAGTGCTGAAGGCGCTCGTTTAGCTACTACAAGCACTGGAACCTTCAAATTGAAAGCGTCTTTTTGCTTTTAACCGAGAAGGTGAATGACTCGTTTAGCTGTGAAAACATCGATTCTACACAAAAAAATCCCGTCCACAAAGGGACGAGATTTATACTCGTGGTTCCACCCTTCTTCCTTCTAAGCAAAGATTACGATACATTTTTGCATAGATGAAGCTCTAGTTCGGCTAACGGGCCGCAACCGTCGACAATTACTTATACTTCACTGTCGCTGCTCCAAGGCGGTAAATTTTGTGTCGTTACTAAGAAGCTTTCAGCCATGGCTTCCCTCTCTTTGAGTCGTGCAGAAAATTGTTGTCCTTATCAAAGCATTTCATATTTAGATTATGGTTGAAATTATATACTGAAATGATTTTAAAATCAAGCGCCAATTTAGGTCATCTTCAGCAAAACTAATCGTGATACAACCTTCTATTTTCGCCGACCATTTCAAAATCTGTTGTTAATGCTCTAATACGTTCCATAATTCTCGCTGCTTTCATAACATCTACTTCGCCTTTTTGGGTTGTTGCAAAATGATCTTCTAACTGTTCATAATTGTAATTAGAAGTGATAAAAACTGGTAATCCTTCATTCATGCGGAATTGTAATATCGTTCCGATGATTTCATCTCTTGTCCACGGAGATAGATTTTCTGCGCCTAAATCATCTAACATTAGAACAGGTGCATTCTTTACAAATTCAACTTTTTCTTGTAGAGATTGATCTTGAATTGAACTTTTTAACTCACTTAAGAAATCAGGTACATAAACCATAACTGTCTTGATCTCCATTGAAGCAAGTTCATTTGCAATTGCACCAAGAACAAATGATTTTCCAACCCCAAAATTGCCATATATATAATAACCTGTTCTAGGTAAGTTCCCAGTGTTTTTAACGTTTTGAATAAACATCTCAGCAAACGTACGGATTGCTTTTTTAGATTCATTGCTCGTATCTAAGTCACTGATTTTGGCCTTTAATACATCCTTTGGCATATGCATACTAGAAATCATAGATGCTGCTTTACGACGCGCATCTTCCATTCTTTTTGTCTGACAAGGTGTATATTCTACATCGATTTTCCCTCTAATGATTGTTAGTTTTGGAACAAAACCGTTTATTGCATTTTTACAAGTAGCGACAGATTCACATTGGCTACAATCATGTTGTTGATTGACATATTCATAAAGTTTTCCTAAACCTCTTTCGACCATTTGACGATTTGCGACTTGGTCGTTTTCAGCAAGAAATTTTTGCACACCTTTATCTTCGAGGATTTCTTTTTGCATTTCATCAAAACGAGCTTGAAACTGTGAATCCATGATTTTCGTTAATCTGTTGTTGATTGGTTCCATTCTATGAATCCACCTCTCCTTCATTCATACCTAACTTCTTCATAATTTCCTGACGTTTCTTTTCATAATCTGTTTGCTTATGATCTATTTGTTTTACTTCTTTTTTCTTTTGCTGCTTTAACTTATTTTCATAATACCAATCAGGAACATTTTGTGATTTAGCAGTTTGTTTCCCCTTAGGCATATATTGTTTACGGTTTTTCTGTATTTGATAATCCTTCGCAAAATTAAGCGCTTGTTCCGCTTTTTGAATATTATTTTTTTGCCAATTGGCTGCTATTGCCTGTATGAATGCACTATTTATATTCGCATTACTTAAATAATAAGCATAATGTATAAGAACATTTACAACAGGAACAGGCATATCATATTTCTTTATAAATTCATTTACTACTTTAACATCTCTTTCAAACGGTGCCTTTCCTTTGACGAGCATCGATAACAATTCTAGGGATTCTGCATTATTTAGTATTTCTAGTAACTCTTTTTTCAACTCTTCCGCATTGGCAAAATCAGAATCTACAAACTGTGGAAGTTGATAAAAAGTACCTGCCCCTGCTTTCAATATCTTGTATTCTTTCGAGTAATCCTTGGTTTCTATAGAAGCATCTTCTTGTTTAGAATCTATTCCCTTTTGTTCTTCAAAATCTCTTGCCAATTTCATGGCTTCTCTTGCTGATTTAACACCAGTATTACGCCAATGTGACGCAATAGTTTCTATATATTTCCGATTCAATTTACCGTGATTTCGCAAAAAGACATAGTGAATAAGTACGTTGACTACAGGCGTTGGCATACCATATTGCATCACCAAATCTTCGACTAACTGGCGATCACTTGGAAATGGTTCCTTGCCTCCTGCTACAGCTGTTAATACATCAATAGGAGAAGAAGTTTCAAACCATTTTATCAGCTCTTGTTCCATCGGGTTTATATCGTTATCATCCACTGGAGTTTGCGTGAATAATTCTTGCTTTTGTTTTACATTTTCCATAACAGATTGCATTGTTGGCGGTTCTTTCGATACTGTCAATTTATAATAATCAGCAGCTTCTTTCTTTAAACGTAAATCACTTAATCCCATTTCATCATCAAGTGCTAAAAGAATGATCTTTTGCATATCAAATGGTGTTAAATGGTAAAGAAACGCTAATTTCGCAATCGTTGCTTTCGCTTCAGCCGTTAAAACAGATGAAGGTACAAGCTGTTCAGAAAGAGTAGATCTTAAAAGATGAAAATCAAATTCTTCATAGTTGAACGGTAATTCTTTTGGCTTTTCTTGTATTCCAGTAAGGTGGATTTCATCAGACGGTATATTATGCTGAACAGGTCTATAAACATCTGTAAATGTTCTAGATACTTCCTGATAGCCATAACTAGACAGCCCTTTTGAAACAAAGCGTTGACGCAAATTTCTATATGCTGATTCACCAATCTTACTATATAAGAACATAGATAAAAGTGGATCATCAAAAAAAGTAGCTGCATCGAGTGGCGGCATTACATCATAGAGAAAAGAACGCATTTCTTGTTGGTCTTTGCGCCATGTTCGAAGTAAACCAATCGCTTCGAGCGCAATGCGTGATTCGAAGATTTTACCTATTGGCATGTTCAATGCGTTCATCAAATGATAATGTGACATCGTACTATCTTCGGAATTTTCGCCCTCTGCCCATAATAAAAAATATAAACTGATGGGTTCTGCTCCAATAAGCGGTTGATACAAAAGCGTGATTAACTTTCGATCATAACTTGATAGAGGAAATGGAACACGAATGGATAGTCGATCAACAGGTTGCAATTCTTTATATAAATTCACCAACGGTTCCCTCCAAAACTTCTATTATTGATCATTTTCTCGTTCTTTAGATTGTTTTTCGATTAATTCTCTAAGCTCATCGATAAAGACATTGATATCCTTAAATTGACGATAAACAGAGGCAAAGCGAACATAAGACACCTCATCTATTTTAGAAAGGCGATCCATCACCATTTCACCAACATCTTCTGTTTTCACTTCAGCATTCCCAATACGACGTAAATCTTGCTCTATATTAAACACTAAATCCTCTAAAATATCTAATGATACTGGACGCTTTTCACAAGCTCGAATAAGGCCACGAAGTACTTTTTCATGGCTAAACTCTTCACGTGATCCATCTTTTTTGATCACAATAAGAGGCATTTCTTCTACTTTTTCGAAAGTTGTAAAACGAAACCCACATGATTCACATTCACGACGTCTACGAATTGCTTTGTTATCATCGACTGGTCGACTATCAATGACTTTTGTTCCATTAAATTGACAAGTTGGACATTTCATAATTTTTCTCTCCTGATTTCGAAAACATATTAGTTTATCTATTATATCAAAAAATAATGGTATAAATCGAAAAAAAGAGTAGAAAATCCTCTTTACATAAAAAATAACTCGAAATCCGTCATATTTATCAAAAAAGGCTGTTTCAAAAATCCAGTTTCCACTGAATTTTTGAACAGCCCATTCATTTTAGTATTATTTAAAAAAATTTAAACGTTAACTTCTTGTTGTTTTAATTCAGAAACAACTTTTTTTGTTAAGTCTACAACACGTGCAGAGTAACCCCATTCGTTATCGTACCAAGCAATAACTTTTACTTTATTGCCACCAATAGTCATTGTTGTAAGACCATCAATAGTTGCTGAAGCTGGATTTGTATAGTAATCACGAGAAACAAGTGGTTCCATCGTGAAATCTAAAATACCTTTTAAAGGACCTTCAGCAGCATTTTTAAATGCTTCGTTTACTTCTTCAATAGTTACATCACGTTGCAGGTCTACTACTAAATCGACTAATGATACATCAGGTGTAGGAACACGTAATGCCATACCATGTAATTTACCTTGTAATTCAGGTAACACAAGTGTTAACGCTTTAGCTGCACCTGTAGAAGTAGGAATGATCGATTCAGCACATGCACGAGCACGACGTAAGTCTTTATGTGGATTATCAATATTTTTTTGGTCATTTGTATATGAATGAACAGTTGTCATTAAACCATTGATGATACCAAATGTATCATTTAAAACCTTTGCAACTGGTGCAAGGCAGTTTGTTGTACAACTTGCATTTGAAATAACATCATGTTTAGAAAGATCTAATTTTTCATCATTAACGCCCATTACAATAGTGACATCTTCATTTTTTCCTGGTGCTGTTAAAATTACTTTTTTTGCACCTGCTTCAAGATGTAATGCTGCTTTACTACGTTCATTGAACTTACCAGTTGCTTCAATAACAACATCTACGTCCATTTCTTTCCAAGGTAAGTTTTGAGGGTTACGTTCATTTACAAGTTGTACACGCTTACCATTTACGATTAGCGCATCCTCTTCTGCTTTTACTTCACCATCAAATTTACCATGAGATGTATCATATTTAACCAAATGAGCTAATGTCTCAGCTGGATAACTTGCATTTACCGCAACAATATTTAAATCATCTTGTAGAATCGCTTGACGGAATACCATACGTCCAATACGGCCAAATCCGTTAATAGCAATCGAAACTGTCATGAATAATATCCTCCCTATTCACTACGTTATACTTAATTTGTATTATTCACAAATAGTATAGCACATTTATTAGAAAGTAAAACATAATTTAATCTATATTTTAAAATTTATATTTTCAGAAATTTATATCTTTTTAACAGTTGCAGTCCCATAAATCCAGTATTTTCAACAGTTGAGCACGGGTATTTTCTAAGTTTCCATTATTATAAATGACCGCATCAGCACCCTTTTCTTTTACAGAAAGAGGTAATTGAGAAGCTATTCTAGCTTTTGCTTCCTCCTCTAATAAGTGATTTCTTTCCATCAATCTTGCTAGTTGGGTTTCCTCAGAAACAGAAACGACTAAAATTTTCTCCACAAAATGTTGTAATCGACTTTCAAAAAGTAATGGAATATCCATTATTATATGTTTTTCCCCTTTTTCAATCCATTCATCCCTTTGACGCAACATTTCTTGACGAATAGCTGGATGCATAATATCATTTAATTCTTTTCTTTTTGATGGATTATGGAAAATTATATCTCCTAATTTTGCACGATTTAAACTGCCGTTATCTAGTAATATATCTTTTCCAAATACATCTACAATTTTATCTAATGTCTCTGTACCTGGTTCTACTACAACTCTCGCAACAATGTCGGCATCGACAATTGGAAAACCTAATTCTTGTAACATTTTTGCTACTGTACTTTTACCACTTGCAATACTTCCTGTTAAACCAATAATCATTTCTTCACTCACCCTTAATGTTGACAATTTGGACAGTACACTGAATTACGTCCTGAAATTACCAATTGTTTTGTATTAGTATGACATATTGGACACGTTTTCTTTCCATACATCTTCAATCGATCCTGCATGCCACCTGCTTCACCATTGATGTTTCGATAATCAGAAATACTAGACCCACCAGCATCAATACTTTCTTGTAAAATGTCCACAATTGTATAAAATAAGTCTTTCTTTCTTTTTTCACTGATTCTTGAAACTTTTCGTGCAGGATGAATTTTCATACGAAATAAAGATTCAGTTGCATAAATGTTGCCGCAGCCTGCAATTACATGCCCATCCATAATCACTTCTTTCACTGCCTTGTTCGCATATTTTGGTAATTTTGCTTTTGCTAAAAAATAAGGCAATGCTTCTTTTGAAAAAGGCTCTGGTGCTATTTCTAATAGAGGTGGATACTCCTCAATTGAATGGAGTAGACGCAGTTCGCCAAATCGTCGTATGTCAGCATATACAAGAAATTCTTTCTCTCCAAAAGTAAACACGATATGTATGTGCTTTTGAAATTTTGCTTCAGTTATTTCTTCTAATGAACGTACGTGAAACCACGCACCTGTCATCCCTAAATGATTCACTAGTACATAGTTTATATTGTCTTTCTCTAAGAAGAAATAGATGTACTTAGAACGTCGTTTAACTTCTTTAATAGTCATATTTTTTATTGCGTCTGAAAAAATTTCAGGGTCCATCCCCTTGATAATACATGCTTTTCCTTCTTTTATAGAGGTACAAATTGTATTTGAAACCTGAACGCGACGGATTATTTTCCCCGTCACGACAGGTTGAAGTGCACGCACAACTCCCTCAACTTCAGGTAATTCTGGCATGCGATCACTCCTTTATTTTGTTTCATACCATGTTGGACCTGATGCATAATCAGCTTTTAATGGTACTTGTAATTTAAATGCATTTGCCATAACTTCTGGTACTAATTTTTCAAGTACAGGAATTTCTTCCTCGGGTGCTTCGAAGATCAATTCATCATGTACTTGTAATAACATTTTCGCTTGAAGTTTTTGCTCTTTTAAAGCTTTAGCCATATCAATCATTGCTTTTTTAATAATATCTGCTGCACTTCCTTGAATCGGTGTATTCATAGCAGTACGTTCTGCAAAACTACGTAAGTTGAAGTTTGAACTATTTAAATCGGGCAAGTAACGTCTGCGGTTTAGTATTGTTGTTACATAGCCTTTTTTCTTTGCCTCTTCTACGATATTTTTCATATAATTTTGGACGCCAGGGAAGCTTTTAAAATAGCGCTCGATAAATTCAGCAGCTTCTTTACGGGTAATATTTAAATTTTGTGATAAACCATAATCACTAATACCATATACTATTCCAAAGTTAACGGCTTTGGCAGTACGTCTCATATTTGATGTAACTTCTTCTTCTCCAACATGAAAAACATCCATTGCTGTTTTCATATGAATATCCATGCCATGGTTAAAAGCATTGATCAAATTTTCATCGTTAGACATATGTGCAAGTACACGTAATTCGATTTGAGAATAATCGGCAGCAAACATTTTCCAACCTTCATGAGAAGGAACAAATGCTTGGCGAATTTTTCGCCCTTCTTCTAGACGAACCGGAATGTTTTGTAAGTTAGGATCTGTTGAACTTAAACGTCCTGTTGACGTTAACGCTTGTTGATAGCGTGTATGGATTTTTTGATCCTCTTCATGAATGACCTTTAACAACCCTTCAATATAGGTAGATTGTAGTTTGCCAAGTTGACGATATTGTAAAATATGTTGAATAATTTCATGCTCTGGAGCTAGTTTTTCTAACACATCTGCAGCCGTTGAATAACCTGTTTTTGTCTTTTTAATAACAGGTAGACCAAGTTTTTCAAACAAAATAACTCCTAGTTGCTTTGGTGAATTGATATTAAATTTTTCTCCTGCGATTTGATATATATTCTCTTCAATCTCTTTTAGCTTAGCGGTTAGTTCTGCACCCATTTCGATGAGACGATTGCGATCAACTGCAACTCCCTCACTTTCCATTTCACTAAGAATAGTAGCTAATGGCAATTCTAGATTACGGTATAGATCATATTGTTCGTTGGTTTTTAACTGTTCTTCAAGTTTTACTTGAAGATTCCATACAGCTGAGGCTTTTCGACATGTATGTTCTGCTATAACTATTTGTTCAGGGACTGTTTTTTTAGCTCCTTTTCCATAAACAACGTCATTCGATTGAACATCTCTATAACCGAATTCTTTTGCCACAACAGCTACATCATCTGATGACATTGCGGGATTTAAAATATAGGCTGCTAGTAGTAGATCAAACTCTACTCCTTTTAACTTAATACCACTACGCAAAAATGCTGCTTGAGTTGCCTTCGAATCAAATAAATATTTTTTCTTTGAATCATCTTCAAGCCAAGATTTAAGATTTCCTGACGCCAAGACTTTTTCAAACGGAACAAAGTAAGCTATGTCACCATTTGCAATTGCCACACCAAATTTATCGCAAGTATGATAGTGTTCGTCAGCTAATTCTAGATGGATCGCCATCGGACTAGTTAATTGATCAGCAGTAAGATCGTCGATAATTTCAAAATTCAACTCTGCTGTTTCCTTTGCTTCGGATTCGTATTCACTTTTTTCGATTAATGATTTAAACGAAAGTTCTTGCCATAAAGCAAATAGATTTTCCACATCAGGACCTTCATAGTTTAGATCATCCAGTTTAACTTCAATTGGAGCCTCACGATTAATCGTTGCTAGTTGTTTACTCATTTTCGCTTGTTCTTCGTTGTTTCCAAGCTTTTCTTTCAGTTTTGCTCCACTTACTTCTTCTAGATGCGCATAAACTTCTTCTACAGTAGGAAATTGTTTTAAAAGCTTAATCGCCGTTTTCTCACCTACGCCAGGAACACCAGGAATATTATCAGATGAGTCACCCATTAATCCCTTCATATCAATAATTTGGTGGGGTGTCAGTCCATATTTTTCACTAATATGATCCGGCGTATAATGTTCAATATCTGTCATGCCTTTACGAGTAATATATACAGTTGTATTGTTAGATGCTAATTGTGTTAAGTCTTTATCTCCTGAAACAATAATAACTTCAAGACCTTTTTCATCCGCTTCTTTACTCAATGTGCCAATAATATCATCTGCTTCATACATTTCTAACTCATATTGTTTAATCCGATAAGCATCAAGTAATTTTCTAAGGTACGGGAATTGCTCAGATAATTCTGGAGGTGTTTTTTGACGACCACCTTTGTATTCGGAATATGTTTTATGTCGGAAGGTTGTTTTCCCAGCATCAAATGCAACAAGCATTTTCGTCGGCTTTTCCTCTTCCAAAATTTTTTGTAACATAGTGGTAAATCCATAAATCGCGTTTGTATGAATTCCTTGGTCATTTGTTAACAATGGCAACGCAAAAAACGCTCGATAAGCCAAACTATTACCATCTAATAAAAGTAATTTTTCCTTTGTCATTTTGGCACACTCCTAAATAATTAACTCATTTTTTATCTAATAATAATTTTTCATGAATGATTCGTTCTTATTATTTTACCATGCCTATAATAAGAAAGGAAAAGACGACTATGTAAAATGCGAAAAAACGTTCGCTCATACAAAAAGAGAGCGCATGTAATAATGCAACTCTCTTTTTGTATTATATAATTTGAAGGGGGCTTCATAAATTAGTATAATTACTAAATTTGAAGATAATATAAACTTAATGTTAAGTCATTGTAAATGAATTACTTTTCTATTCTCGGAAAGATCAGACGCATTGTTGTTCCTTTTCCTACGCTGCTTTCAACTTCGATTTTCCCATGATGTACCTCAACTAAATGTTTAACAATAGCTAAACCTAAACCTGTTCCACCCGAATTTCTACTACGGTCGCGATCTACACGGTAAAAGCGTTCGAATACTCGCGGAAGTTCTTCTTCACTAATACCTATACCCTCATCTGATATTTCGACAATAGCATTTTGAGATTCTTCATATAGATGAACTAGTATCTTTGTGTTTTCAGGTGAATAATTAATGGCATTAATCATTAAATTCATCATGACTTGGACTAAACGGTTATTATCTCCATTTATATAAACCTCTTCATCAATAATTGCTTCAAAATGCATATTCTTTTCGTCTAATTTCTGATTTGTCATTTCTATAGTTCGAATAATGACATCTTTTAAACTTGTTTTTTCCATATTCACTGTAAAACCTGTTTTTTCTATTTTAGATAAATCTAGTAGATCATTTACAAGCATCTGCAAACGATTGCTTTCTTGATACATTATATCTAAGAAATTCAATAAGGTTTCTTGATCTTTATATGCACCGTCTAACAATGTTTCAGAAAAACCTTTAATAGATGTAATAGGTGTTCTTAGCTCATGTGATACGTTTGCTACGAAGTCTTTACGAACTTGTTCAAGCATTTTCAACTCCGTAATATCATGCATTACGATCACTACACCAAGCCAAAGTCCATGTTCTCCAACTACAGGCGCACCGTAAACCTCCATATCAAAATAGCCTTTTTCAACTTGAATATGAATTTGTTTCCTATATGGAATTTCGGTCATAAAAACATGATCTACAAATTCCTCTAATTCGATAGGTAGCCCCAATTCTCGAAATAGTTGTCTTTTAACGTCTTCATATGTTTGATCAAATAACTCAGTAAAAGTTCGATTGACAATTGTTATTTCGCCTTCTCGTCCAATCATGATTAGTGCACTACCCATATTCTCAATCAACGTTTTTAAACGTTCTTGTTCAATTTCACGAACAATCACAATATCTTGTAAATTACGTGCTAGAACATTGATTGCCTTACTTAAACGCAATGTCGGTGAACCAGTAATTTCATATGCACGTGCACGGTAATTGCCCTTCGCAAGTTCAAATGCTGTCATCATAACATTATCTATAGGCTGCGATAAATTTTTAATAAGACGATACGTCACCATTATTAAAATAATAAAAGCTAATATGAAAATAATTGCAAGCAAAATCCAAAACTGCAATCGTATATCAGATAAATCTTGTAAATTTGTATTATCTTTAATGGAATTAATAATTGCACGTTCTTGAGATTCTGTTAATGAAACATGTTGTTCCTTAATAGCATGCATCACATCATCTTTAGCTTTAATAGAATTTGACCTAACAGTATCTTTTACTAATAGCGGGAAAAGCTGACCCAGAGTAATTCCTAGACCAGCTAAAGTAACAATATATAATGAACTAAAAGTAATCAGTAAACGAAATCTTAAAGATTGTATCAATTTTTTGGCTCCTCGAATTTATAACCTAAACCTCGAATTGTCTTGATAAACTTCGGCTTTCTGCTATTTTCTTCAATTTGATCACGTAAATGGCTAATGTGAACATCTACTATACGTGTATCACCTGCAAAATCATAATGCCATACAGCACTTAATAATTGATCACGAGTTAAAACTCGATTCTTATTTTCCAAAAGATATACAAGCAATTCAAATTCCTTTGGCGTAAATTCCAATAACTTATCATCCATAAATACTTCAAAACGATCTGGATAAACATTTAAACGACCAAAGTGATAAGATTTTTCCTCTGAACTCTCTTCCTCTATTTCTTGAGAGTTTTTGATCACCTTAGAACGTCTTAAAACTGCTTTAACGCGTGCCATTACTTCTCTTGGACTGAATGGCTTTGTCATATAGTCATCGGCACCTAACTCTAGGCCAAGTACTTTGTCAAACTCATCGTCCTTTGCAGTAAGCATTATTATTGGGATATCCAGTTTTTTTATACGTAATTCTTTGCAAACTTCCATACCATCTAATTTTGGTAGCATTAAATCTAACAAAATTAAATCTGGTTTTTCAGAAATTGCTTTCTGCAAACCATCGCGTCCATCATTTGCTATGATCACATCGTATCCAGCTTGTTTTAAATTGTATTGTAATAAAGTCGCAATTGATAATTCATCGTCCACTACAAGTATTTTGTTTGTCATTTATATGCCTCCGCAATTGATTTGAAACCCCCATCTCAAATCTAATTTGCTCTATGATGTTTTTAATCCAATACCCTTTGTTACCAAATTCATTTTGGGTGAATTGGTGGAATAGCTGTTACAGTACCCTCTAACACAATTTCTTCCTTACTATTTAATCCTTCAACTTTCACTTTTATCTGACGATTAATAGTGTCAATATTTTCTACCGTTAATTGAATTTGAACTGTTTCATAATGATATAAAGGAGTAGGAAAGTGAAAGGTTTGAGCACAAATATATGATCCTGCACCTGGTAAATGTTTGGAAATAGCTGAAGTAACTATTCCAGTCAGCATAATAGTCGGTACTACTGGTTTTTCATAAGCGGTTGATGCAGCATAGTCATGTTGTATGTACAAAGGATTATTGTCATTTGTTAAACCTAAATATAATAATAAATCCTTATCCTCTATTCTCTCTGTTAGCTGAATCGACTCCCCTACTGATAATTCTTCAAGCTGTTTGCCCAGCCTTCTTTTTTTATCAAGTAACACAGGATTCCCCCTTTGAAGTATTCAGTAAGTTTATAGTATCAATAATTGTGTGAAAAATCGAGTATGAATATAAAGTTGTCATTTCTATCACTAAAAAAGCCGTGTAGATATCATTTTCCTACACGGCTAGTTAAATCGAGTAGGAGGGAGTGATTAACTCCC
>NZ_ML122597.1:0-14397 GCF_003844195.1 Rummeliibacillus sp. TYF005
ATTGGAAACACCCGATAGAACAGGCTTTTTTGTATCTACGATTTTAATATCAAAGCTGTTTGTTTTCCCTTCATAAGTAACAGTTAACGTAACTTTTCCAATTTTTTTTGGTACTAATTGATTGCCCTTAATGGAAATTAAAGAATTTGAACTCTTCCATAGAACATTATTATTATTTTCAATTTGCTCCGTTCTTCCATCACTATATTTTTTAACAATAGTTAAATTTACGTTTTTCTTTACTTCCACTGTTTTAAATTTTGAAGGTAACTCTAAAGTGTAAGCATCTGTGGCTTCAGGAGTAGAACTATTTTCTTCTGCATTTGAAACGATTGGCATGGCGCATAAAACGAATAAAAACATGAGTAAAAATAATTTACTTTTCAATTGTTTCCCTCCAATTCCTAGATAAATATATTTTAATTTTTTAATACCAACAATATCTCACTTTTTCTATTTATATCATTGATTCATATGATTACCATATTAATACAATTATGAATTAAAAAACCACGTTATTCTAATTATACAGAATAACGTGGTTTTAGGCTAAGGTTCATAAGATTCAATATTGTTTTATATAAATATTTGCAAATAAGAAAAATATATTTTTTAATGCCTAATATATCAATTAAATATTGAAATGAGATTTATTTTGCAACGATATTTACTAATTTGCCTGGTACAGCAATGACTTTTTTAATATCTTTGCCAGCGATAAATTCTTGAACATGTTCGTCTGCTAATGCTGCTTTTTCTAGTTCTTCACGTGAAGCGTCTTTTGCTACCATTAGTTTTGCTCGTACTTTACCATTTACTTGAACTACTACTTCAATTTCATCATCAACAAGTTTTGCTGGATCAAATGTTGGCCATGGTTCGTATGTGATTGTTTCTTTGTGACCAAGTATAGTCCATAGTTCTTCAGCAATATGAGGAGCAATTGGTGCTAGCATTTTCACAAATCCTTCAGCATATGCTGTTGGTACAACATCTGCTTTATAGCATTCATTGATAAAGACCATCATTTGTGAAATAGATGTGTTAAAACGAATATGTTCGTTATTATCTGTTACTTTTTGAACTGTTTGATGGTAAACCTTTTCTAAAGTTGTATCATTTGAAGCTTTAATTTTATCTGAAAGTGAACCAGTTTCTTCGTTAACAAATAGACGCCAAATTCGATCTAAGAAACGACGTGCACCATCTAAACCATTTGTAGACCAAGGAATTGAAGCTTCAAGTGGTCCCATGAACATTTCGTAAAGACGAAGTGTATCAGCACCGTGACTAGCAACAATATCATCAGGGTTTACAACATTTCCTTTTGATTTGGACATTTTTTCATTACCTTCACCTAGGATCATACCTTGGTTGAATAGTTTTTGGAAAGGTTCTTTTGTTGGAACAACACCTAGATCATATAGAACTTTGTGCCAGAAACGAGCATATAGCAAGTGAAGCACTGCATGTTCTTGACCACCAATATAGATATCAACTGGTAACCAACGTTTTAATAATTCTGGATCTGCAATAGCTTCTTTGTTATGTGGATCGATATAGCGTAAGAAGTACCAACTTGAACCAGCCCATTGTGGCATTGTATTTGTTTCACGACGACCTTTTTTACCTGTTACAGGGTCTACAACATTTACCCAATCTTCAATATTAGCGAGTGGTGATTCACCTGTACCACTTGGACGGATATCAGATGTTTTTGGTAAAACTAATGGAAGTTCTTCTTCAGGAACTGTAGTAATTGTACCGTCTTCCCAGTGAATGACAGGAATTGGTTCACCCCAGTAACGTTGACGAGAGAATAACCAGTCACGTAGACGGTAAGAAACTTTCTTTTCACCGACTTTGTTTTCTTCAAGCCATTCGATTGCTTTTTTAATACCTTCCGCTTTGCCTAAACCGTTTAAGAAACCAGAGTTGATATGTGGACCATCTTCAGTGAACGCTTCTTTTGTCACATCTCCGCCTTCCAATACAGGAATGATTGGTAAATTGAATTGTTTTGCAAATTCATAATCACGATCATCATGTGCAGGAACTGCCATGATTGCACCTGTACCATAGCTAGATAATACATAATCTGCAATCCAAATAGGAATTTCTCTACCATTAATAGGATTCACTGCATAAGCACCAGTGAATACACCAGTCTTTTCTTTTGCTAAATCAGTACGTTCAAGATCTGATTTCACTTTTACTTTGTCAAGATATGCTTCTACAGCTTCACGTTGTGCATCAGTTGTAATTTCTTTTACTAATGCATGTTCTGGAGCAAGGACTGTGTATGTTGCACCAAATAGTGTATCAGGGCGAGTAGTAAATACACGGAAATGTTTGTCAGTACCTTTAATATTGAAATCTACTTCAGCACCTTCAGAACGGCCAATCCAGTGACGTTGCATATCTTTAATATTTTCTGGCCAATCCACTTCATCTAAATCATCGATTAAACGATCAGCATATGCTGTAATTTTCAACATCCATTGTTTCATCGGACGACGTTCAACTGGATGACCACCACGTTCTGATTTACCATCGATAACTTCTTCATTTGCAAGTACTGTACCAAGAGCTGGGCACCAGTTTACAGCAACTTCATCAATATAAGCTAGACCCTTTTTGTAAAGTTGGATGAAAATCCATTGTGTCCATTTATAATACTCTGGATCAGTTGTGTTAATTTCTCGATCCCAGTCATAGCTAAAGCCTAATTCTTGAATTTGACGTTTAAATGTAGCAATGTTTTTTAGTGTAAATTCAGCTGGGTCATTCCCTGTATCAAGTGCATATTGTTCCGCTGGAAGACCAAAAGCATCCCAGCCTATTGGATGCATGACATTAAAGCCTTGCATACGTTTGAAGCGTGATAAGATATCAGTTGCAGTATATCCTTCAGGGTGTCCTACATGTAGACCAGCCCCAGATGGATAAGGGAACATATCTAATGCATAAAATTTTGGTTTTGAATTGTCATTTACTGTTTTGAATGTAGAATGTTCAGCCCAGTATTTTTGCCACTTTTTCTCGATTTCTTGATGATTAAAGTTCAATGGTTCTTCCTCCTTCTTGTTTAAACAACGATAGTTCGTTCACTTCTAATATGGAAGATTCCGTGAAATATAAAAACTCTCGTCCCTATAAAAGGGACGAGAGCAAAAATCTCCCGCGGTACCACCCAAATTAGTGTTAGCACTCAACTTGATTCCTTAACGCGGAAAACGACTTTGGCTATCATTTATTTCACCATAGTGACTCCTGGGCGAGTTCAATTTACCGATTTACTAACTTCCACCAACCGCTAGCTCTCTTTAAAATCAAGATAAACCTACTATTCCCTTTCACAGTCATATCATATTGAGTTATATTCTAATCGAAGTTACGTAAATTGACAAGAGATTTAGTAAAATTGTGAAATTCTTATAAATAGATACTTCCATTAGAAGTAGGAAGAACATACATGATTCACCTTAAAATCAATTCGGCCTCAGTACTATTTACTACATCATCTACTGTAAATCCATCCATTATCTCTTTTAATACTAATCCCTCTTTTGTTACTTCTATCACTGCTTTTTCGGTAATGATCAAGTCAACTACCTCTTTTCCAGTCAGCGGTAACTCACAATCCTTTTTAATCTTTGGAGCCCCATTTTTCGCATTATGTTCCATAATAACGATTACTTTTTTGGCTCCATGGACAAGATCCATTGCGCCTCCCATTCCTTTTATCATTTTTCCTGGGATCATCCAATTGGCAAGGTCTCCTTTTTCAGATACTTCCATCCCCCCCAATATAGCTACATCTATATGTCCTCCTCGAATCATCGCAAAGGATTCCGCACTACTAAAAAAAGAAGCTCCTGGTACAGTTGTGATTGTTTCTTTACCTGCATTGATCAGATCTGGATCCAGTTCTTCTACAGTAGGATAAGGTCCGATTCCTAATAATCCATTCTCTGATTGCAAAATTACAGTTTTTCCTTCTATAAAATTTGCAACTAAAGTCGGCATCCCTATTCCTAGATTCACATAATTCCCATTCTTTACTTCTTCTGCCGCTCTTCTAGCGATTCTTTCACGAATATTCAAATGTTCTCCCCCTATGAACGTGTAGTTATTCTTTCAATTCGCTTTTGCTGTTTTGCTTGGAATATTCCTTGTACATATATACTTGGTGTATGAATGGTACCTGGTTCAAGTTGGCCTACTTCAACTATTTCTTCTACTTCTACAATTGTTGTTTTGGCTGCAGCCGCCATGATTGGGTTAAAATTCTGTGCTGTTTTGTTATATTGTAAATTTCCAAATGTATCCGATTTATGAGCCCTTATAAAAGCGATATCCGCTACTAGTGACTCCTCCAGTAAAAAATCCTTATCACCAAATTTCCGTATTTCTTTTCCTTCCGCAATTTGTGTACCAACTCCAGCTGGTGTATAAAAAGCCGGTATTCCTGCTCCACCAGCGCGGATTTTTTCTGCCAACGTTCCCTGTGGAATCAATTCAACTTCTATATCACCAGTAAGCACTTGTCGCTCAAATTCTTTATTCTCTCCAACGTATGAAGCGATTATTTTACGAATTTGTTTCTTTTTTAAGAGTAAGCCTAGCCCCCAGTCATCGATACCACAGTTATTAGAAATGACTGTTAAATCGTTTACTCCTTTTTTTTCGATAGCGATAATTAGTTGCTCAGGTATACCAACTAAGCCAAATCCTCCTACCATAATCGTCATACCATTTTGAAGATTATCTATTGCTTCTTCTGCAGAACTGAAAATTTTTTTCAACCCAGCCCCTCCTTTTCGTAATAATGATCCCTATACTATTTTGTAAGAAAAATAAGACTCTTTTAATTCCCTGAAATTTTAATAGTTTTAGAGATTCTTTGGGTTTATAAGTAAATATATGAATTTAAATATTTTCTATTCTTATAAATCTATATTTAAATACGATAATTAATAATTTCCTATTTTCTCATTTTGATGATATTGGTTTTCATATATAGATTAATTTTACATTTATACTATTTTACGTAATGTTAATATAAGTATTTATACCCGATATCTATGCATCATTGTACGATTCTATGATAAATAGTAAAATTATGCATGGAAACGGAGGGGAAAATATGAAAATAAAATCTTTCATAACAGCAGCTATCCTCGGAGCAACTTTAGCACTAGGATCTATAACCGCTAACGCGACAACTAAAGATACAGTTAAACCTAGTATCAAAGGGGTAACAACTAAAACTGTATACATAGGACAAACATTCCAACCTTTAAAAGGGGTGTCAGCTTATGACAAAGTGGATGGGAATCTTAGCAACAAGATTAAAGTAACTGGAAAATACAACTTAAAAAAAGCGGGTACTTATACACTAGTCTACTCTGTAAAAGACAAAGCGAAAAATACTCGAGTGATTAAAAGAAAACTAATTGTTAAACAATTAAATGTGACACTTAAACAAAAAAGCCAATACTTTAAGGCAAAAGGTGGTTTTGGAACACTTACAATAGCCCCTGCCAAAACTAAACTTAAAATTGCCCAACTTGCATCAAAAAAATGGATGAAAACAACAAGTGGAAAATGGGTGAAAGACGGTTTTATAGGTAATTATGTATACTTAAATAAACAAACAACTCTTTATAATAAAGTAAATGGAAAGAAATCCAGCACATTGAACGGTGGGATATACCATGTATCGAAAACAACAGAAAATGGTTGGATTCATGTTTCAGTGGGATGGATTAAAAGTGGAGAATTTGTTGACAGCTATATAGATTATGGAAATAAAGCTAAGCAACAAGAAATTATTAAAACTGTCAACAAAGAACGTGCCAAAGAAGGTCGTAAAGCATTAAAAGAAAATCCTATGTTGACAAAAATCGCAATAATTAAATCAATGGACATGGCAAAAAACCATTATTTTTCTCATTATAGTCCTGTATATGGTAGTTTCGATACTATTCTAAGACAAGCAAATTACAAGTATTATTATGCCGGTGAAAATATCGCAACTGGTCAACGTACTGCCGCTGATTTTATGAATAGCTGGATGAATTCATCTGGACACCGCGCAAATATTCTAAATGCAAATTTCAAAGAAATAGGTGTAGGTGTTGTAGAAAATATACCTAATGCACAAATGCCTACTTATGGTACACAAGAATTTGGTAGCCGATACTAGTTCAATAAAAAAGATGAATTCGTTTTTTATACGAATTCATCTTTTTTAGATTTATAGGAGAAAATGCACTCGAGATCCACTCCCCGAAAAATATGAAGTTTTGCATGTAGTACATACGACAAACTATCAAGCATTATCTCTTTCATTTTGTTTTAACGGACGATCATAAAGCATGTAAGGTATCAAAGCAATGGCCAATATACCGATCAAGACAAAGAATGTAATCTTCATACCGTATTGATCTGCCAATACCCCTCCTAAAAAAGGTCCTATCATTTTACCTATCGCACTAAAACTATTAATAAGTCCTTGGTAAAAACCTTCTTTTCCTTTTGGAGCAAGCGAACTCGCAATAGTCGGCACTATTGGCCAGACGAACATTTCTCCAAAAGTTAATATCATGATGGCCACAAGGAACATTTTAAATGTAGCTGCATAACTGACCACAGCAAATGAGATGATAAAAATAACAATACCTATAAAGATTTGACCTTTATAAAATTCCCCCATTTTCTTAACAATCGGATTAATAAGTGGTTGACCTAATACGATTAACAACCCATTTGTTGTCCAAAGTAAACTATATTGGTTCAAAGATATACCCAGATCTTGAGTATAAGAGGAAATTGTTGTTGTCCATTGGGTATAAACCATCCAACTTAAAAGATATCCAATTCCCAAAATAATAAGTGCATTTAGTGTCGAACGATTCTTTATATTACTACTTTCGCTAATTACTGAAGGTGGTGCCATTCCATTATCTGTTGAAATACCTTTATAAGATAAAGCGACAAAGAAAAATAGTATATACATTATTAAGTTTGCAACAAATAAATAGTCGAAACTCTTATTGGCAACTACACCAGCTAACGCTGGACCGATTGCGACTCCTAAATTTTGGGCAAGGTAGATTGCATTGAATCCTTTTCTTCCCCCTTCTGGCCAAGCAGTGCCAACCATCGCAAACATACTAGGAAATACAATTCCCCCACTGAAACCAATTAAAGTTAAAAACCAAACATAATGAGGCCATCCATGCCAAATTACTAAACAAATCAAACCAAGAATCGAGATAATAGTTCCTAACAGAATTGACTTAAAGCCACCAAATTTATCAAAAACATAGCCACCAATTAGATTACCAATAACACCTGCCGCAGCATTCCCCATAAGCACAAGCCCTGCAACTGATAGCGATTGTCCTAGATGATCATGCATATAAATTGTATTTAATGGCCATAAAAATGAGCTACCTACAGTATTGATAAGCATCCCAATAATTAATAACCAAACACTTCTAGGCATTGCAAATCCTCCATTTATATCACGTTTACAAACAGTAAACTAAATAAAATTCTAATTTATTTCGCGCATCTAAGTAATACTATCAACCTTTCTTAAAATGCACAACCAATATACACAATTTATATCTTTTAGACTGTTAATAGAAAGTATTCGTCCTCTTTCACTTAACCGTGATAAAATAAGAAGTTGAGGAGTTGAAATTATGACAGATTTAAAAAACAACGACTTTCCTTTTCCTTCAGATGGGAAGCGTTATTATACATGGAATCGCTATTTGCGCGATGAATTTGGATGTAAAGTCTATAAAGTTGCACTAGACGCCGGATTTGACTGTCCAAACCGTGACGGCACAGTTGCGTTTGGAGGATGTACATTCTGTAGTGCTGCAGGTTCAGGTGACTTTGCGGGTGACCGTGTTGATCCAATCCCTGTTCAATTTGAAAAAATTAAAGAAAAAATGCAACATAAATGGAAAGACGGTAAGACAATGGCTTATTTCCAAGCCTATACCAATACACATGCGCCACTTGCAGTTCTAAAAGAAAAATTTGAAGCAGCTCTTGCATGTGAAGGTGTTATGGGTTTAAGTATTGCGACTCGACCCGATTGCTTGCCCGAAGATGTTGTGGAATATTTAGCCGAATTAAATCAACGGACTTATTTATGGGTTGAACTTGGGTTACAAACAGTGCATGACCGTACTGCTAATTTGATCAACCGCGCACATGATTATGCCACTTATATTGAAGGTGTAGAGAAACTTCGCAAACACGGTATTCGTGTTTGTACGCATATCATCAATGGTTTACCACTAGAAGATTACGATATGATGATGGAAACTGCCAAAGAAGTAGCAAAATTAGATGTACAAGCGATTAAAATACATCTACTTCATTTGTTAAAAGGCACTCCACTCGTTAAACAATATGAAAAAGGTATGCTCGAACTAATGGACAAAGATGCCTACATCAATTTAGTAGCAGACCAATTAGAAGTAATTCCACCAGAAATGGTTGTTCAACGAATCACTGGTGATGGACCAATCGACTTAATGATCGGACCAATGTGGTCTGTAAACAAATGGGAAGTTTTAAATGGGATAGATGCCGAATTAGAAAGACGTGGAAGTTGGCAAGGTAAGTTCTACAAAGTGGAAGAAGGCAAGTAATATGAAATTACAACGCGTTTTACAATACGCTCAATTTCTATTAAAAGAAACTGTGGAAACTGGAGACATCGTTGTAGATGCCACTGCTGGTAACGGATACGACACGACATTTCTCGCTCAATTAGTAGGCGAAAACGGTCATGTCTTTGCATTTGATGTGCAACAACAGGCAATTGAATCTACAAATAAACGGTTAACCGAAGTTGGAATGGCAAATAGAGTATCTACTATTTTAGATGGACACGAGAACGTGGCTCAATATGTACAACAGCCGATCAGTGCAGCTATTTTCAATCTAGGTTATTTACCCGGAAGTGAACATCAAATCATCACTAAACCAAATACAACTTTGCAAGCAATTGAAAGTTTACTAAAACTTTTAAAAGTAGGTGGCATGATTGTTTTAGTCGTCTATTATGGTCATGAAGGCGGAAAAGAAGAACGTGATCAAGTAATCGAATACGTTTCAAACCTTCCACAGAAAAAGGTTCATGTTCTACGCTACGAATTTATCAACCAAAAAAACGACCCACCTTTTATCATTGCACTTGAAAAAGTTGCTGAAATTACAAATAAGTAGACAACGTTAAGCTACTACATTAAAGCTAAAAGAATTGTTCTTCTATAATTAATTGAAGAACAATTCTTTTTTATTGAGATTTAATTTTTATCTTCGCTTAATCTTTTTATAATATTTATAAGTAAATTGGTTCTTTCGACTAGCGAAGGTATTTCTAAATATTCATCTTCACTATGTGGTCTTCCTCCAACTGGCCCTAAACCATCAATAGTTGGGATACCTAAAGAAACGGTAGTAGAAGCATCTGAACCTCCTCCTGTTGATACGTCTTTTAAGGTTATTCCCATTTCACAACCGATTTCTTTAATGATTGATAACAATTTTCGGGATTTCTCATCTTTTACCATAGGATAACGATCAATACTTCCGATTAATTCTATTTTTGTACCTGGAACGTCTGATACTGAGCAAATTTCTTTGATTTTTTTTGATAATATTTTCATTTGCTCAATTTTACTGATTCGGACATCGATATAAGCCTCTGCTCTGGGAGCTACTACATTGGCAGCAATACCACCACGAATTATTCCAACATTAACATTAATCCCTTCCTCTTCATCATTAAGACTATGTAGTTTAATGACCTTATGCGCAAACTCTTCAATGGCGCTAACACCTATCTCCGGTTCAATGCCTGAATGGGCTGATTTTCCTCGAATAATTAGCTTATAATTTCCACCTCCCTTTCTTTCGCTAACAATAGAACCATCTTATCGTGCAGGCTCCAATATCAAGGCATATTCTTTTCCAAAAGCAACTTTTTGGATGAGACTTCTTGAAATTGGTGAACCAATCTCTTCATCACTATTCAAAACAATCTCTACGTTTTTAATTGCTACAGAATGATTATTTTCTACCAATTCCTTCATCGCGTATAATAACTCAACTTGGCTTCCCTTCATATCAATGACACCAGGTCCATAGGCTCGGTCTCCTATAATTTTAAACGGCCTCTTACGAACTGTTCCTTTTTTAAACACAGTGTCCATGTGTCCTATTAGAATAATTTTAGGGTTCTCTGCGCTTTTATGCCTTATGACCAAATTATTCCCGTTTCTCTCTTGATGGTTAACCTGTACATCAAATCCTAGTTTTTGATACTCTTTAGATAAAATATCGCCAATTAAATCTATTCCTTCTTTATATGTGGAACCAGAATCTATATTAACTAATTCTTCTAATAATTTTAGCATTGACACTTGAGTACCCTGTTCATAAGAAATCATATAAGTTAAGTCCTCCCTAATCAGTTTAAGTTTCTTGGAAAAAAGCAAGCAACTTGATGTCCCTTCTCTAACTCGCTTAAAGAAGGTTCCTTCATCTTACAAATATCTTGAACATAAGGACATCTTGAATGGAATCTACATCCTGTAGGTATATTTAAATTACTTGGAATATCATCTTGTAGAACAATACGTTCCCTCTTATCCCTAATTGTAGGATCTGGCAAAGGAACAGCTGATACGAGACTTTCTGTATACGGATGCATAGGTTTTTCAAACAACTCATTTTTTGTCGTAATCTCAACAATCCTCCCAAGATACATTACGGCAATACGGTTACTAATATACTTGACAGCGGGTAAACCATGAGCGATAAATATGAACGTCAATTTAAATTCTTTTTGAAGTCTCATCAACAAATTTAAGATTTGCGCTTGAATCGACACATCAAGTGCTGATACTGGTTCATCACAAATAACTAACTTTGGTCTTAATGCAATTGCTCTTGCAATACCAATTCTTTGACGTTGACCCCCACTAAATTCGTGCGGATATCTAATTCCATATGAGCGATCTAAACCAACAGCATCAAGTAATCGATTTACTTCATCATTTATCTCTTTTTTTGATAATTTAGTATGTGTTTTGATAGGCTCAGCTATTATGTCTTTTACTCTCATTCTAGGATTAAGAGAAGAATACGGATCTTGGAAAATCATCTGAATATCCGCACGACTTTTTCGCATTTCTTCTTTCGTCATTTTGTCCATATCTAGACCATTAAAAATAATTGTCCCCTCTGTTTTATCAAGAAGATGGATTAATAAGTTTCCTGTTGTTGATTTTCCACAACCTGACTCTCCAACAATCCCTAATGTTTCGCCTTGTAGAACAGTAAAATCGATACCATCTACAGCCTTTAAAATTTGATTTTTTCCAACATGAAAGTACTTTTTTAGCCCGTTCACTTCTAGTAAAATTTTATCTTCTATCACATCTTGACCATTTCTAGACTGATTTTGTAAGTTGACCATTTAGTTTCCCCCTTCCTCATATAGCCAGCATCTAATTTGATGTCCAGGAAATCTCGTCATTATTTGTGGTTCTTCTACTACACATTTTTCCATTGCATATGGACATCTCGGATGAAACTTGCAACCTTTTGGCATATCATTAATTGTTGGTACAGTTCCCTCAATAGATTCAAGCTTTTCGTCTGTTTCAAAGAATTTTGGAGTACTATTTAACAATCCTTTTGTATAAGGGTGTTTGGGTTCGCGAAATAGCGTAAAAACATCTGTATATTCAACTACTTGGCCTGCATACATAACAATTACTTTGTCTGCCATTTCTGCTACAACACCTAAATCATGCGTTATTAATAATATTGAAGTTCCATGTTTTTTACTCAGATTACGCATTAAATTTAATATTTGTGCTTGTATAGTTACATCTAACGCAGTTGTTGGCTCATCCGCAATCAATAAATAAGGACGACAAGATAAAGCCATAGCAATCATCACTCGTTGTCTCATCCCTCCGCTTAATACATGAGGATAAGAATCATATACTTTTTCAGGACTTGGTATACCAACATGTCTTAACATTTCTATTGATTGTTTTCTTGCAGTTTTTTTATCTATCTTTTGATGCAAGACAATAGTTTCTGAAATCTGGTTTCCAACAGTAAATAGCGGGTTTAGAGAAGTTAATGGTTCCTGGAAAATCATTGCGATTTCATTTCCTCGTAGATGGCGATATTCCTTCTCTTGTAATTTGTTTAGCTCTTTATCTTTAAATTTAATTTTCCCATTTACTATTTTCCCAGGAGATTCAATAAGACCCATTATAGATAATGAGGTAACACTTTTACCTGACCCTGATTCACCTACAATTGCTACAGTCTCCCCTTCATTCATTTCAAAACTTACTCCATTTACTGATGGAACAGTCCCAGTTTCAGTTATGAAATACGTATGAAGATTTTCTACTTTTAGTAAAATTTTATCTTCGCTCATTTTATCCCCCCCTATCCTTTAGTACGGGGATCTAATATATCTCTTAACCAATCCCCTAAGAAAATAATTGCTAAGACAGTAATAGTGATTGCTAATCCTGGGAAGGTTGCTAACCACCAGCTAGTCGCCAAATAATCACGGCCATCACTTAAAATCCCTCCCCATGAGACAGTAGGTGGCTGAATCCCAAGGCCAAGAAAACTTAATGAAGCTTCCATAATAATAGTTGTTGCAACACTTAATGTTGATATGACGATAAATGAAGAAATGACGTTTGGTAGAATATGCCGCATGATAATCATCATATTTTTTACGCCTATTGCCCTTGCGGCTTTTACAAATTCTCTTTCTTTCACTGACAATGTCTCACCGCGAACAATCCGTGCATATGATACCCAATTTGTTATACCAAGAACGAAAATTAACGTAACAACGCTTGGTCCAAATACTGCTAAAAAAACTAGAGCAAATAGAATATTAGGAATAGCTAAAAATGCATCTACTATTCGCATTAAAATAGTATCTAGAAATCCACCATAATATCCCGAAATTAGTCCAATAAAAACACCTAATATACCAGCTAAAACTACAGATGAAATTCCTACTAATAAGGAAACTCTAGAACCATATAAAATCCTACTTAGGATATCTCTGCCTAAATTATCTGTTCCTAAAAGATGTTCTATTGATCCACCTTCGCTCCAAAAAGGCGGAACTAACATTTTCTCAGGATCAATCTCATTTGGATTAAATGGCGCTAAAACAGGGGCTAATATCGCAGTTAGTATAACGATAAATATAACCAGCAGGCCTACAGTTCCCGTTTTACTTTTCCAAAGCCTTTTCAACCAGATTTTCCAGCTACTACCATTAGTTTTCGAATCTATTAGATGCTGATCAGAATTTTTATGTTCAACAACCATTTAAACACCTCACATTAGTTAAATTTGATCCTAGGATCTAAGAGACGATATGCAATATCAGCTAGGAGATTCATAACAATTACTAGGATGGAAATGACAAACACACTCGCTTGAACAATTGCCATATCTCTCGTATTTACTGCCTGAATTAATAGCTGTCCTAATCCCGGCCAAGAAAATACAGTTTCAGTAATAAGTGCTCCTCCAACTAATGTAGAGGTTTGTAGAGCTGTAATTGTAATTACAGGAATAAGAGAATTTCGAAAAGCATGCTTATAAACGATGAAAAACTTTTTTAGTCCTTTACTTTTGGCTGTACGAATATAATCTTGGCTCAAAATCTCCACCATATTGGATCTAATTAGACGTGTCATTTCTGCTGCAATCCCCGTTGCAAGTGTAACTGCTGGTAAAACTAAATGAATGAATGTCCCTCTACCAGACACAGGAAACCACCCCAATATAACTGAAAAGAATAGGATTAACATAATGCCCAACCAGAAATTTGGCATTGCCTTGCCAATAACTGCTGCACCAGTAGCTAATAAATCTATTGGTGTATTTTTTCTTGTCGCAGACCAAATACCTAAAGGAATTGAAACAACAATTGCTATCGTTAATGCTGCTACAGCCAGTTCTAAAGTTGCCGGCAAACGTTCTAATACCAAAGGTAAAGCAGCCGCATTATATCGAAATGATTCGCCAAAATCACCTGTCACTAGACCGATAAAATATTTACCGTACTGAACGATAAAAGGTTGGTCTAACCCCAGAGCAATTCTTAAATTTTCGATATCTTCCGTACTTGCATCTTCTGGCAGCATCAATGCAACAGGGTCACCTGCAATATAGACCAATGCAAATACTATAAAAGAGATGATGAACAAAACTGGTATAAACTCTAATAATCTTTTAACCAAAAATTTTATCATTTGCTTCTCTCCTCGTATATTAGTAGTAAGAGCTCTT
>NZ_ML122598.1:0-14291 GCF_003844195.1 Rummeliibacillus sp. TYF005
ATTTTTATGATTGACATTTCACCCCTGGGCTAGTGTGTCAGTTTTACATTCAAATAAGTGTTTTTTAATTGCCCAGGTGTCATACTTCTTGCCATTTCTCTTATTTGTTCATCAACAACATCAATTCTATATCTCCATTGGGAACCAATTGAAGAATTAATGCCCTTATGCCCCATTCCACCAATTTTATCTGGTTTTCCACCTGCAATTTGATCTGGATTATGAAGTGCTGCTTGGGTATTCAGCCATTCTTTAGCTTCTTTTTCTGCTTCATCAAACGATTTTCCGTTAGCCATAAGTTCTGCAAGCTTATCAGAAAATGCTTCTTCTCGAGCGGTTTGTTGAGCAACATTACCTTCTAACGCTCGGCCCTCAGCAATATATCTTTCTCTATTTTTTAGATACTCATCAACCGTTAACTCATTCATTCCTTTTTCTTGGTCTTTTAATTGTCTAGCAAACTCTTCTGAATCATGTTTTACATTTCTATTAAAATTCACTTCAATTTCTTTTATTCTAGGTACATCATCTAAATGCTTTTTTGTATTACCCGTACCCTTAGATTCCTTTATAGCATCCTTCTCCGCCTGTTTTATGGCTATATAATTTTCAGCTTTCTCTGTTAGTTTACCAGACGATTCGCCTCGTTCAAAACCTGCAAATACCTTGTTACCTGTTGTGGTTTGTACGGTTCTTACTTCAACTGGACGGAATACGTTATCAATAAATTTAGCAGTTCCTCGAATGCTCTTTTGTCCTTCTTTTGATGTCACTGTGGCAATAATAGGATGAGTCAGGGCAAATTTCAGTTGGTCTATATGAGCTTTTCCAAGTTGTTTGGCGTGTTCTAATGTTTTGTTAAACGACGTTTCCATTGATTGTTTGACCGATTTTACACTATCCGTAGCTTTCAATGCCTGTTGTTGTGTTTTTGCCACCGTTGTTTTTACGGCTTGCTTTCCCGTTATAGTCAGGTTATCCACTGTGGTTTTAATTGGTTTGACGGCATCATCCATTGTTTTAGAGACTGTTTTCATTACCGTTCCTAGGGCTGGCATGTGCTTTAGTAATGACTTTGCCGCTAGTCCACCGGCACCAGGTACTATCGCAAATGCACCGCGCATCATTCTTTCTTCATCGGACAGTTTTCTGCCTGAAATGAGGTCTTCTCCTTTGACTGCTCCTACCGCGTCGATGGTCGTATAAATAACCCCTGCGGCTAAGCCTGCTGGAGGACAAACTATAGCCAAACCGACTACCACACCTGTTGCAATCAGGTTAAACCAAAATTCTTTTTTCTCTTGTCCCGCTCGGATTCCTTCGTATTCGAATGCGCCGCTGTTTAGTGCGGCTGTACGATAATCTTCTTCCGATGCTGTTTCACTAGGATTTTGAAGTTTCCAAGCCTCGTACTCTTTTTTGAGGTTAGCAGAATATGTTGTATCAACATCGTATAAGTCGTTTAGAGTAATTTTATCTTTTGCACCTGAGAATAAGGAACCTTCCTGGACGTTAATCGTATTGGCTGTTTGATACGCAGTGACATTTAAATCAGTCATCTTTTGAATGTATTCATCGATTGCCTCATAAAAGGGTGTATCTACCTTTTCGTCTATAATTTTACCAATTCCTTTGGCATAATTATAGAGTTTTTTATAGTTTTGACGAATCGGTTTTGCTTCTGGTTGATAGGTTTTAGGATTAAAAGAGATGGCACCATCAACATCTTTTTCAGCAATTTCGCCTTTTGAATCTTCGAATAATTCATCTGCATCTTCATATTTATTGTCATACTTATGGGCTTCATTGACATTTTCTAATGCAGAGGCGATTTTCTTCCATTTTTCATCTTCATACAGAAGCTTCACTCATCCATCAGCCCCAATCCTTTAGCTATCTCCGTTGCTAATGCCTGATCTTCTTCAATCATACTGTTCATAATATCGTTGACTATTGAAAAAGCACGACTATATAAATTGTTTAACTCAAGCATTCGACTATTGGCTTCGTCATATGTCCCCATTATTTTTTTCGCTTTTCCTTGTTGATAAAAGTTAATATCATTTAAGGCTTCAATCGCTGGTTTCATCTTATCTTCAAGCTCAGTTATAATTTTTTGAATGTATTGGATAAATGAAATCATCTCTTCTACATTCATTTTTATTTCTTGAGTCATCGTAAATCCGCCTCCTTATAAGGAAAACGATAGAAATCATAAATTTTCTTTACAAGGAAATATTGACTTAGTTGATAGGTGTTTTCTTGGTTGACATCGATTCCTTGAAGTTTTCCGTTATTTTCAAAGAAAATCCATTGTTCTATAGATGTTGTTTTTTTCTCATAGTCAATCTTAAAACATTCTAGTTGTACAGTTGATTTTTCTTGTTCAAAATATTCTTCGACGTCATTTTGCCTAATGATTTTTTTCAAATAGGTTGTATCTTCCGGTAATGGTTCTCGGTTAAAAAGTGGATATCCTTCCATAATTCTTTTTAAAAAGGCTATATCTTGATGCACATATAATTGAAATTTTCCATCTTCACGCCATTTAATAGTGATCAGATGATTGTTTGTTCCAAAGCCTGTCATGAGATTATCTAATCGGATATAACGATTGCTTATAGCATATTGCTCTAGAAGTTGAATGACCATGCCTCCGTTAGTTGTTAAGTTTCCGTCAACAGTCATAATTTCCTTATCAATAAGACTTTGCTTCGCCTCGTCAAAGCCTTGTGGATGTCTCATCACAAGCAATTGTCGATCGGGGAGTCCAAATAACATTTGACATTTAAATGCTGAAGCTAATAATAGTAATTCTTCAGCTGTATATAATGCTGTCATCCGATTCCCTCCACCTCATTGACTATGTGTTCATTCATAAGTTGATCCATATGCTTCTTTAGATTTTCTAATGCTTTTAAGTTTTTATCTGCAGCGTCACACAGATCAAAATGGTATTGAATAAGAATGTCTAAAAATGCCTGAAATTCATCTTTTGCTTTACCCGACCATTGTGAATTACTTAATGTACTTTTAAATCCTTCTGCACTTGCATGTGCATCCAATAAAGAACGATTTATAATTTTGGCTTGCTCGATTGCTTTATTTAAACTACTTCCGGTGATTTCAACATTTTGAGACATATCATTTCCCCTTTGCAGCTTTTTCTCGTTCTCTGGCTCTTGCCTCTGCTTCTCTACGTCTTTCCTCATCTGCTAGACGTTGATAATATCCAGCCCGTTCGTTGGCAATAGTAATGGCAGTTGTGTAACTAATTTTTTCATTCTTTAAATCGTCCATTAATTGTTCCATTTTTTGATCAACAAGCGTTTGTTTTGTTTTATATAATTCAGCTGGAAATCCAACATCACTCAAATTAGGATGTTCTTGCTTATAAGCATTCGTTGATTTTTCAATGTCATCGATCCTATCCTGCAAGCTTTCTTTGTCGTTTGACAATGCTCGAGATAGCTGACGATAGTTTTTGGCCTTAATTTCATAATTACTTAACCCCCAATTGAAGATGTTCAAATCTTCCCAAGCCATTTAGATCACCTCCACTTGCAACACTGATAAGATTTTCACTTTTTCCGTATGATTACCTTGAATCATATAAGCCTCATATGCATTTAATTCTTTTTCACGATATGGTCTTTGAACTTCTATCACACTTTGATCATTTAAACGTACCATTGAAATAGCTGTATTCAATTTTTTCAATGCTGTTGAAACTTCATCATAACTTCGTGACATTTGGCTCTTCATACCAAAGATGAAATGGATACCATATGGTGCTCCATCTGAAATTACTTTAGCTAGCTGCGTTTGTGAGGTAGAAGACAACTGACTATTAATGGCTTCCATATCAGTAAATAACACAACAATTGGACTCAATTGCTTTGTAAATTCACGTAATGAAGAAATACCATCTTCCTTTTGTTCAACAAAAGATTGTTGTCGAGCATGCATTGCTTCTAACACCTGTTCGATTAAACCTGTTGTATCTTCAATTTGTTGAATATATTGTGCTTTATATGTTTGAAGTGAGCTATACAAAGCAGTTACTTGATCGACGATGAGTAGCTGTGGATTGAACGTTGATCTTTCCATAGAATTTAAAATAGCTTCATATCCCTGCATAAATCTTCTTTCTGTATCAGCTATGACTATTAGATGTTGTTGGATACTAAAATCTAGAGATACTGCTTCTACATTTTCCAGATCAACAGCAAATGGCATTTTATCTTCTGCGTATGCCGTTTTAACTGACGATAATTCTAAGAAAAATTCTTCTGTCACACGTTCTGGTACCATTGGAATAGAAGCAGGTTTTGTACCATTCCAGTTGCGGCTAATTTCTTCAATATTGTTGCGCAGATTTTCAGATAATTGTAAATCATCTTCCCCTTCTGCCGGCATTGCTACTTGCATTAGAACTACTTCATCTAACTTGATCAAGGCGCGACCTGGATTTTCTTCAATTGTTACATCTGATTTTCCCATGATGCTTCTGCTTTCTGATTGATCAATCATGTATAACACAATTTGTGTTTTAATGTTAATAAGAATTGGTGTTCGAATGGCTAGTTGTCTACTTGCTGTCATAACAAGGAAAATACCTAGTCCTACACCATCCCGTGCAATTTTCGTCATTAATTCATCAAATCCATCTTTTAATGAGGATTCATTTGCCGCATCCATTACATCTATGAAAATGACGATATCAGGTAATGGTTTATGTGTTAGTTCTTTATACATAGCAGCTGAAGCGACACCATATTGACTCAATAACTTTTTACGAGTTTTTATCAGTCCATTTATACGTTTCATCCATTTTTGAAGTTTTTGTTCCTCATCTAAACGAATCATATCCGCTACATGCGGAAGTTTGCGTAATGGTAGTAAACCGTTTGTACCAAAATCAAGTAAATAAAAATGTACTTCTTCCGGTGTATAATAATCTGCAATTTGCATAGCAATCGTTTGGAGCATCGTACTTTTCCCATAACCAGGGCTTGCAAAAATTGCTAAATGTCCATCCTTTATAAAATCAATGGTGTACGGTGTTTGCAATTGCTCATGTGGTAAATCCAACATACCAATTTGAGCTATTAAATGATTGTTCTTTCTAGGTTGCGATTTTAGTTCGAATCGATTTATTCGTTCTTTAAGTGGTGGCAACCAAGGTCTTGGAATTGACTGGATTTTTTGAGATACTGCTGTTTCATGAATTTCCTCTATAACCGCTTCAAGTTCTGTTACTTGTTGTTTTGCGGTGACTTTTTGAGAAAGGCCACTTAAGTCTTCGGTTAAAACTTCAAATTGGCCCAACTCATTAATGGTGTAAATGGTAAAGTCTTCAACATCCTCAACTGTTTGATTTCCTTTATAGATTGCTCCACTCCAAGCACTTTGGAAAAGTTCGTACACTTCATTGTTACCTACTTGTAGATAAGCTCGACCGGGTTGTGTAATATCTGCGGCGTCTTTTGTTTTTAGAACTTCATTCGAATCACTTTCATTTTGCACTTTTAATGCCAACTTAAATTTTGAGTTTGACCAGATTTGATCATCTACGACTCCACTAGGTTTTTGCGTTGCAAGGATTAAATGTATACCAAGAGATCGACCAATTCGTGCTGTTGACACAAGCTCTTTCATAAAATCTGGTTGTTCTGCTTTTAACTCAGCAAACTCATCAGAAATAATAAAAAGTTCTGGCATAGGTTCTTGCACTTTATGGTCTTCGTAAAGCTTTTGATATTGATGAATATGATTTATGTCATTTTCTCCAAATATTTGTTGTCTTCTTCTAAGTTCTGCTTTTATAGAAGCTAATGCACGCAAAGATTGTGCTCCATCTAAATTTGTAATGGCCCCCAGTAAATGAGGTAAATCTTTGAATAGATTTGCCATTCCTCCACCCTTGTAGTCGATTAAAAGGAAGCCAATATCATATGGATGGAAGTTTGTAGCTAATGATAGAATATACGATTGAATGATTTCTGATTTTCCTGATCCTGTTGTGCCGGCAACTAAACCATGAGGTCCATGTGCTTTTTCATGCAAGTTTAAATAGACGATATCTTCTTTTCCTCTCAAACCGAGTGGTACAGCAAGACTTTTATATGGTTTATGATTTTGCCATCTCGATGCTATTTTCAATTCTTGCACCGTTGAAACGCCATACATTTCCATATACGTAATACTTTCAGGTATACGGTTTTCGAGATTTTGCAAATGCTCATAGGCAGCTAATCTTCTAGCTAGTTCTTCGAGTAAATCATCAGAAACAACTGATTCCAACTCAAATAATTGCTTTTTCAATTCGCCATTTTGGATAAAGAGTTCCCCTGTTGTTGAATCTTTTATCCGAATAACAGTTGAAATGTGCTCAGGTAAGGATTCCAAAACATCTTGTACATAAATCACAGATACTCCTAAATTTCTGCAATCTTCTTGTAGCAGTTCCATTATGGTATGATCTAAAATAATCGTTTCATCTGTAATTACAAGAACAATTTGCGGTATAAATACATTCAATTCTCTTGCATTTTTCTTTTCTATTTGTAGTTTTCTTTCTTTAAGCATTTGATAAAGTGAATTCATAACTTGTTCTTTTGAACGTTCGTGGTAGACAAATGAGCGAACATTGATAGATTGTAGACTGGCATGTGGTAGCCAACGCATCCATTCCCATAAGGATTTTTCTTGCTCCTTAAAAACCATCACAAATTGAACTTCATGGTAACTATGGAAAAAAGCTAATTGTGCAATCATTTGTTTTAGTTGTTGCAAAACAAGTGGACGTTTTCCTATATAACCCACTGCTCCATTCATCAAATCTGCAATAATTGGAGCATCCTGTATATGGTTATACTGCTGTTCTATCTGTATTGCTTTCTCCATTAAGGGATCCTCTTCTAATGTGAATTCCTCTACATTTAATTTGATAGGATAACTTGCATCAATTGTTCCTTTACCTAAGCGATAAAATAAGAAATCATTATGAAAAGGCGTTTTTTCATACATTCTTGCAGAATGCTTCCGCAACAATTCTACAAGGTTAAGTATCTTTGGATAATGATATCCAAGTGCTTTAAATTGTTCTTCTTGTACTTCATATAATTCTTTTGATTTTTCCAATAGATACGCATTATATTTAACATCACGATTTTCCATATCTTTTTTGTACTTTTTTACATTTCGAATGTATGCCGTGATTGCATAGATAACTGTTACGACTGTCATTGATAGCATCACTATAATGTAGATTCCAGTTGGCCTAAAAATAGAGACCAATAACATTGCAGCCAACATCACTAATGGTGGAACAATAATTCGACCTAATTGTTCACTAGGCTTGGTAGGCCTTGAAGGTGGTGTAGCAATCAATTTATCCTCATCTGGTTGATGGTATCGAACCCTTGGTGAACGATGATACGTATTTTTAAATTCCAATGTTTTGAATGGTATTTCTTGTAATTGTACATGACAACCATCGACTGGACTTGCAACTGTCAATAGATCATTATTGATAGAAAGTATGATATTTTGGATAGAAAGCAAATCTCCATCTTGGAAGCTTCCTTGTAGCATTGATTTGTTATTAACAAATAGATGACCTTCAACAGTAAAATAAGAATATTCATGTTGGTTTACTTTATTGATAATGATTTTTACGGGAGTATTTCCTTTTACAATAATGGTATCTTCCACTTCATTCCCAAGAGTCCAATGTGTAACACCTAAAAGGTCATAACACGTATTCTCTACTTCTAAAAACGTTAATGTTACATTGGCGACAGCTTTTTTTTGGTTTGTATTCAACTGTTCATCATTAACCATTAATTGTTTACCATCCCATAGACAAATTAGATTATTGTCCATAGATGGGATTGTAATCGTAGCTTTTATGTACGAGCTAATCGTAATTTTTTCTTGCTGATTTGGATTAAATTCGTAGCGATGAAAATGATTTTCTTCAACTACTGTTAAGATATAATGCATTTCATCGCCCCCTACTCTTCATTCTTTTTTTCTTGCTTTTTCTTTTGTTCTTTTTGTTTTTTCTCTGCATCAGCTTTTTGTTGTTCTGCTAATTGCTGCTGTTTCTGTTTTTCTTCTAATAACTTTTGAGCTTCTGATTCTGCTGCTTCTTTTGCAGCTCTTTCTTCATCTTCAATTTCTTTTAATTCACTCTCAATTTCTTTTAATTTTGCATTCTTTTTTTCTTGTTCCATTGTTGTATTTTTCTTTAATTGGTTTTCGTAAAGACTCAAACTATATTTTCTTAAATCATTCACATCTAAACTTTGAGCAAGTTTTAAACTTCCACTGAAGTCATTGCGTGCAATTTTTATCCAATAATTTAATATTCGCTCGTCAGATATTGTAGAGATTGAATTAATCGCATTTGCTTTTTGCGTTTCAAATAAACCAGTTGTTTTCACACTTGAAATTGCATATATTTTTTTAATACTCTTTGGTAATTGGTCAAGATCTTGATCCTTTAATAATTCTTTGACATCTAAATAATTTTCATTGATATACGAAGCATTGGCCTCGTTGTATAATTCTTCAATTGGTATTTTAGAACTGAAAGCATATAGGACCAAAGATAAAAGAATAATACAAACAATAGACAATGATAGAGTCGCAATCTTAAATCCTTTAAATTGATTCTTCGCAACCTTTTGAAACTTTTTCACAGACTTCTGATGCTCTTTTTGGTAATATTCCATCAATAATACTTCAAGTTGTTCTATATTTTCAGTATTTTGAACAGCTAATTCAAATGCAGTTGTGTTAGCACGTGCTAATGAACCATTCATTAAGTCTATAAATTGAAACTCATTTGAAAATGTTGAAATTACTAAACATTTATATGCTTTTAAGAAATCATCTTGAGCATTTTTTAGTGGTGGAAGAACATTTTTTATACCGCGATAAACCATAAACGGCATGAGATTAATATCGAACACTAAATTATCAGGATGTAATACAATGGTAGAACGTCCATCGATTAGTTTAAAGAATCGTCCAACATTATGTAGTAGTCTAAGTTGCTCCGCCCGCTCTAACTGATTAATCGAACTAAATGATTTAAAGCCGGCTAAATAATATTGAAATTCTATATTTTCACCATCTATTTTTACATCTGAATGTAAGAAATAGCTTGTGTCCTGATTTAATAGCGTCAGTTCTTGTTCTGTTCTTAAAGAAGTCTCGGCTCGTGGTATAGATAATACTAGCAACTCATCTTGCTTTCTTACTTCGAATTCGATGTCTTCTAGTTTGAGTTTTTTTTCCATTGCAAATTCCCCTTTTAATCTTGTTCTCCATCAATGATTAGTAACTCTCCATTCGAAATGAAACAATCTAATAATTGATCTTCAGGTTGAAGTGTTATCCTTTTTAAAGGAATTTTTATGATACTATTCATATCTATCTCTTCATGTAAATTGTTTTCTAAAGCGATTAATAACTGTTTAACTGTCATTTTCTTTGAGATGGCTATATCGTAAGTCCGTCCTCCTCTTTTAGAAAAATCGATTGTAACTCGTACATGATTATTCATTTGATTCACCTACATTTAGCTTTTTCTGTAAAAAGAATATGCCAAAGCATAACCCTGTAATTATGGTGAAAAGAATTGTGAAAAAGAGCCAGCGATTCATCTGACTCTCCTTCTTTTCTTCTTCCAACTGGATATTACTTACACTTATTTTTTCTTGAAATAATTGATTTGTTGATAATTCAATTTCTTGATTCATGAAATCTTTTTGAAAGAGTGAGTTTAATGTACTGTTCTCTTCTTTCTTTTTGGTTTGTTTAATATAATTTTCTAATTGAGCACTTTCATCAGTAAATAAATCCTCTGTTTCTACTACATTGTTATCAGTTGTATCAACTTTTGTTTTATCTTCATTAATACGATTGATATCAATATTGAGTTGTCCATTATCTTCTTCAGCTAGAACAGTTGTATTTGATAGAATTATCGACCCTGTTAAAATAGAGACACACAACCATTTATGCTTCATAAACAGTCTCTTCTTTCTTTTGTGAAAATCTTATGACAAATAAATTCAAAGCAAAGACTAATATAGTCGCAATTGCCATGAAAGCAATTGTTATAAAACTACCGTTAGCGTTATTTAAAACATTGGAAATACTAACTTCTAAATAATGTAATGGTGACCACCTAGAAAATTGTTGAATAATATGTGAACGTTCAAAGTCAAATCCAAGTGCTTCGGTAAAGAAGATATACATACTGATGATCAGTAAAATCAGGAACATACCTATCATTTTCAATTGACGAAGTAAGTAAGTTGTAAAAAGGACTAATAGCGTCATTAACAAAGTTATAATGACTATCCAAATTACGGGTGAAACAGATATAAATTTATTAACTGTTAAAGATAATGTACCTACTATTAATCCTTCAATTATTGCAACTGCTGTTGTAAAGAGAAGAATAGGTAAATTACTTCGAACCAAGCCTTGCTCTTCGCTATTCTCAAAATCAGTCTTTTTGAATGTGAATTGTTTAAAACTTGACATTACATATGCTGTAAATAAAGCAAGGAATGATGCTATAACGATTAGATAAAAAGTAGTACGCGTATCACGAACATTTTCTACGGAAGATTTTTCCATACTGATTGGATTTGATAAGAAGTCATATAATGCTTCATTTTGCTTATTTCCTATTTTACTGTTTGCTAATACATTTCTGAAATTCATCGCATAATCGTTATCATTTGAAACTTTCTTGATTAAATCATCAGCTAACTTATCTGCTTTAGTTGTAATCATGGAACTACCATTTTTCACTTGTTCTGCAGTTTGATATATATTGTCGAATGAATCATAAACAGAATCTGCTTGTGAATTAGCTATTTCAGCTCGATCAGCAACAGAACTACTTGCTGCCAATAAATCCCCGATGCCATCCTGCAAATCAATACTAACTTGCCCTGATAAATTGTTAATGTCACTCATTTCTGTACCCGAAAGTACAAGATTATTACTTGCTTCTCTCCACTGTTCAGCTGCAGGTAAAAGTAAATCAAGTTCATCATTTTGTTGTTGTGCAGAAATTATTGCTTCATCAATTTGTTGCAGTAATGTTGGAAATCTATCTATTATTTCATTTAACTCTTCATTGTATTTATTTACCTGATCATTAATATTGCCCATATCTTTTGCAAGCTTAGACGTTATATCATCAACCAAAGTTTGTTTAATGATTGAAATGATAAATTCCTTCATCCCTTTATTAGAAAGTGCATAATAAAGAGAATCTGGTTGCTTACTTCCTATTTTTTCAAAAGTACTATTGCTAAGCTGAGCAAATTGATCTGGATTTGTCACATCAATATTAAAATACAAATTAAATAAAGCCTGTAAACGTTGATAGTTCCAAATAGAAACAGCAACTTGATTTGGAATGTCATCTTTTGTTGCAAGTGTTGTTTCAATTTCATGATGAATCGTATCATTTGTTACAGTAATTTCTTTTTGTGAAGAATCCGATGACTTTTCAATTTCATTTGTTTTTATTTTTGCTTTAGCATCTTTTCCTGGAGATTTTGTAGTATTTTGTTTTGAATTTTCTGTTGTTTGAGTCTCCTCTTCGATCGAGTCTTCTTTGTTGTTTACTATTTCTTCTTTTTTATCTACTTCATTTCCGTCTTGTTGAGCTTGGTTTTCTTCAGTGGTTTCCTTAGTCTCTAAATTTTGCTGTTCATCATTTAAAATAACTGAATTTGTTGGGATAGAAACCTTGGTAATCAAATTATTAGAAAGGGCTGTTTCTTCGTAATGCCTACCTAATGTCCAACTCCATTTTACAGGTGCCAAAATGTCTGTACTTGGATCAACTAAAGAAAATGTTGCGGACACCCTAATTTTTCCTTTCGGCAAAGCTGGTAATTCGATTGTTCCAGGTTGTACAGTAAAATCCGTTCCGTTCGGTAATGTCAATACAATATTCTTCGTCACAAAACCAGTTGGAGCATTTATGGAAAATGTTCTATCTCCTGCTTCTTGAGCTGATATTTTGACTTCATCTGTTAAAATCGTACCTTCATACATAAGTTGTTGTTTCATCTGCTGAATGTAATATTGAATTGAAAATTGTCCACTAGTTGAAACCGGGTGATTCATCTCGTTCGCATATTTTTTTGCTGCGGAAATAATTTTTGATAATTGCTCCCTTGTAGTTTGAGATACTTCTACATTACTAAGTTGTTGTTCATCTAAAGATGGTAATTGGTCGATTGTTTGTAATATATTCTTTTCAATATTACTTTTTGGAACTAGTAATAATGTATTAATTTTGGCTTTGTTCTTTGAATTAGACAAAGAATCATTTAAAGAATCTGTAACTAATTCAGAGACTTCTGTTGAAATAGTATTATTTATTTGATTATTTAATGATGTAGTATATTGAGAAATGCTCTCGTTTGTTGTTGTTAAATTTGTTTGAATTTCTGTTGTTAGAAGTGTAGTGTCTTCATCAAGCTTTTTACTTAATAGAAGTTGTTGGTCTTTCATCATTTGTATAGTTTCTTCCGCATTATTCGCATCAACTGCTGTACTATTTTCATCAATAATACTTAAAAGATTATTAAAACTGTCATTTCCTGCTGAAAGATATTCTTGCATCATTTTCATTGTATGATCGACTGAAGTTGCACCTTCTAGACTGCTTTGAGCATCCTTTGAGAAATTGTTCAAATCTTTGTTAAGTCCACTGAAAGTATCTTTGGTATAACTAGTACTGTCATTTACTTTTTTTAGATTACTTGAATAGTCATACAAAGGTTCATAGATGTTGGATGCATAGTTTGCAGCTAATTGATCTTGCTTTTTTACAATATTACTTAGGTTCTTCTGTGCAGATTGTAAATTTCCAATAACACTTGCAAAGAAAACATCAATGACTTTTTGATTGAAAGTGTTTAATAAGTCTCCTGAAATTTTCTGAGCTTGAGCTTTTGTTATTTCATTATCTGATTCATTTAATTTATAAAAAAGATTAATAGGTTCAGGTGATACATCATCTATTGAAAGTGCCTTTTTGGTAAAATCATTTGGAATCGTAATGGCCATATTATACCGTTTATCGGCAATTCCACTATCTGCTTCAGCAGCATCTACTATATGAAATCGATGATTATCATTATTTTCTAAACTTTTTTTAAATTCGTCTCCAAAGTTATATTCTTTTCCATTGTAGTTCACTGACTCATCAAGATTAACGACAGCAACATCCATCTTGAAGTCTGCTTTTTCTGTTTTTTCCTTTGTTGCAGAGTTAAAAGATATGTATGAAATAGTTGCTGCAAGAAGTAATACCAGAGCTATAAAAAGTGGTAACTTATTTTTTTTAGTCATTTCTACACCTCATTTGTTCTTCTTTTATAAAAATAGGACCGTCGTAAATTCAACGGTCCTAAAGTTACTCTAAGTATATTAGAAGGTTTACTAGTTTCTAGAGTTTCAAGGTGTTGACTGTGAACCTTCGTTGAATAAACTAAATGACTTATTGTAACCCAAAGTTTCTAGAAAGCTCAAGATCATGTTGTTCAACAGCATTTGCAGTAGTTTGAAGTTGTCCCTGGATTTCTTCTAATAATTTTGAAAATTGTTGTACTTTTGGTCTTAATTGTTCAAATTGAACATCAAATTGTTCAAATGCTTTACCTTCCCATTCTGATCGAAATTTATCTTGTAAATTAGATAAATCTGTTAATATTGCTTCAATTTGCGCACTACTTGTACCATATCTTTTCGCATCATTTCTAAGTTGTTCTGGTGTCATACGAATTTGTCCTGCCATGATTACCATCTCCTCTACATTTTAAAAGTTATTTTTAATACATTGGAACTTTCTTACGAACAAAGTTTATGTGAAATGAACTATAAAGGTCAATTCTTGATATTTTGGTATAATAATAATCTCGAATATGAGATAATTTCTGTTATTTGTAAAAATCTAGTTATATTAAGCATATACACATAAAAATTATAATGATTCTAATAATTGCCCAAAAGTACCTTTTTTGGAAACAGGGAGATTTATTAAAGAAATTTTCTTACAAAAATAGCATTTCAAAAGTCATGTTTTAAAGGATTATATTTTCCTTTGTCTTTTTTCACAAAATTCAACAGGACCATTTTAATTATTTTCCTTGAAGTTTTTACCTACTATTAGACTATTTTTTACAAATCACATTTAAAATACCGAGAGTATAAAATATTTTGTGTAAATAGAA
>NZ_ML122599.1:0-14014 GCF_003844195.1 Rummeliibacillus sp. TYF005
TTTTTTACTCTAACTTTTGGGGTGCAGCACCATTGAGGGCTTTTTTCTTTATAAAATATTTTCAATTCGGGCCTTCCAATGATTTTCGAGTCTAAACGAGCCGCCTCCGCTTTTCTGTGTTACAATATTACGGAAAGAAAGGGTTGATACCGTGAAGAAGAATATTCAAATTGCTATTGATGGTCCTGCAGGGGCTGGTAAAAGTACTATTGCTAAGATTGTGGCTGAGAAATTAGGCTACACTTATATTGATACTGGAGCAATGTATCGAGCACTTACATTAAAAGCATTGAAAGAACATATAGATTTAGAGAATGCTGAAAGCGTCACCAATTTATTAGCAAAAACAATTATTGAATTAAAACCATCAGCACAAGGACAATTAGTATATCTTGATGGACAAGACGTATCAAAAGAGATTCGTTCTAATGTTGTTACTGGAAATGTTTCAAGAGTTGCTTGTCATGCTACAATGCGAGAAATTATGGTAAATCGTCAACGTGAAATGGCAGAACGTGGTGGAGTTGTTATGGATGGTAGAGATATTGCAACTGCAGTATTGCCAAAAGCCGAATTGAAAATTTATATGTCAGCAACAGTGGAAGAACGTGCACGTCGTCGTTTTGAAGATAATAAGCAACGTGGAATTGAAACATCTATTGAAAAATTACAGGAAGAAATCGCTTTACGAGATAAATTAGACAGCGAAAGAGAAGCATCTCCACTTGTGCAAGCACCAGATGCAATATTCTTAGATACTACTGATTTATCAATCACACAAGCAGCAGAAGCGATTCTACAATTAGTGAGTGAAAGGATGGCATAGATATGGACTTTTATCAGTTTGCAAAGTCTGTTGTTTATACAGTACTGAAGCCCATTTATCGAATGGATGTAATAGGTGTTGAAAATTTTCCTGAAAAAGGCGGCATTTTATTATGTTCTAATCACATCGATAACTTAGATCCGCCGGTTGTTGGTATTTGTTCACCAAGACCAGTTAATTTTATGGCCAAAGAAGAACTTTTTAATGTACCAATTTTAAAAGGAATCTTACCTAAAGTACATGCATTTCCTGTTAAACGTGGTCTAAGTGATCGTCAAGCACTTCGCACTGCCATTAATACCTTAAAAGAAGGTCAAGTTGTTGGACTTTTCCCAGAAGGACATAGAAACAAATCGGGTAAGCTAGGAAAAGGGTTCTCTGGAGCTGGATTTTTTGCATTGAGAGGAAATGCCAATGTGGTACCTTGTGCAATCGTTGGACCATACAAACCATTCCGTAAGGTAAAAGTTGTATTTGGTAAACCGATTGACATAGAACCGTATCGTGAGAGAAAAGCAAAACCAGAAGAAGTAACAGAAGTAATAATGGCGCACATTCAAGAATTATTAGATGAACATCATCCTGATAATAAAAAATAATTGTATTTAAAGGGTTAATTTTTGTTTTTACTAGCAAATTCTAATAAAATAGAAAGTGAACATTGTGAAGGAGGATTACATATGTCTGAAGAAATGAACTTAAACGAGTTAAAAGAGATCCGTGAAGGTGATATTGTTACTGGTAAAGTTGAAAAGGTCGAAGAAAAAGTTGCAATAGTTACAATTCCAGGTGCACCTTTTGATGGCGTAATTCCAATTAGTGAGCTTTCAAGCTTACATATAGAAAAAGCTTCTGACGCTGTCTCCGTAAATGATGAATTAGAAGTTTTAGTAACAAAAATTGAACAGCCTGACGAAAAGAATCCCGGACAATATGTTCTTTCAAAACGTCAAGTAGATGCAAAATATGCATGGAAAGAGTTAACCGAGAAATTTAACAATGGAGAAGTAATTGAAGCTGAAGTAAAAGATATCGTTAAAGGTGGCCTTGTAGTTGATCTAGGCGTACGAGGTTTTGTTCCTGCTTCCTTAGTTGAAGATCATTTTGTTGAATCTTTTGAAGATTATAAAGGAAAAACTTTAACCTATAAAATTGTTGAAATGGATCAAGAAAAAAATCGTTTAATTCTTTCTCATCGTGCAGTAATTGAAGCACAAAAGGCAAAAGAAAAAGGTGCAGTTATTAATAATATTCATGAAGGCGATATTATCGAGGGGACTGTGCAACGTATAGCCACTTTTGGTGCATTTGTTGATCTAGGTGGAGTTGATGGACTTGTGCATATTTCCCAAGTGTCTCATGATCATGTTGAGGATGTTTCAAAAGTTCTTTCTGAAGGACAAAAAGTGAAAGTTAAAGTATTATCTGTAGATTCTGAACAAGAACGTATTTCTTTATCTATAAAGGAAACTCAAGAAGGCCCATGGTCACAAATCGATGAAAAAGCTCCTGTTGGGTCTGTCTTAACAGGCGTTGTTAAACGACTTGTTACATTCGGTGCATTTGTAGAAATTTTCCCTGGTGTAGAAGGACTTGTGCATATTTCCCAAATATCTCATAATCATATTTCAACACCACATGAAGTTTTAAAAGAAGGTCAAGAAGTTCAAGTAAAAGTTCTAGCTGTGAACAAAGCTGATAAACGTTTGTCACTTAGTATTAAAGCTTTAATAGAGAACAAAGAAGAACCTGAAGTCGATGAATTTGAATTTCCTGAAGAAACAAATGGTTTTTCATTTGGCGATGTAATTGGTGATAAGCTTAAAAACTTTTCAAAAGAATCATAAAAAAATATTAAAATAATAAAGTAGGCAGATGCTTTCAGGGCTTTGCCTGCTTTTTTTCTTGCATTACAGGCAATATTTGATAAAATAAGTATACAAAAAGACTTCAATTGTAGGTGATGGTCAACTTATCAGGTACCATCATCTTTTTTGTTGTATAATAGCTCTTATTAGAAGTCGGAAGGATGAAGAAAGTTATGGCGAAACCAATTGTCGCAATTGTTGGTCGTCCAAATGTCGGTAAATCGACTATTTTCAACAGAATTGTAGGAGAGCGCGTTTCAATCGTGGAAGATATTCCAGGTGTAACACGTGATCGTATTTATAGTTCTGCGGATTGGCTAACACATGAATTTAATATTATTGATACTGGCGGTATTGATATTGGAGACGAACCTTTTATTGACCAAATACGTCATCAAGCAGAGATTGCTATGGATGAAGCAGACGTTATTATTTTTATGGTAAATGGTCGAGAAGGTGTTACATTAGCGGATGAACATGTAGCAAAAATTTTATATAAAACAAAGAAACCAATTGTTTTAGCAGTCAATAAAATTGACAACCCTGACATGCGTCAAATGATTTATGATTTTTATTCTTTAGGATTTGGAGATCCATTCCCAATTTCCGGTTCTCACGGAATTGGATTAGGAGATTTACTCGATGAAGTAGCTAAGCATTTTCCTAAAGAAGATGAGGATCAATATGATGAGAACGTGATTAAGTTTTCATTAATAGGCCGTCCAAACGTTGGCAAATCTTCCCTTGTCAATGCCTTTTTAGGCGATAATCGTGTCATTGTAAGTGATGTAGCAGGTACAACTCGTGATGCAATTGATACTAGTTACGAATATGATGGACAAGAATATGTCATAATTGATACTGCAGGTATGCGAAAAAAAGGGAAAGTGTACGAGTCAACTGAGAAGTATAGTGTCCTTCGTGCATTAAGAGGAATTGAACGATCAGACGTTGTATTAGTTGTCTTGAACGGTGAAGAAGGTATCCAAGAACAAGATAAGAAAATCGCAGGATATGCTCATCAAGCAGGTAAAGCGGTAATTATTGTCATGAATAAATGGGATGCAGTCGAAAAAGATGAAAAGACAATGAATGAAAAAACAAAAGAAATTAGAGAACAATTCCAATTTTTGGACTACGCACCAATTGTCTTCGTATCAGCAAAAACAAAACAACGTGTCCATTCTATCTTACCTATTATCAATCGAGTAAATGAAAATCACTCAATGCGTATTCAATCTAGCATCTTAAACGAAGTTATTTCTGATGCAGTAGCTCGTAATCCTGCGCCAACAGATAAAGGTAGACGTTTACGTATTTACTATGTCACTCAAGTGGCTATCAAACCACCAACTTTTGTGGTATTTGTAAATGATCCAGAATTAATGCATTTCACATATGAACGTTTCTTAGAAAATAGAATTCGTGAAACATTTGATTTTGAAGGTACACCAATAAAATTAATCACAAGAGCACGTGATTAATAATTAGAACATGAAATCGAAAGGAGATTTCAACATGAATCGCGTATCGGTACTTGGAGCAGGTTCTTGGGGAACATCTTTAGCCATTGTCTTAGCTGAAAATGGCCATGATACTTTACTATGGTCTCATCGTAAAGAACAAGCAAACGAAATTAATATTCAACATACAAATGTAAAATATTTACCTACAACAATATTACCTGAAAATTTAAAAGCAACTTCAGATATTGCAGAAGCTGTTCATCATGCAGATATTATTGTAATGGCAGTTCCAACAAAAGGTATTCGAGAAACATGTCAAAAAATACTGGAAACACTCGATAAAAAAATGTTATTTGTTCATGTTTCTAAAGGAATTGAACCAAACACATTATTAAGAATTTCAGAAATAATGCGAGAAGAAATTCCAGCAGAACTGATTGAAGATATTGTAGTATTATCCGGCCCGAGTCACGCAGAAGAGGTCGTGCAGCATCACCCAACAACTGTGGCTGCTGCATGTGAAAACTTAGTAAGTGCTGAAAAAATACAAGATCTTTTCATGAATCAATACTTCCGTGTATACACAAACCAAGATGTTGTTGGAGTTGAAATTGGAGGAGCATTGAAGAATGTTATTGCATTAGCAGCAGGAGCTGTAGATGGTTTAGAATTCGGTGATAATGCAAAAGCAGCACTTATAACACGTGGTTTAGCAGAAATTTCACGTTTAGGTGTAAAACTAGGAGCGAATCCATTAACATTTGCCGGATTAGCTGGTATGGGTGATTTAATCGTAACATGTACAAGTGTTCACTCTCGTAACTGGAGAGCTGGGAATATGCTTGGTAAAGGACTTTCATTAGATGAAATTCTTGATCAAATGGGTATGGTTGTTGAAGGAGTTCGTACAACAAAAGCAGCTCATCAGCTATCCAAAAAATATAATGTTTCAATGCCTATTTCAGAAATTTTATACGGGGTTCTTTTTGAAGGAATCGATCCACATAAAGCTGTGGAACAATTAATGCTTCGTGAAAAAACGCAAGAGTTGGATGCTACCTACGATTTTTAATGGTAGTTCACAAAATTGTACGATTTATAAAGAGCATCTTAGAGCTAGCAAATGACTTTATTTATGCTCAATTGTTAAAATAGGACAAGAGATGGTTACCATACATCTCTTGTTTTTTTATTTATAGTAATAAAAAATGGTTTCTATAAAAAGATAAATTTGGGCAAAAATACTATAAGTTTCCTTATTTAACTGATAAAGTAAACTAAAATCATGCTTATATAGGTAATGTATTCTCTCTAACCAATTATTATTTGAGAAGGGTCTTACCGGGTTGATGTGGGTAAACAGCAGGATTATATCACTACAATGTTTAAAGTGATACTTTATGTTATACTTTCATCTGTGAGAAATGATTTTCGTTGTACATAGGAAGGGTGGTTGTACTGTTGACAGAGTTAGTACTACTTACAGGAACAGGTATATCGCCAATGGATATGATGTGGATATCCTTTTATTCAATTGGCTTTTTGCTGATTGCATCAGGGTTGATATATTTAAGTAGACAAAAAATTAATAATAGATTTATAAGTACAATTGTGGCTTTAATAGCTTATGTTTTTCTTATCATTGGTTTTTTAACGATGGTGTTTGTTGTTATGACTTTTTGATTCTTCAAAAAAATGAGGGTAGTTCATGAAAAAAATAAGTTTAATTTTGTTCGTATTCATTATGACAGTAGCCTTGTCAGGTTGTATGTATCCTGATAAAGAAAAAGTAGAAAATCAGGTACCAGATGAGGCACAATTATTAACAGTACAAAAAGCGGTGGATCAGTTTAGAAAGGATACCGGTGGGTTATTACCTATTCAAAACCGCGATCAAAATGTGGATCGATATATTAAATATCCGATTAATTTTGAAAAATTAACTCAAGGATATATCGCAAAGACACCAGGAAATGCATTTGAAAAAGGCGGTATTTATCAATATGTAATTTGGAATGCCGAAAGTGAAAATCCAGAAGTGAAATTAGTCGATTTACGAGGTTCTGAAACGATTCGAGAGCTTAATATTAAAAAAGGTGTAAATGGGTTTGTACCAATCTCTAGACAGATTAAAGATGATGTCTATGAATTCGATTATAAGAAAATGGGGTATAAAAAAGCGCCGACAGTACCGAGTCCATATTCTAATACGAATTTACCTTTAGTAGTTAAAGGTAGTGGTGAAATTTGTATCGATTATTCGATTGAATTACAAAAAATCATCAACGAAAGTAAAGTAAAAGTTAAGCCTGGTGAAGATATCCGTTATTTACTTTCTGACAAATATCCTATCCTACCAGCCTATTCATTGCCGTATACAGTAAATGAAAAAAATGAAGTTGAATTTTTAACAAAATCAAATAAGAAATAAGTAAACTTCAAAAAGCGTTTCATGTCTTGTGCATGAAACGTTTTTTATGTGCATAGGATATAGTGCTGAAAAAAAGGGGGAAAGATTATGTCACAAGAAGTGTACGAGCAAATGGCGACACGTACAAATGGTGATATCTATATTGGTGTTGTTGGCCCGGTTAGAGTTGGAAAATCAACGTTTACTAAGCGTGTGATGGATATTATGGTGTTACCGAACATGCAAGATGAAAAAGAACGTCAACGGGCACAAGATGAATTGCCACAAAGTTCTCCAGGACCTGTAATAATGACTACTGAACCTAAATTTGTACCTGCTAATGGAGCACAAATTACTGTTGGAAATCAAGACATGCCGTTTAAAATAAGATTCGCTGATTGTGTGGGTTATATTATTGACGGCGTGAAAGGGTATGAGGATGAAAATGGTCCCAAATTAGTACATACCCCTTGGCATAATGATCCAATACCATTTGAAGAAGCAGCTAAAATTGGTACAGATAAAATTATTAGGGAGCATGCGAATATCGGTGTTGTTATGACAACAGATGGTACAGTAAATGGAATCCCGAGAGAAGCTGTTTGTAAGGCGGAAGAGGAAATTATTGAACAATTGCAGGAAATTGGTAAGCCTTTTGTTATTGTTGTGAATAGCAAAATGCCTGCTCATAACGTAGCGAAAGAATTATGTGAAGAATTACAAGAACGTTATAGTGCACCTGTTATTTCTACATCGGTTGACCAAATGTCATTAAATGAAGTTCGTCATATTTTAGAAGAGGCCCTTTATGAATTTCCTATTGATAAGTTAGAGATGGAAAAGCCAGATTGGTTAGATGTATTAGATGAAAATCACGAACTAAACAAACTAATCAAACAGTCCATCGATAACTGGAAGGCATCTGTCAATAAAATTCGAGATATTGAACGCTTAACACATGAATTATTACAAGAAGAATTTATCGCATCTGCTCAAGTGAAAAGTGTAGATGCTGGGGTGGGGCATGCAATTATTACTTTGCAATTAAAAAATGAAATCTACAAATCTATCTGTGAAGAATGGCTTGATGAGCCGATTCAAAGTAAGAAGGATTGGTTATTATTTATTAAAGAATCGCAACAAGCGAGAAAATCTTATCAACGATTCCACAAAGCTATCGAGGAAGCAAACAAAGAAGGATATGGTGTTACTTTACCAATACTGCAGGAATTCGAACCTACTAGACCAGAGCTTATTAAACAAAATAATTTCTTTGGTGTTCGGATGGAAGTTAAAGCTCCTTCCTATCATATTTTACGAATTGATATGGAGGCGGAATTTGCGCCACTTATTGGATCGGAATTTTATAGCCAACAATTATTAAAAGATTTAACTAATGCTTATTTACATGATCGTGAAAAACTATGGGGAACTCAGATATTTGGTACGCCATTACATGAAATGATGAAAGAAAGTATTGCTTACAAAACCGAAGCTGTTCCAAAACATGCAAAAGCTAGAATGCGTCAAACAGTTGAAAAAATGGTGAATAAAGGTGAACAAGGAATGGTTACTTTTATACTATAAAGTGCAATTTCTATCAGTGAATTCATCCTAATAGTTGTTTCAATGAAAGAGAAAATAAATAGCTTGATTTTAAGAGGAATTTACGATATGTAAATTCCTTTTTTGTGTCGATTTGATAAATTATTTGCTTAAAGTTAGGAAAAGGAGTATAAATATTGTTGCATAGCAAAATTTGTTGTGATAATCTTTTTACATGATTTAGAAAAAGCCCCTTTGAGAGGAGGTGAGTGGTGTGAATAAAACAGAATTAGTTAACTCTGTTGCAGAAACTGCAGCTCTTTCTAAAAAAGATGCTTCTAAAGCAGTTGAAGCAGTATTTGAAACTATCCAAGAAGCTCTTGCAAAGGGTGATAAAGTTCAATTGATCGGTTTTGGTAACTTTGAAGTACGTGAACGTGCGGCTCGTAAAGGTCGTAACCCACAAACAGGTAAAGAAATTGAAATCGCAGCAAGCAAAGTACCTGCATTTAAACCAGGTAAAGCGCTTAAAGATGCTGTTAAATAGTACAAGCATCTGTTCTACATAGAGTAGCCGTTAAGGCTGCTCTTTTTTTGTGATTGAAATAACATTCAAAAATGAATCTTACTAGTAGTACATACTTAATTTATTAAAAACGTTTACATATTTTGCGATTACTTTACTTGTGTGGTAATCTCATTTTGAGACTCTTTGCAGAAATATTGGGGGATTTATGTTGATAGAAAAAAACTTTGAAAAAATAGACCAAGTATCTACTGATGTAGATTTAAAAAAAATAGAAACTGCTGTAACAATGATATTAGAGGCAGTCGGTGAAAACCCACTAAGAGAGGGTTTATTAGACACACCAAAGCGAGTAGCTAAAATGTATGCCGAAATGTTCCAAGGTCTTCATGAAGACCCTAGACAATATTTCGAGACAGTTTTCCACGAAGGACATGATGAACTAGTTCTTGTAAAAGATATTCCGTTTTATTCAATGTGTGAACATCATTTAGTACCTTTTTACGGCAAAGCTCATATAGCATACATCCCTCAAAATGGTGTAGTTGCGGGATTAAGTAAATTAGCAAGAACTGTTGAAACAGTTTCGCATCGTCCTCAACTCCAAGAACGTATTACAGGAACAATCGCTGATACATTAATGGAAATGCTCAATCCGAAAGGTGTTTACGTAGTGGTTGAGGCCGAACATATGTGTATGACAATGCGCGGAATTAAAAAGCCAGGGGCTAAAACGGTTACTTCTGTAGCGAAGGGCATTTTTGAAGAAGATGAAGTAAAACGTTCAGAAATACTTTCATTCATTCAAATGTCTTAAATTTCGAGTTTTTTTGTGTTATGATTGTTGGAGAAAAGTCGAAAATAAGGAGAAAGTTTAAATGGCTCAAAACGATTATATAGTAGTACGTGCAAAAGAAGACGGCGTACATGTCATTGGTTTAACTCGTGGGAATGATACCAAGTTTCATCATTCAGAGAAATTAGACAATGGTGAAGTAATGATTGCACAATTTACTGAGCATACTTCCGCTATGAAAATTCGAGGAAAAGCAGAAATTCAAACAGCTTTTGGAGTTGTTGAAAGCGATTCAAAAAATTAATATATAAAATATAATAGTAAATATAATATGGACAACAGGATACAAACTGAATGGAGAAAAGTTTATGAATGCAACTTATATTGAAGAACAAGTATCGCAACTAAAAAATAATATTCTAATGCAATTGCATCATAGAACGCTCCTTCAATTTACAGGTCAACCAATTGTTGAAGATGGTCAACTGCTATATTTATTGTTGCCAAAGTTAAATGGTGAACGATGGTCTGCACAACATGAGAAAGCTGCAACTGCTGTAGCAATGATCAATGCGGCTTTGCACGAGCATGAGCAAATTGATGAACAAAATGCTACATCTAAAAGTCAGCAACTATCAGTCCTTGCGGGAGACTATTATAGCGGATTGTATTACACGACACTTGCATCAATTCCAGATATTCAACTTATTCGTAATTTATCGGAGGCAGTTGCTGAAGTTTGTGAATGTAAGACAGCTATGTATGAACCGAAAAAAAGAAATTTAAAGGAATGGTTAGAAGTATTTCGGGTTATTGAAGCAAAGACCACTGAACAATTTTTAAAACGATTTCATTTTGAGTCATATATTGATATTGCAAACCAAGGTTTACTTCTTACTCGATTTAAACGTGAATTGAACCAATATCAAGAATTACATCAAAATAACCGTTTTATGGGAGTCTTGGAACAACAGAAGGAAAATGCTGGTATGAAATATGAGCAAATTCTTCGATATCAAATTTCAGATCTTTCATCTAATTTAATTCGAAGTATTAAATCTTCTCCTTTTCTACTAGATGAAGTTAAAACAATAGTGTTACAGTATATCGAAAGTGATATACCTGAACATCAAACGATGAGAGAAGGTTGATTTATAGTGACACCACAATCGAAAGAAGAACGTGTACATGAAGTTTTTGAAAATATTTCCGATAGTTATGACAAGATGAATTCTGTTATTAGTTTTCAAATGCATAAGGGCTGGCGAAAAGATACGATGAAACACATGGACGTTAAACCGGGATCTAAAGCTCTTGATGTATGTTGTGGTACTGCAGATTGGACCATTGCAATGGCTGAAGCTGTCGGAGAAAATGGACATGTTACTGGACTAGACTTTAGTCAGAATATGTTAAATGTCGGATTAGAAAAAACAAAGGATATAAAACAAATAGAATTAATACAAGGAAATGCAATGGAGCTACCATTTCCAGACAACACATTTGACTACGTAACAATTGGTTTTGGGTTACGTAATGTGCCTGATTATATGCAAGTACTTCGAGAAATGAATCGTGTAGCAAAACCAGGCGGTAAAGTAGTTTGCCTTGAGACATCCCAATCAGAAATTCCTGGTTATCGTCAATTATTCCGATTCTATTTCCGCTATATTATGCCCTTGTTTGGTAAGATCTTTGCTAAGAGTTATAAAGAATATTCTTGGTTACAAGAATCTGCAAATGATTTTCCAGGGATGAAAAAGTTAAAGAAAATGTTTGAACAAGCTGGTTTACAAAAAGTAGTATATAAATCTTATAGTGGTGGAGCTGCTGCTATGCATATGGGCTTTAAAAAGGAAATTTAGTGTGGGAGAAGGTTTAAACGCGTGGAAAAGATGAAGTTAAAACTTCTTTATGCCGATTTACAATCAGACATAAGGATCATCGAAAAAGAATTAGAAAAAGCGCTGGATTCATCTTCACACTATTTGAATGATGCCTCTCTCCATTTGCTTAAAGCTGGTGGAAAACGAATAAGGCCTGTTTTTGTTTTGCTTGGCGCTAAATTTGGTCAATATGATATTCATCATATAAAAAATGTGGCTGTACCTCTTGAATTAGTCCATATGGCTTCCCTTGTTCATGATGACGTCATTGATGATTCTGAACTTCGTAGAGGGCGCCCTACTGTTAAAGCTCAGTGGAATAATCGTGTAGCGATGTATACTGGGGATTTTATCTTTGCGAAAGCATTAGAATATATTACAAAAATTGAAAGCCAAAAAGCAAATGAGATTTTATCTAAAACAATGGTTGAGATTTGTATAGGTGAGATTATTCAAATTGAAGATAAATTGCATATAGAGCAAAATATCCGAGACTATTTTAGACGAATAAAAAGGAAAACTGCGTTGTTAATTTCATCTAGTTGTCATCTAGGAGCAATTGCTTCAGGTTGTGACGAAAAAGTGGCAAATCATTTAAAACGATTTGGCTATTATGTAGGTATGTCATTTCAAATTATAGATGATATTCTAGATTTAACAGCTTCAGATAAACAACTTGGAAAGCCTGCTGGTAGTGATCTAATGCAAGGTAATATTACACTTCCAGTTTTATTGGTTAAAGATGATTTAGAAATGCGACCTCTTATTGACAAAGCATTGGCTGGCACGATGAATGAAAATGAGAGACAAGCCTTTTTGAAAAAAATTCGTCAATCTGATGCAATAGAAGAATCCTATTATATAAGTAATTTATATTTACAAAAGGCTTTGAAAGAAGTAGATGCATTACCAAATAACTCTGCGAAAAAGTCATTAAGAGATATCGCTTTATATATGGGAAAACGTAAATTTTAATAGTTATTGTTGAACATTATGTGTTTCAATGATAATATTTTCAAGTAGGGTTTAAATCCTAGATAATCTTAAGGAGTTGTAATAGTACAATGGCTATCCAAAAAACTTTTTTAATGGTAAAACCAGATGGTGTTAAACGCCAATTAGTAGGCGACATCGTAGATCGTTTCGAACGCAAAGGATTTGTTCTTAAAGGAGCAAAACTTATGCAAATTTCTCAAGAACTTGCTGAAAAACACTATGCAGAACATGCAGAAAGACCATTCTTCGGTGAATTAGTAGAATTCATCACTTCTGGTCCAGTATTTGCAATGGTATGGGAAGGCGAAAATGTAATCTCTGTTGCTCGTCTTATGATGGGTGCTACTAACCCTGCAGAATCTGCACCAGGAACAATCCGTGGTGACTACTCAACAACAGTATCTCACAACGTTATTCACGGTTCTGATTCACTAGCTTCAGCAGAACGTGAAATTGGCTTATTCTTCAAAGAAGAAGAATTACACTAGTTTTCACTAGTATAAAAGAAGAGAAAACTGTTCATTTAACGATGGACAGTTTTTTTATTTTCTTTAATATTTATAAACTTATAAAAAATGTAAGCTATTCAATAAACACAACTGAAACAATACTAATGACTGAAATATTGTAAAACTCTCGATTTCTTCTATTTAAGATTTATTTCTAATCCGGTATAATAGACATAGGACTAAAGAGAGGGAAGATGCTCAAATGACTGATTACGAAGAATTCATTGCAAATATTAAGCGTAAAACGGGCATTGATTTAGCTTTATATAAAGAAGCACAGATGAAAAGACGGTTAACTTCTCTTTATGAAAAAAGAGGATTTAAAAGTTTTAAAGACTTTTTTATGGGAATTGAAAGAGATCAAAAACTTCTTGATGAGTTCTTAGATAGGATGACAATTAATGTATCTGAATTTTATCGAAATGGAAAGCGTTGGGAAGTATTGCAAAATAAAATCTTACCGAGATTATTGCAAAGTAATAAAAGGCTTAAAATCTGGAGTGCTGCATGTTCAACAGGTGAAGAACCATACTCTTTAGCTATGGTGCTTTCAAATTACTTACCATTATCTCAAATTTCAATCTTTGCCACAGATTTAGATGAAAATGCAATTGCAAAAGCAAAAGCTGGTGTTTACCCTGAACGTTCACTGGCTGAAGTACCTGCGAATATGAAGTCTAAGTATTTTGAACGAGAAGGCTCTTTTTATAAAGTAAAGGATGAGATTAAACGAACCGTTACATTTCGAAAACATAATTTATTAAATGATTCCTATGACAGTAATTACGATTTAATAGTATGTCGAAACGTTATGATCTATTTTACAGAAGAGGCTAAAGATCAAATTTATCGCAATTTTAGTAACTCCCTTCATTCGGGTGGCGTGTTATTTGTAGGTAGTACTGAACAAATTTTCAATCCAACAAGATACTCTTTTGATATAGAGGACACTTTCTTTTACAAGAAGATATAATTTTTAGTAATTCCCTTTCATTACAAAGTAAGCAAGTTTACGCTTTTCGATTAATACGAAAAGCGTTTTTTATATGACGAATTGTAATATTAAGTGCACCACTCAAAATAAATAAAAAAGACCCATTCAATATGAACCTGTATAATTAAAGTTCCTACACCAAAATCAACAGGGGGCCATATTGAATGAGCTATTATCATCTTACCATATCTG
>NZ_ML122600.1:0-13786 GCF_003844195.1 Rummeliibacillus sp. TYF005
ATCGTATTAGAAGCAATGGAAAACGCTATACAAGCGCAAAATCCTGGACCTGGAGTAATTGTACACACCGATTTAGGTACACAATATACAAGTGAAGCCTTTCAAGAACAGTTAAAAAAATACGAAATGATTCCTTCATACAGTCGTAAAGGATGTCCGTATGACAATGCGTGTATCGAATCTTTTCACGCAACACTCAAAAAAGAAGAGGTTTATAGAAAACGATATTCAACCTTTGAAAATGCGAGAATCGCATTATTTCAATATATCGAAGGTTGGTATAATCGCAAACGAATTCATAGTGGAATTGGTTACCACACTCCAGATGAATACGAAAAGATATGCCGGCTTTCAGCGTAAGAACGAAGGCAGGCGATTAACCCTCCCCCATATTTTTTGGGCGCAACTTCCATGAATTATTCACTTCACATCCCAAGTAGGCGGTCAAAGGCTCTTTTCACTTTGACGGGCTACTTGGGATGTGGAACACTCAAAAATGGAGGTTGCGCAGAACAAAAAATAAACTTTTGTGTGTCCAAAAACTTGACGTAGATCCAGTTTATTAAATCTCCAATCCATTTGTATTAACAACTGTTAACATACCTGCTCCTATATTCTATAATTCTCAAATATTCATTAATTCCTCTTTTGAGACAATACGCCAACCGTACTCTTCAAGTCTTTCTATATAAGTTTCTGTCTTCATTTTCTCACTTTCTAACACAAGCGGTTGTAGTGAAACAAAGCATTCGTTCAAAGCGTAATTGATTGTAACTTTAACTACTTCGTATCCATTATGATAATCTGCATGGAATCCTGGATCGTCTAGAATGTCCCCTTTTACTGGGCGAATAGTAGATTCAAATGTTTTCATCAATAAATTGCCGACATTATTTTCCTTTTGTTCATTTGAAGATATAAAAATCCCTAAATTTATTTTCATATTTATCACCTTTTCACATAAATTTTTTTATTCTTTTAAGCAATTAGCACAGGATCTATAGCGTCTTAAAAGTTCAACTAATACTGTCCATATGTATGTCCCTTTTTCAGTAATCGTTTCTTTGAAATAAACTTTCACCATTTTCAAACTGCTTTATTCAACAATTGCGATTGTTCGTTGAAGATTGGTTTTCAATTTCCCCCTTTTACTTTAAACATAAAAATTTCCAAGCATATTAGGATTCAGTTTTCAATTAGGTTTTCCTGCCCTTAAATTTAAATATTCTAAAACAATTCTGAAATCCCTTCTTAAAACCATTTTTTTAGGCTTTAAGTCTTATATGTCTTCTATTATATCCTCCAAATAAATCAGGTTACTAACTATGTAAAACAGCAAAAAGTTTTTCTAGTCATTAACGTAATAAGTAAAACCTTGTAAAAAGTGTTTACAAACAACTTAAATATGTATATACTTACATGGTAAACAAAAAATTCTTAAGGAGGTCGAATGATATGAACGTTATTGCTAAATTAATGTCATTAGTAGTTACAACTTCAATAAAAATAAAAACCACATCTTCGACCAGATCGGAATGGTTCGCTTAAGTTTTTTGTAATTAAGAATACCCATACCGTAGGGAGAAGTGTGCCCCTGCGGTATTTTTGTGTCTTTTTTCACCGTAGGGGGTCTCTCTACGGTTTTTTCATTTTTCAGGGTAATTTAAGGAGGTGATAATAAATGACTTTAAATATTTTTGCTCTTACGATAACTATTTCAAAACGTGAGAACTCTCTTGAGAAAGCACTTCATAATGAAAATGTGAAAAAAATCTTTGACGAGAACCGAAGAAAAGTAGAAAATCATATTCGTATTCGTCAATATTAATTTTTGTTCAACCAAAAACATGAAAGGTGGGAATTGATATGATTTATATGATCAAAAGACGTCAGGCTGTTTTATGGATGGAGAATGACACAACCTAGCAACTGATGAAGGAGTATAAAGTGACAATGAAAACTGCAGAACTGCTCCCTATTGTTGAAAGATCTCTAAATTTTATTTAGAGGTCTTTTATTGTGTCTAATAGAATATATTTAAAGTTTTTTCTACTATCTGTTTTATTCTTCTTAAAAACGATACCATCTATTTAAGAATAGTTCTTGATTTTTCTCTTTTACTTCAAAAGATATAGTGAAATATCGAAAATCACGGGCTGGTATTGGAGAAACTTTAAAATCAACATCAATTAAAATATCCAGTTAAAAACTGTATAGACTCCAAATACCTCCGCGAATTTTCAAGTTTATTTAGAATCCCCTCTAGTTGTCGTTGTTTAATAACTACAGGATAAATTTCGTGAACCATGCAATATATTTTGCACCTGGAATGAATAACACTTGTGCAAAAAGTGTTCCTAGTAGCCTTGATGTTACCATCATAATGGATGCACTTTTTAAGGTGATATATTTTCCTTTTTGATTTATAACATCATCTGCTAAAATTGAAATTTTAGGATCAATAAAGACAATAAGTAATATTGTAGCTACTCCATTGATTAACCCTGACGCCATAACGACCGTTGTCGCTCGTTCAGGTACAATTAAAGCTGCATATAGTGCAGAGAAAACTCCTATTGTATAAATTGCTGTAATCAGTATATTAATGCAAAATAATTTTATAGGTATATCTCGCCAACTCATACCTCTTAAATAAGCATATCTAGGTAGATGAATATGCTTTTTTGCTCTTCTTAAATAAGGAATTGTAAATCCTTTTTTCAATAACGCTGGTACCGAGCCTCGTTCTTCTGCCAAATGAATGATAGCTCTTGAAAAAATAGCAATAAATGTTGGTAACAAAAGTAAACCGATTATTGTACCTAATGTTGCAGCACCAATTAGAATTCGAAACTGACTCTCAACAAATGCTAAAGTATTTTCTTCTGGTGCATTATCTATTAAACTTCCGGTAAAAGGTTGTTGCATCATATTTGCCAGCCTTGATACCATTACCATGACATTGAATAGAGAAAGAGCTGATGCCAAAAGTTTTACTCTTGCCCCTGATAAACGAACTGAATACGCTAATGGTTCGATTGAATGAATGATTAAGATAAATAATGCAATCATTACTAATTGTGTTGTGAAAAATCCCAAAGACATTACCTACTTCATTTTTATTTGTTAGAAAAACCCTCTTTACTTATAAACGATCTTAGAACGCAATTTGTTTCGAATTTTCTGAATTCCATTAAAGGTTGCGCCCCTACCTAAAGAAAACTCAATTTTTTAAGTAATGCCCTATTTATATAGAAAAACGTTCTTCTTATTCAGCTATAAAGTCGTAGGTAGTCTTCACTCCTAAATCCCCGAAAAGCGTTTCAAATGTATGTATTCACATAATGTGTTGCCCCATCGTTTAATAAAGCTCAAATTTTATAAGCATTTAGCGATATAAACAATCTTTTGAATAACAGATTCAACATCTTTATTATCTTTTATCACAAATAAATACTCTGCTTCATCGATTGTTGGCTCTATGACATCTTCGTTTGAAGATTCATGTTGCTGTCGAATAAGTACTTCTTCGAAACTAGAATAAGAGCCTCTAAATATATTTGTACTTCGTTGACTTTGTTTGACTCTGTTTAGAAGAACTTCATCTGGAATATCAAAGTTAACAAGAATACGAATAAATTGTTCTTGAGTAAATAACTCATCAAATAGTTTCAATCTACTTATACGGTTTCGATTCGAGTTACAGATAATGAGATGTAATTTAGTATTTTCTATAGCATATTCAACAATAAATCGTGATAATGAATTTTTAAAAATATTCGGTCCTTCATTCGGTTGCAATTTTTGATAATAAGTATTTATAAATTCTGCTTGGTTATCCTGATCCATTACAAAAGAATTTTCTAAACTTTGCTCTAATAACCTAGCAAATGTCGTTTTACCACTATGTGTTTTGCCAACTGTCATAATCATTAATCTTTTCACGATTTCACCACCTTGTATAAATTGCAAACTATTCTTCATTGTGTACTCCTTCAATTATCCGTATATCTAATCTTGAAGATATTTCTTTTACTAAAGTTGTATTACCACTTCTAACTGATCCAATAATATGTAAATCTCATATCGATTGTAATATGAGTATCCAGCTTTGTTTGGAAGTCTTATTCAATAATATGGCCTTTAAATGAGTAAAGAGATGCTTTCCTTACTACGGAAAAGCGCCCAGATTGTTGAATAACTAGTATTAACGTTTTTATGAAACAAATGCTGCCATTATATATTTTTGAGCTATTAAAAAAATTGCCCAACCAATTACTCCTAGTAAAATTGCTAGTACTAAATGAACAGAATGTTTCAATGCAAAATAAATCAAAAATAACATGAACATCGTTGCTGGAAATCCTGCTAGAACGCCGAGTGTAAATTTATTGATGTTTTGGGTAGTTTCTCCCTGAATTGTTAACCAAATAATACTTAATAAACTAATTAACGGTAGGGCAGCTATAATGCCTCCATATACAGGATACCGTCTTGCCAATTCCGTAATGATACCAATAATGGCTGCCGAACTTATAATTTTTATTAGCAAATACATTTATTTTGATACCTCACTTAAAAGCCGAAATGCTTCAACTATCTTCTTTCTTTCATTAGTCGATAATCTGCTAAGTGCAACTTGGAGCTTATTTTCATCTAGTTCCGTATTCTTCTTCAATTTTACTGAACCTTCGTCTGTTAAATGTAAATATACTTTACGTTGATCTTCATCCGACCTCTCTTTATATAACCACCCATTACTTACTAATTTTTTCACGTGTTCCGATGCTGTATTGTGTGAAATTGATAATTGCTCAGCAATGTCACGAATCAAGACATATTGCTGTTTCTGAACCATTTGTAAGATGCGGACACTTTGGTGTGAAATTACTTCTTCTTGTGTGGGATGTAAATTAAAATAAATGTCAGTAAAGTATTTGTTTATATCTTGAATCACTATAAGCACCCCCCTTTTTAATCGTTTGTAACGATTATATCGTAACTAACGATATTTTCACAACAAATAATCCTTCCCCAATAACCAATATTACTAAATAAAGCTAAATACCATAACTGGTCCCTTATTCAATTAAATGGCCCTGTAATGCAAAAGGCGCGTTCCTAAATAAACGAACCCAGATTGTTGAAGAAAGAATGCCATTACAAGGTTATGATCAGCAATACTCCCAAAGGTCATTTTGGGAATGTTAATTTTCAGCATTCTAATACGTATTATGTATTATTTTCACAAGGTTTCTTTTTATCTTTGTCGAATCTAATTACTATAATAAATTGCTGTAAAATTAAATTATAAAAGGAGGGCAAAAGTGGACCTATTACTTTGGATAACTATTGGTTTCATAATAATTGGATTTGTCGTTCTCATTTCTATGAAAAAAGGTATGGAAAGTTTGGTTGTTTTTATAAAAACAAATCCGGAAGACGAGGGGAATTCATCAAAAGCTAAATCAGTAATTCTGTGGATATGGAGTGCCGTTGCTTGGGGGATAGTGAGTATGTTTCTTGTGGGTAGGTGTTTTCAGAATTACTTCGGATAACTATTGGATTTAAATGTAGTTGTAAAAAACAAGTGATTTTATATTAATTGCTTGAAGTATTACTGTAATATCTATTTTGAATGAAAAATACTATATACATTATAAATTGAATAAACGTTCCCAAACAAAGTTTTGGAGCGCAAAAAAAGAGACAAACGTTGTTGTAACAGCGTTTGTCTCTTTTTTAGAGTAACTTTGTTTATACAAATTTTTATACAGATAGCATAATCAGTTGAAATAGCTGCATTTATCGTTGCAGTGTTATTCAACTATGGACCTAAAATGCAAAATGGACCTTCCCTTTTATTACGGAAAAGCGCCCTTTAGTTGAATAAGCGTATATAAATTTATCAGATCAGATTTTTGAAAGTTTTAAATAACTACCTAAAAATCCAATAATGTATCCTAATATGCCAACTACTAAAATATCTCCACCACTCTTAAAAAATAGATTGGATAAAAGTATAGATGATTTTTCATTTACAAATAATTGATTGAATAAAGGCATTATAGATAAAAGCCGTAACAAGGCATAAAAGATCAAAGTTTGCCAACTAACAATTGCAGAGCTTCTAAATATTTGCTTTTGACGCTCATCACCTTTTGTTAAACCTCCACCTTCACCTGAAATGTTCCTCACAAGAATGCTAAATACCCCGAACAATATGATAAGCAAAAATATTTTCAATCTAAAATCCCCTTTTATCTTTGATTTTTAAGTTAGCTAAAATAAAATAAACTTTCTAATGGTGTATTAAGATTTCTTGATAGTTTAAATGCCAACTGCAATGTTGGATCATACTTATCGTTTTCGATAGCATTTATAGTTTGTCTTGACACACCACATCTTTTAGCAAGTTCTTCTTGGGAAATTTTTATTGATTTTCTAATCTCCCTGATATTATTCTTCAATACAAAACCACCTTAACTTTAAATTAAAACCGTTTTTTTATTAAAATTTACTTATTCATACTACGGTTATAAACTGCTCTGGACCAAAAATAAACGACATTACCTAACAACAATATTGTAAATTGCCAACCTGAGTTACCTTTTATAAAGAAATCATACATAGACCAAATTAATAAAGCTACGGTATAAAATATAAATCCATTTTTTGCAGATTGGTCACTTTGATACTTTTCCATTTCATCAGCTTTTTTTAACTTCATTTTAATTGTCCTCCTCAAAAATTATAAATCACCAACTTTTCTTTAAGAGCCTAAAAGCTAAAACTAAGTAGGGAACATTACATTTTTCATCAATTTTATTATTGAAAAATTCTTATTTAATTCTTTAATAAATGTTCCCCTTTACCTTCAAACTAGAATGTAAAGAACTTTTTACATTTATAATATAATTAAAGCCTTTGAAAATGTCAAATTCTTTTTACATTTTCAAAGGCTTTATTCTTTAAGTAACCGATAGCTATTATAATTGGAAACATTTTTAAATTTAATTTTTCCATACATATCAAAAATGACTGCTGAGTATTATTCAATAATATGGCCCTAAAATGCAAAAAGGGCCAATCCTTTTATTCTAGGAAAGCGCCAGTTTGTGGAAGTCTTAAATTAACCTTAACAGAAACTTTTTATTTGTTTTTCAGTAATCCCTTTAATTAATCCCAGTTCATTAATCAAAAATTTATGTGCGTGAGCTAACATTTCTTTTTCGCTTGTATTTAGTGCTTTTTCTTTCTTCATACGCATTAAATCACGTACAACTTCAGCACATTCTTGTATTTTACCCGTCTTTACTTTGTCCGTGTTCACTTTATACCTTTGTCTCCATGGCAGTAATCTATCTGATTCTCCATGCTGAAAAATGTATAGGATGCTTTTTAATTCAATTATGTCGGTAACACGGCGGATACTTGAACTCAATATTTTATCCGTAGGAATCATGAATTGCGTCTTACTGATTGACATTTTTATGACATAATACTGTTGTATTTTCCCTAAGAATTCCTTTTCTTCTACGGCTTTAATTATACCTGCTCCGTGCATTGGATAAATAATGTTTTCGCCAATTTGAAACAAATAATCCACCTCCATATATGGTAACCTTCTTAACCTTAACATGGATATGGTTTTTTAACAAATTTTTAATAATATCACAAATGAAATTTAATTGTCAACACATTTTCCTTTTAAATTTTGAAAAAGCAAAAACAATAGGAATCGTGTCCGAGGGAAGGTTAGTTTACCCGCGTATATTTTGAAACCTCAAGAATGTTTTTCAAATTATCTCTTGGGTCTTCACTTTTTATATCCATTTTATTAAATCCTCCCGAAAATATATGTGTTTATATGTCAGTAGTTCAATACCAATTATTTAAATTAGTAATCTGCCCGTTTTTTTAAGTACAAAATTTCACAATCTCTTCTAAACTTTAACATAGTGATCCAGTTTGCTTTAAAGCTGTTTCTCTATTAAATGTCCCTTTAATGAAAAAAGCGCGTTCCTAAATAAACGCGCCCAGATTGTTGAAGATCGTTTTCCTACTGAAGCACCCGTTTAAATTACTATCGAAAAGTATCAGCCACTAAATTACTAAATTCTCTTAAATAGTAAAGGTAATTATCTCCACCATAGTTGTATCGTTTGTTATACATTTTAGCTACAACAACATTGTATTCAGGAATCACTAGAAGAGTTGGTCCTGTTATTCCTAGAATTTGATAAGAACCTTTTGGAACCCGTTCCCCAAGTTCACTGTAAACAGCAGGAGTACCTTGTACATACCAAAATAATCCATTTCGAGGGAATTTGTTATTTTTATAAATAGGGCTTTGAATTTGGGTCGCAATTTCAATCACATCTTTCGGAACAATTTGTTTCCCATTCATTAATCCTTTGTTTAAATGAAGATTTCCCCATTGTGCAAACTCTCTTGCAGTCGTATGAAGGTTTGATTCAGTGCCATCATTAAAACGCCCCAATTTATAAGTACCCTCGACATTCGGATCAATAATTTCTTTTACTAAAGTACCATTATATTTAGTTTGCCAAGCTGTTTCATTCATACCCAAAGGTAAAAAGACTCTTTCATTTAAAAGTTCTGGAAAACTCTTATTAAAAAGTCTATTAACCAACTGGGTCATCATTAATACATTTATTCCTCTATATGCCCAGCTTCGACCTGGTTCAAACTCTCTAAAAATAGTGCCATCTTTTCTTTCGTGTAAACCGTGTGAATGAGTTACTAAATGTCTTATTGTTGTTTTTCCAAGCAATTTTTCATCTATTCCATCAAAATAATCAACTGCATAGTCATCAAGGCTTTTGATTTTACCTTCATAGAGAGCATAAGCAATCACTAATCCAAGATAGCTTTTTCTTGCAGAAGCTATGTTAAATTGAGAGGAAGACATGATTGGAGCTGCCTTATCAGAATTAGAATGATAACCATTATAATAATCTAGTATGACTCTGTTATCCTTTAGAATATATAATGATGAGGCACTACTCATATTTTTTTCTTTGATATCTTCAACCCAAGTAATTAATTTTTCAAGTCTCTTCAATATCGCTCACCTTATTTCTGACATTTACCAATTATCTTTATTTTTATTTTCTGTATTAATTAATCTAAATCCTTCTTCCACTAAACTAGTTTAAGTATTGAGTGTCATTCAAAAAAATGGCCCTATTACGGAAAAAGCACAATTCCTTTTCAAGAATTGCGCCCTTTAATGGAATAAGAACGTTTTTTAATCGAAAGTATGAGAATTTTGCCTTAAATCGAATCGTTATAGGCTTGTTTTGCTTTCTCTAAACGATTTACTTCAAGCTCTTTTTTTTCTAAATCCTTCACATATTGTTTTTCTAAAAATGCACGCTGCTCATCATATTTCTGTTTGTTAATGGTTGCAAGTAATTCATCTGAACTCATTAGCCCACCTTTATTGTTAAGTAATCCAATTTCATAACAACGTTGTAAAATATCTAAATGCTGCATCGCATCTTGAACATCGATTCCTTTACCATTAACCGTTGTTTTTTTGAAAAAGGTTAGCCAATTTTTCGATTGAATTTGTTGTTGCGCTTCAGTTGAACTTAGGGCATTTTGTGGATTTACCATTTCTCCCTTTTCCGCTAAATAACAAAAATCAAAAAAGGTCATAGAAGTTCCTGAACTCATACCTTTACATGCTATATCATCAAAAATAATTTTTAATGGGCCTTGATTTTGACTAATTTGTTTCCAACGAGTTAAATCTTCTTTTGAAAATTCATTTACATAAACTGAAGTACTTGCATAAATCCCATACTTTGTAGCATTTCCATATTTATCATATGTTACTTGATCTTCATCAATCGACTCTGTATTATTCACAACTTCTAATACTTGTGCTGGTTGATTTTCTTTTTGTTGCACACTACTTAATAAACTAGGCTGTGTTCGTCCAACTTGTCCTATCATTTTTTCAAACCACCTTTATTGTTTACATTTTATATCGGTGATATTGTTATTTTCTAAATTTTTTACCTTTATTTTATAGTAAGACCCCGTCCGCACCAATTAATTCTTATTCCACAATCTGGCCCGATTGTTGAATAAGAAAAATCCTGCTTTGATACAGGATTTTTAATCAAACTTTATTATAAATGATCAAACTTTGTTTTAATTGATCAGTCTTTATATAAATCCTTTATTGGTATTACATCGGTTTTATCTTTATATTGTATAGATATCTTATCCTCATCGGTTAGTTTCTTTTTCTTCCCATTGTACAGTAATAATGTATTTTCATCTTCAAATGTGAAAGTAATGCCACTCCCATCTTTTAAGAGTTTCGCTGGGGAAGAGTAATCGTTTCTTTTTTCATATACAAATATAGTATCTGTATATCCCTCATCCGTTTTTGCATCTGTTAAAATTATATAATGATTGTCCTTTTTCGCTTTGAATAAGAGTGTAGCCATCGTTCCTTGATACTGAATGTTTGTTTCAACATTATCGGAATTTGCTTGCCACATATTTACGAACACAAAGTAATAAGCAATTATCAGAAGAAGAAACATTGCTAGTAGTGATGATACGATAACTGTTATCTTTTTTCTGTTTTTAGAGCGTACCTTTCTGAAATAATCAATGTTTCTATTATCCTTTCTTCTTTCATTTTCATTTTCTGAAAATAAATCTTCCTTCATTTTGTTTAAATAATTTCGGCATTCTTCACATTGATCCATATGACTTTCTATCTGTTCGTTTGTTTCTTCACTTGTTAATTTATCAATATAAGCTGGAGCCAAATCCTTAAATACATTATGTTTCATAACCTTACTCACCCTTTCTGAGTTCAAGTTTTGCCCTATAAAAAGTTACTCTTGCCCAGTTTTCCGATCTTTCAAAAACTAAACCAATTTCTTTAAACGATAAGTCACCCAACAATCTTAAATAAAGTATTTCTCGTTTCTCCTCACTGAGTTGATGAGCCTTTTTAAAAAACATAACTTTATCTTCGTTTTTTATATACTCATCTTCCAAATCGTAAAATGTTATGTTTTCACTTTGTAGTGATTCCTTCAATTGTTGGTTTTTATTTTTATGGTTTAATTCTTGTAGCCAAACGTTTTTAGCAATTGCACAAAGCCACGTGGTAAACTTGGCTTTACCATTATCGTGAAAGTTATTAATGGATTTAGTCGCTTGATAAAATGTTTCTTGAGTTAGCTCCTCAGCTAAATCAAGGTTATTTGTCAAAGTTAGCAAGTATTTAAAAATAAAATCCCCATAATCTTGATATATATTGTCCTTATTCACTGCCACCCTCCATCTTCCGTCTGACCATACACCTATGTATCACAAAATGTTTGATTTCGTTACAACATTTCTAATAAAAAATGCATCTTTATAAAAGATGCAGATACTCACTTATTCAAATAAATGCCTCTATCTATTGCTGAAGAATAAGGACTCTTCGACTCTGTCTCGGTTATGAGGAATTCTAAACTCTTTTAGAGACTTTAGGTGAAAAAACGTTTTTTACCGCACCTATAATTCCAGGTACCAAAAATGCGATACCAAAAAAGACTGTAAGTAAATTGAAATTTGGTGTTTCATAAAAAGTAAACCACTCTCTGAAAATTGAGGATTCAGTAATTCTTCCAAATATCGTTCCGCCAATATCTCTATAATTAGGTATCCATCCTGTTGCTTCACAAATAATAAAAAATATTTGTGACAATAAAAATACACCAATAGAAGATACCCATGGTCTCTTCAAAAATGGAATAGGATTTTGTTTATTAGCCAAGTAATAGTCCCCCCTCTCTATTAGATACTATCAAAATCAAGGTACAAGTTTCAGTATTAAACATAATTTTCCTTTTACTCAAAATATCTGATCTATTATTTTATTGAATTAATCCGTCGTTAGTTCAATAAAAAATGCCCCCAAAGCGGTATTTGGGGGCATTTTATAATTCTTATTCCCTAGGCATAATGTGGTGGGTGTTGAAGGTGGAGTAGTTAGCTTTTTTCAAGCAGATTAATCCAAATGCTGCCGCCGCTTACCGTAACATAATAGTTTATTTCAGTACCGTCAGTATTTTTAAAGCGGATGAAAGTATTGCCGTCATGCTTGGCAGTCAGCGTGACATGGTTCCCGTCTGTAATCTCCATCACGACAACGGACTCATCCTCCATCGAGTAAGTCCAACTTCCCTCCTCAAGATATATTTCCTCCGTCTTGTCTGGTCCAGTGAACTGGGCAAAAACAATAAGAACTGCAGCTATGACCGAGAGAGCCACGATGCGATGTTTTTTCTTATCCAGTAAAACAAAAACAAAGAAAATAGCCAGACCAAGAGCAAATATAGAGCTGAGCAAATGATTTGGAAAATTTGCCATTGTCGCTCTGAAATAATTGATGCTAGCGTAAGCCAGATAACCTGTTGCCATCGATAAAACTAGAACGCTAAGCCAGTTTTTCTTTTTTAGTTGGAACGCTATCACAGCACCTGGCAAGGTCAGAAGCGTGATTTTAAACCAGTAATCATAATAGCGAAAAATCTCCCACCCTTGCGCATAAAACGGGACTTCAATTAAATAGATTAGGGGCTGACTAACAAGGAAGAATACGAAGCATTTAAGTGCTGCTTCCCACCACTTTTCGCAGTTCACAATAATGAATACAGCAAAAAGAATCCACCAGTCAACATAAATAGAGATATCTTGAAATGAGGTATCTTTTAAAAACGACACCTGATTGATAAGAGCAGTATATACCGCTGTAATAAGAGCCAAAAGAATAACTCTCGGCCAGGTCATATTAATTTCACCGAAATATTTTTTGATTTTTTTCATGTTTCTCCTCTAATTAAAACCTTATTTGAAAGTAATCCCAAAAGGCTTGTGTTTTTCTATTATTTATTAAACTTCACAAATTCTAATTTGTCTATTTTTCGTTCGGGCAACTCATTAAGGTATTTAGGAATTCTCTGTTATCATAGTGCCTACGCAACAGCTACTTATTTAATGTATTCGATATAGCTGGTTTATCTTATTTGTTTGGAAACATTTCGCAAAAGATGTTATTCAAGTCTGGCCCTTTAACGAAAACGAACGTGATCCTTATTACAGAATCGCGCCCGATTGGATTTAATGGAAAATTATGACCCAAAGCTACCAAATATCATCATAGCAATACTGTATATAATAATGACTACTAATCCTAAAATACCGATTGATGAAACAACTAAAGTGATTACTTTTAATAGTCCTTTCTTGCTAAATAATGCCGCAAAAAATGAACCAAATAATAATATGATTACTAACACTATATCCCATGAATCAGGTAAGGGGTTTAAAACTTGAGGAAAAATAAAACCTAAAACAATAAACATAACCAACAAGATCAATGAAATCAAACTTAAATATCTTCTCATTACCTCAACCTCACTTTAACTGCCTTTTGGTTTCTTATAAACATCCCCAAATCGGTGTTTTGGCACATTTTGAAAATGCTTGATTCACTAAAGTTATGTTAATAAAAATGAATTATTATCAATTCAAGAATTACTGTTCTCTTTTTTCAACAAATAACAAAAATAATGTTGCCAGTGGACCTGCTACAAGAGATAGCAAAAACCAGTTTAACCCCGTCCTATTCTTCCCTTGTGCAAGTGCAGCATTTATCAACGCCAGTGTTCCCCAACCTACAAAATATTGGTTATCCATCATTTGTATTCTCCTCGTATATTAGTAGTAAGAGCTC
>NZ_ML122601.1:0-12905 GCF_003844195.1 Rummeliibacillus sp. TYF005
AGAGCTCTTACTACTAATATACGAGGAGAGATAGAATGATTAATGGAGTGGCTATAAAATAATCCGACCATTATTTGAGTTAGTTTCAATTCTTAGATATAGTAAGGTAACTGTGTATGTATAATTAAAATGATTATAAATGGCTGTTTACTACCATATGAGTCATTAAAACCGTGTCAATTATTATAGGAAAGGAAGTGTTTAATATCAACAGAGTTAAGACAATAGTAATTTGTTTAGCTATTGTACTATTTTTTTTACTTGGTATTAGCTTTTTTGAATTTTTTGTTTTGAGATTACTAGGGTTACAGTATAATTCAATGGGGGCTTTAGTGTTCTTTTTTGTTTTATATTTATTACTTGAAATACCTCTCTCTTTAATATCAAATGCGATACCCAAAGCATTGTATTCTGTTGGTATAATTCGATCTAGTAAAGGGTTGCTATCATTTTTATTAGATACAGGATTGACTTTTACCTTAATTAATTTACTTGATACTTTTATGGGGAACATTAAGATAGAATGGCAAGGTGCAGTTATATTTTCAATAATAACTGGATTTATTAGTTGGAAATTAAAAGAGACGGATGAAGAACCACCAACAATTGATAGTGAAGAATTCGAGGAAATAGAAGAAAGAATGAATTCCAAATAAAAATTGTATTTTTTTGTAAATATCGAAGAAAAAGAATCATTAATGACAGAATATTCATTTTATTGCATAATAGAAACATAGATTTGATCGAAGGATGTGTAATTTAAATGATATCATTGTCTTTATTAATCTCTTTTTTAGGCGCATCAATCATTCTTTGCATAATGCCAGGCCCTGACAATTTGTTTGTGTTGGCACAAAGCTTAACGCAAAGTTGGAAAGCGGGAGTTTATACAACATTGGGATTGTGTACGGGGTTACTGGTTCATATATCGGCAGCAGTTCTTGGGATATCGGCAATTATTTATCAATCAACGTTTATTTTCACCATTGTAAAGTTTGCCGGAGCAGCTTATTTAATCTATTTAGCATGGCAGGCATTCCATGCTAAGGAGGATCCTTTTACCATCCATAAACAAAACAAAATGGCATATAAGGATTTATATAAAAAAGGAATTTTGATGAATATATTGAATCCGAAAGTTTCCTTGTTCTTTTTAGCACTATTACCTCAATTTATAAACCCAAATGCTGGGCATGTTTCTCTGCAAATGTTTACTCTAGGCTTTGTCTTTTTAGTGCAGGCGTTTATATTATTTTGTCTCTTCAGTATATTTGCGAGTACGTTACGAAAATGGCTTATTGGAAAACCAGCTGTTGCAAGACGTCTAAATAAGATACAAGGCACACTCTTTGTATTAATTGGATTAAAAATAGCTTTTAGTGAAAATTAATAGGAATAGCGTTAAGGCAATTAATGATGATCAATGCCATTCTTAATATACAAAAATGCAGTTGGATGAAAAATCTTCTCCAACTGCATTTTTAGTTCATCTATTTTTAAAAAGGTGTATAGAAATTAATCGTATAGTACGGAACATTATTTGCATCAAAGGCAACTCCGACACCAACATGGGTTAAATCGGGATTTAGGATGTTTTTACGATGGCCGAGACTATTCATCAGTCCTTCATGTGCAAAAATACTACTATATTGTCCGTAAGCAATATTTTCAGCATACATTCTTTCTTGATAACCAGCTGCTTGCATTCGTTCGTGCGGTTGGCTTCCATCGCTTCCGGTATGAGAGAAGAATTGATGGTCAATCATATCTTGGCTATGTTGACGTGTTTCTGCGGTGAGTCCTTTATCGTATGCTAATGGTTTTAAACCAAACTCAACGCGGCTTTCGTTGATCAGTTCAACCATTAACGCTTCATATCCTGCTCTCAGCTTATTGGATGCCTCGCCATAATAGCCGTCTTTTTGCATTTCAACACTTTTCTTTATATATTGGACAGAGCGTAACTTATTGTTATTGTGTACATCAAAGAAGAACGTCACGAAATAACCATCGATAGGATAGACTAATTGTTCCTTGTTATTTTGAAGCTGATAAATGTCGTTTCCTTTTCTGATATTTGTTAACGGTTTACCAAGCTCAGCTTTTAATTGGCTATAAGTTGTTTTACCAGTAGTTGCACCGAAAATGGTACGGCCTTTCCCGGCTATATATCCACCGTTTTTATCAGGAAGTTTTAAAGTGAAGTTTTTGTATTGTTGTTCGTACAAATGCCAATCTTGACCATACTCACTTGCAACTGTCATTTTCCTAGCGTTCGTTGTTTGAGGAATGTTCGTATCTGCTACTTTTCTTTCCTTATTTTGCTCCTCAATGACTTCTTTTTGTTTCTGTAGTTTTTCGACCGTTTCCTTCGTTTGTGTTTTTATAGTTTCGGCGGCGGTTGAAATTTTTTCCTTCGTATTTGAATCCATCTCTATATCTTGACTGAATTTATATCCAGCAATAATGACAAATAGTAAAAACAGTACTTTTAAAAGTTTGCTCATGTAATCTTCTCCTAATTTACTTCTAATCGAATTATATAATTAAAGTCTGCTGTTCGTCATTATTAAGATATTGATAATTAAAGAAAGGGATTAATTGATTAGAAAACTGGAAAAGACGTTATTGTAGAATAATTAGTTATGCGGCCATTAAGAGTATAAAGGTTCAATTATTTCGTAAACTAAGCTTGATACGGATAAATCATTCTTTAATATTTTCCTATATAAGCTATTCCTAAAAAGAAAGGATCATGTATGCGAAATTCATATAAAATTGTCATCGTTGGGGGAGGAACTGCGGGCATTTCAGTTGCCGCTCAATTATTACGAAAGTCGAATGTGTTAGAAAATGATATTGCAATTATCGAGCCAGCCTACATCCATTATTATCAACCTATATGGACACTTATTGGAGCAGGTGTAGCAAAGAAGGAAGATTCAGGGCGTGAGATGAGCTCTGTTATACCAAAAGGGGCTGTTTGGATTCAACAAAGTGCGGACGGATTTAAGCCTGAGGATCATGAAGTGTTGCTCAAAGATGGAACGGTGATTAAGTATGAATATTTAGTTGTAGCAGCGGGTATTGAGGTTTTATGGGACGGCATAAAGGGTTTAAAAGAAGCGCTAGGTACAAAAGAAGTATGTAGCATTTATTCGTTTGAACATATAACCTACACATGGGATACTATCCGTAATTTTAAAACAGGTACGGCACTATTTACATATCCTATGACACCCATTAAATGCGGAGCAGCACCTCAAAAAATCATGTATTTAGCGGAAGATTACTTTTATAAAATGGGAATACGTGACAAGATTCAAGTTGAATTTCGAACGGCAGAATCGGCTATTTTCGATGTGATGAAATATCGAATGGCTTTAGAGAAGATTATTGAGCGCAAGAATATTGACGTAGCTTATCATCGTAATTTAATCGAGATCAAAGCACAAGAAAAGATAGCTATTTTCGAAAATCTGTCGACGAATACAATCGAAGAAATAAAATACGATATGATCCATGTGGCGCCATATATGCAAGCCCCTAGATTTATCGCAACTAGCCCGATTGCAGATGCAAATGGATGGGTAGATGTGGATATGTATACATTGCAACATAAAACTTACAAAAATGTCTTTGGAATTGGTGATAATACAAATTTACCTACACATCGATCAGGTTCAGCTGTTCGCAAGCAGGTGCCTGTTGTCGTTGAAAATCTGCTATCAATTATGCGCGATCAACCGATGAACCAATTCTATGATGGGTATACAGCGTGTCCAATTGTAACAGGGTATAACAAAGCCATCTTACCAGAATTCAATTATCAAAAAGAACCGGTAGAAACAATGCCTTTCAATCAAGCCATCGAGAGGACAAGTCTATATTTACTGAAAAAGAATTTACTACCTATTATGTATTGGGACGGCATGCTAAAAGGTACGATGTAGGAGGACTGCTTATGCAAGACCAAAATCAATCTCAATCGTTATCAAATCTTCTCAATCAGTTACAAAATCCCGAAATCCAAGAATCATTATCCTCCATTTTAAAAAAACTCCCTGAATATGAAAAAGGAATTGAATCCATCAATAATATGGTGACGTTTAGTAAGGATCTATTCAATGATCAACAAATTGGACAAAAATACGATGAGCTATTAACCAGTTATAATTTAGATTTTAAAACGATTCATGCAATTATTGGTCTACTAGAAAACTTACCGAAGTTAAACACGATTCTCGATCAATTCATAAAAATAATGGATTTTGCAAATGCCATTTTACAAGATAAGCAAAGTATTGAATATGTTTCGAATAATGTTAGTCAATATGCAGAGCCATTAAAAGAAAAAACACAAACTTTTAAAACATTTGTAAGTGAAGTAAAGGAACAAATGTCGAGCAATGATAATTCAGAACCCATTAACCTATTTACGATTTTAAAATGGTTAAAAGAACCTGCTGTACAAACCATTCTGCAATATATACAAGCAGGGATTCATGTGCTGAATCATGAAAAAGAAAGGAATATCTAATATTTTTATAAGATATTCCTTAAAAAGATCAATTATAAAATTTTTCTAATGTTAAAAAATTCTCTTATTAACACAGCGAATTGTGTAAATGGTAGACCTAGATGCCATGACCCGATACCTCTTAAACGCCGATCTGTAACGAGTTGTAGTTTTTGGGCAAGAGCTCTAGCATCTTCAAACCAGACAATATGTCGTTTTCCTGCTTCATCCCAATAAGTGAAGAAGGGTTGTTGATATTCGGCTGAATACGAAATGGGTACGTTATTATCCATTGCTGTTCTATAGGCATCTGCTACTGAAAGAGCTCTTGCACTTTCTACTGAGCCATCTGACATTGTCCAGTCATAGCCATATCGAGGGGTTCCAAGAATTACTTTGTTAGCTCCCATTGTTTCAATGGCATAGTCGACCGTCTTTCTTACTTCGTTGAACGGCGCAACAGGTCCAGGTTCACTTCCTGCTTCGTGCCAATCGTATGCCATGAGAAAAACAAAATCGACTACGGCACCTATTCCACCATAATCATATCCCTTATTCCATTCTGGTTCTGTCGCACTGGTTTTATAAGGAATTGCTACTGATAAAGAATATCCTTCTGGTTTTATGCGATCTCGTAATTCTCTTAAGAAAGTTGTGTAATTATCTCTTTCTGATTCAGGCACTAATTCAAAATCGATATTGACGCCTGCGTAATTTGTACTTGTCAATAATAGATAGATATTTTCAATAAGATTTTGTCTTAGAGAAGGGGAGGGTAGAATTTGACGCAGAATAGCAGAGCTAAAGCCAGTACTTGTTAAGTTGGTAATGACAGCAATCGGTGCAACATAATTTTCTCGAGACAGATTTACGATGCCTTGATCGTTAAGTGGACTTAAATCTCCATTGGCATCTACATGATGTTCGAAAATACCATAGTAGGTGGTAATTGGCGCAAAAGTTCGTGTTATCATTTCATCATTTTCGGGCGTAGTAGGGAAGATATAACCAAAGCTGTATGCATTATATTTGACTCTAGGAGGAAGGTAAAGTAGTGTTCCAACATTTAGCATATTAGATTGAAGACCATTATAAGCTTTAATCCGATCAACTGGTACCATAGCCATCTGTGAAATCGTATATAAAGAATCACCAGGTTGAACAATATATTGGTCAGTAGGAATTAGTAAATCTTGACCGGGAACTATTCTGTCGGAAGATAATCCATTTGTAATTCGAATGCTATCCATTGTCACATTAAACTTATTGGCAATAGAAAAAATCGAATCACCATAATTTACGACGTAGATAAACAAAGAACCGCCACCTTTATATTAGTCGTCTTTATAAGGATATGCTTCAGATTTTAGATGGGCATACATATTTGAAAAAATTTTTTAAAACTATATGTAAAGTTTTAGTGGGTAGGAAGAGGGGGTACGATTAAATGAGGAAATAAAGGAGTAACAATTAATGATTTACATCAAAAATTGATACTCACAATATTAGTGTGATGGATGATATGTATCCATAATTATAAGAAATTGTTCTAACCATTTTAGCATGATCGAACTATCTTGATACGTCACGCTTATCGTTAAATTCCCTTCCATTGATACAATAAATAAATCAGCGAGGCTTTCTGAATCCTTCTCGCTATATCCTGCTTTGGCAAAATATCCTTGAAAAATCGCTTTCCAATAATCAAACGTTTCTATACATTTTTGGCGTACAGCTTCACTAATACTAGAAGATTCAAGTGCGACTAAACCGATTCGATAAGCTTTACGATTACTATCCATTACTTGAGTTGCAATATGCTTTACATAGTTAGCAACAGCCATTTTTATAGGATATTTATCAAAGATTTCTTGCATTTCTTCGGCTGCATTTATTTTAGTAGATTCTAAAAATGCAAGTACGATTTCCTCTTTACCATTTGGAAAGTGATAGTAGAGTGAACCTTTTGGGCAACCACTGACTTCAATAATCTCATTAATACCTGTTGCATGATATCCTTGCGATTGAAATAAATAAGAAGCAGCATGGATGATATTTTGTTTTGCGTCCTTTTTTGTCATCGCTTACACCTCGCTCTTAATAGATTTATCCTACATCTTAATAGGTAGTATGTCACTAAAAAATAAAGTGAAAAATAAATCTAATTAAAAACAACACATTTTGTAGGAAGTATGACCTCCACAAATGGAAGTTTTACTTAATCATAAGACATTTAAAATTCGTAGGTCAATCTAAATATACTTCCTCTGTTTACAAATATAGTAAAAAGACCACTTCTAATTATGATTGAAGTGGTCTTTTCGAATAGGAAACTATTATTTTACTAATTGTCCGCCTTTTTTTAAGTATTTAATCATACCTTCAGTTGCATGGTAAGTAAGTGCACCTAAAGTTGTTGTTGGGTTAGTTGTTCCGAAGTGAGGGAATGCAGATGCTCCGCAAACGAATAGATTTTCACAATCCCACATTTGTAAATATTTATTGACTGCAGAAGTTTTAGGGTCATTCCCCATGATAGCGCCACCAGCATCATGTTGGTAAGTGAAATTACCACCAAAATGTTCAGGCATTACGTGTTTGTCAATTTTAGAAGCACCCATTTTTTTAAGGACGCCTGCACATTTTTCGACTAAAAATTCATTTAAATTGCGGTCTTGGTCTGTGTAGTCAAAAGTTGCACGGATTAATGGATCACCATATGCATCTTTGTAATTAGGGTCAAGATCAAGATAGTGTTGTTTCCAAGGCATAATACCGCGTTGAGCGACAACAGAAATTTGACGGTTTGAATATTTTAAAGAAGCTTTTTTAAATTCTTTTCCCCATGTTGGTGTGCCCATAGGAACCGCATTATTACTAATTGGCTCATTTCCAAATTGGTGCATCTCAATTTGACCACCATGGATGAAGTCAACGTTTGAATGGTCAAAGTTATCAACAGTAAAGTCAGAACATGCCATTCCTAGAGAACCTGTACCAATGAATAAATTGAATTTTTCATCGTCAAAGAAACCTGTAGCTCCCATAATAGTATGGTGATCACAGTAGTTTTTCCCGATTATACCTGTACCAGTTTTAGGATTATAAGGTGTGCCAATTCCTGATAAAAGCAATAAACGAACATTATTAAATGTATAACTTGTTAGAACGACTAAATCAGCTGGTTGTTCGTATTCGACACCAGTGCGTGTATCGCGATAAAGGACACCAGTTGCTTTCCCGTTTTCATATAAAACACGAGTTACTTCTGAATTTGTACGTAATTCGAAATTGCCTGTCTTTTTAGCTGTTGGAATAACAGTAACAATTGGATCAGCTTTTGCGCCATATTCACAGCCATAGTTACCACAGAAAGAGCAATATTGACATGCGCTTAGCTGTTCACCATCAGGGTTTTTATAAAATTGAGAAGCAGTAGCAGATGGAACAGTATATGGATGATATCCAAGGTCTTCACATGCTTTTTGGAATAGTTTCATAGATGGTGTTTTTTTCATTGGAGGGTTAGGGTAATCTTTTGATCGTTTACCAGCAAGAGGGTCAACTTCCCCAGAAATTCCAGCCATTTCTTCGAATTTAACATAATAAGGTTCTAGTTCATCATAAGTGATGCCCCAGTCTTGAATAAGCATGTCTTTTGGAATTTTATTTTTTCCATATTTTTTTTCTGTTAGGGTACGGATTTCAAAATCATAAGGGTAATAGCGGTGTGTTTGTGCACCCCAGTGAGCGCCGCCGCCCCCAGTACCTTCACCGATAGTTAGAGAAGCAATATTACGTACGGGTTTTGCAACTTCATTTAAATTATTACGGAATGTAATCGTATCTTTGCTTAGTTTATGCATTAACTCTTTGCGTACAGTATATTTTACTTCATCGTGACCATGTAGATAGTCTTCTGTTGTGCGTTCCTCGCCTCGTTCTAAACCGACTACTTTAAATCCGGCTTTTGTTAATTCAGCTGAAACAATACCGCCTGTCCAGCCCATACCTGTAGTGACAACATCCACTTTTGGTAGTTTTTTAACCATTTTAAGTTCCTCCATTTATGTAAGTTTTTATTTATGACTTGCTAAGCTAACCGGTTGCATTTTAACAAACTTTTCTTCTTCAACAATATTGGCATATGACATTTGCGCACCTGGATATTCTTTCATTTTCCATCCGGCCATGTTCTTGTTTCCACCATAAACTGGATCACAGTAACAACCTTCTAGTGTCATTTTGCGAAGTAATGCAAAGAATAAAGCAGAGTTGACTAGACGCATTTTTACTTTACCTTGTTCAAATTGTGTTAAGATTTCAATTTGTTGATCTTCAGTAAGCTCTTTGAATAATTTTTTGTGTTGAGTATTACTTACTTCGTTTAGACGACGAACGCCTTGCAAGATGATATCAGCATTGTAAAGGGGAGCTTCACCTTCTTGGAAAGGTATTTTCATATAGTCGTTAACATTATGGCCATAACTACCTGCTAGTTGTTTATCGATATAGTATGGAACGCCTAGTTTAATAGCACCTGGTCCATTTTCATCCTCTGGATAAATAGCCTCAGTAGCAGCACTCAATGCGTCAAAATCTGAACTTCTTTTGAAAAATTGAAGTGCTTCAGAATAATCCACTTTAGTTGTTTTCGTTTGTTTTTTTTCTGTAGAAGCCTTACCTGTAAGTAAAGAAGTAACGCCACCACCAACGATTAGACCGCCCAATGCAACTCCTGAAGTTTTCAGAAATGCACGACGTGAAGTTGAATCTACATTTTTCTTATCAGCCATCTCAATACCTCCATTAAAATAAAAAATCATTTCATGACATTAATTTTCATAAAATTGATTTGTGCAATTTAAATAATAGACCGTTCACTATAATTAGTCAATAATGCTTAAGCAATTTGTCATATTAATAGGAAAATAATATCGATTCTAATGTACTTAGTTAGTAGGAAGGTTTTTATCAAAATATAGCGAAATAAATAAAACAGTGACGCAAAAATAAAAAAGTAGCGGTGATTATTTGGAGATAATAATGTATTTTGTCATATGTTATTTTATAGGTAATTTTATGACTGGCTGGATTGTTGGTAAATGGTATGGAGTATCCTTGCAGAACGAGAATAGTGGAAATGTGGGAGCACGTAATGCCGGGCGAACGCTTGGTAAACTAGCATTTTGTTTTGTTTTCTTTGGGGATGCATTAAAGGGTGTTGTGGCATTTTTATATGGTAAATATTTAGGGCTTGATGAGATGATTATTTCTTTTGGTGTTTTATTTTGTATTTTAGGGCATCTTTTCCCAATATTCCTACGTCTTAAAGGAGGAAAGGGCGTAGCAACAATGATTGGAGGATTGATCAGTTTAAATCCAATCCTATTTTTAACATTAGCTATCGGTACGATCGTAGCATTACCTTTTACCAAAAGTTTAACCAAAAGTATGGTGTTTGGTTTTATCGTATATAGTGCTTCAATTTTTCTGCTACATAAACAAATGTACTTCCCGATAATATTTGCTTTAGTAATGATTACTTGGAAACATAGAGAAAGCTTAATGATAAGGTGGAGATGACGATGTATTGGTGTAAAATTGCAACAACTGATAAGGAATTTGATGAGATAGCAAAACTAAATTACGAAACATTTGTAGAAGAGATTCCTCAACACCAATCAAATGAAGAAAGAAGATTGGTTGACCGATTTCATGATGAAAATACATACTTAGTTGTTTATAAAGATACAGAAATGGTAGGGATGTTAGCTTTTCGTGATAAAAGGCCATTTTCATTGGATGAAAAGATTGGAAAAGTAGAGTTGAAACTTGACAAAGAGGTATGTGAAAAGCTTTGCGAAATTCGGTTGTTAGCTGTTAAAAAAGACTATCGAAATGGTCGCGTGTTTAGTCAATTAGCAAAAGCAATTTATACTTACGTATATAACAAGGAATATTCAGCAGCAGTTATTTCCGGAATTACAAAAGAAGAAAAACTATATCGACGGTTAGGATTCCAACAATTTGGAGAAATGATTGGAACAGCTGAGGCGACATTTTTGCCAATGATCTTAACAAGGGAAAACTGTGATGTGATGAGTGAACAAATACGATTGAAGCAACATAATTTCTTTCCTGGTCCAGTTGAACAACTTCAACCTTTAGAACATACTGGAACATCCCATCGATCGACCAAGTTTTTCACTCTCTATAAAGAGATGAATAACCAATTATTGCATCTTTCTAGTGCAAAATACGTTACCCCCTTCGTTGGTACAGGTACATTAGCAAATGACGTGATGTTAGGGCAAATCAAAGCAGATTTTAAAGATTCCAAAGGTTTAATGTTAGCAAATGGAGAGTTTGGTGAACGGCTAATGAGACAAGCGGAAAATTGGAAGTTATCATTTGATAGTTGTACGTATAAATGGGGAGAGGCTTTTAATTTACTAGAATTAGAACAACATTTATGTACTGGGGAATATAAATGGATTAGTTTTGTACACGGAGAAACTTCAACTGGAATGTGCAATGATTTAGAACCAGTATTAAAGTTAACAAGAAAATACAATGTAAATGTTTGTGTAGATTGCATCAGCACCTTTGGGGCATTTCCTTTTTCAATGGAGCAGTTATATTTAGCAACAGCTGTAAGTGGAAAAGCAATTGGTGCATTAAGTGGTCTTGCATTTGTCTTTTTAAATCAAAAACCAAGTAGTAATGATGCACCATTATATGTAAACTTAGAACATTATTTTAAACATACTGTTCCTTTTACATTGCCAGCCTACTTGGTTTCGAATACACTCTCGGCATTGCAGCTATATCCAACGCGATTTGACATTCTTAAATCACGATTTGACCAATTACTTTATTCTTCTCTTTCACAGTATTGTATTGTCGAAAAAGCAACTTATCCAATGATTGTTACGTTAAAATTACCCAAAGCGCTTTCTAATTTTAGCGAAGATGCAAAATTGAATGGATTCTTGTTGCATGACGAAAGTTCTTATCTTAAAAAACATAATATTGTTCAGATTTCTGTTATATCCATTGGTTTTGAAAAGATTTTTGAAAGATTAAGTGAATTCTTCAATCTTTATCAAGAAGTAATAGAAGGATAATTGTCCAGGTTTCTTAGTCATGTTTTTTAGGTAACTAATTTTTATAACAGGGCTAACGTGGAGGGCTAGTCACCCACTTTTCATATATTACTTTATGATGAAAGGAGGGATTTAATTGACTTCGCCTCAAAATTTCCCTGGAAGACCTTCGATGCCTCCACCATTTGGACCACCGGGAGGGCAACCAGGATTCCCAGGGGGTTCACCGGGATTCCCACCAGGATTTCCGCCGGGAGGGCAACCGGGTTATCCACCAGCATTTCCACCAGGAGGGCAACCAGGTTTTCCACCAGGAACACCAGGAGGAGGTCCAACTGGACAAATGCCAACTGCGGCACCACCAGCATTCGCACCTGCAAGGGATTCAAGCAGACAAGGATCTAGTGGAATAAGCTCATGTTTGTTTAGGAATACGTATATCTGGACCTTTGGAGGAAGTAACTTCTGGTTCTATCCTATTGCCGTAACAAGAGATCAAGTAATGGGCTATCGTTGGAGTACTCGTAACAATCGTTGGAGTTTCAGAATTATTAGCAGAAATAATATTTGGTCATTTCAATGTTTTAGATAAAAAGGTTGAAAGAGCTGCGCAATTAATAGTTGTGCAGCTTTTTTGGTTGGATGCGGAAAGTCTATATGCATTAAAATGGATACAACAGTTGAATTTGAATATGGAGGAATTTATATGGAAGAAAGTATACAAACTGCAATAGAATTACGAAATAATGGTTTCTATAAAAAGTCAAATTTACTTTTAGTAGACTTAGCTGATCAATTTCCAAATAATGCTCAGATCCATTATCAATGTGCATGGAGTTTCGATGTATTAGGTGAAGAAGCAAAAGCAGTTCCTTATTATGAAAGAGCCATAAGTCTAGGATTAGATCATGAAAATCTCGAAGGTGCATTACTAGGATTAGGCAGTACATACAGAACATTAGGTCAATACGAAAAATCAGCCCAAACCTTTCAAAAAGCAATCCAACTCTTTCCTTCAAACAAAGCCATTCAAGTATTTTTTGCTATGACACTATATAACCTTGAACAACATCAAGAATCAATGGAATTATTATTAAAATGCATAATCGAAACAACAAAAGATAAACAAATATTGGCATATAGCAAAGCAATCGAATTTTATTCAGATAAATTGGATGAAAAATGGAAATAATTGATGGGGAAAGATGGTTGGATTTGCCGCTAGGGAAGTGAGTTGTGTAAAAGGGAGTTCGAGTTGTGCAAAAGGGAGCTTGAGT
>NZ_ML122602.1:0-12310 GCF_003844195.1 Rummeliibacillus sp. TYF005
AGATTACTTTCATGCTGGGCGCACTAAAAAAACCGAGCCTATTAAGAAATAGACTCGGTTTTGAAAGTATTTACTTTTGCATTAAATCCAAATGATTGTTACAAATGCAAGTAACATTGTGAATGCAACTAACACTGCTGAATACATAAAGAATTGAATTATTCCAGTGCCTTTTTCACTTAAATGCATGAAGTAATACAATTGAAGGCCTACTTGAACACCAGCGAATAATAAAATCACTGGTACAACTAGATAAACTGAAAATCCAGCTTGAACTGCTGCGAATGCGATAAAAGTCAAGAAAATCATAACTGCAAAAACAGTTACTTGATTACGCATCGCTTGACCAGCTTTACGACGAGAATATTTATATTCTGCATCGTTTCTAGCTTCTACGTGTACGTCATGTGACATTATTTTATCACTCCCATCAAGTAAACTACAGTGAAGATGAATACCCAAACAACGTCGATAAAGTGCCAGTATAATGACGCAATAAAGAATTTAGGCGCATTATAAAGATTTAAACCACGTTTAGCATTTCTCAACATCAATAAAATTATCCATCCAAGACCAATAACTACGTGCAATCCATGTGTACCTACTAAAGTATAGAAAGAAGATCCAAATGCACTTTGAGTAAAAGTAAATCCTAAATGCACATAATGTGTAAATTCATAGATTTCAAATCCTAAGAATCCAAGACCTAAAATTACTGTAATTGCTAACCAAGCTTGCATTGCTTTAAAATTATAATTTTTCATGTGGTACATAGCGTACACACTTGTTAATGAAGAAGTTAACAGTAACATTGTCATAATGAATGCAAGTGGTAACTCAAATAAGCTTTGAGTAGAGAACTCCATGCCACTTGGCCCTTTGTTTTTAAGAGCTAAGAATGTTGCAAACAAAGTAGCAAATAGAACTGTTTCACCGCCAAGGAAGATCCAGAAACCAAGAACCTTATTTTTACCTTCTACAGTTGATTGCTCTGGATGTTCCGGCCATGATTGAGGGGTGAATTTAGTTTTTAAATCCATTATTTGTTACCCCCTTTTTCGTTCATTAATTCTTCTTTAGAAATATGATAACCTAGATCATCTTTAAGTGAACGTACAGCCATTGAACCAAAAGTAATTACTAGACCAATGATTAATACTGCAAGTGACCATGGTTTATCAGTATCTTGATTGTAAAGTGCACCAAAGCCTGAGATAAATAGACCGATTACCATTACGAATGGAATGAAAGAATTGTTAGGCATATGAATGTCTGTAACAGGTTCTGCATATGACATTCCTTCTTTGTTTCCTTCCATTTTTTCGATCCAATAAGTATCTAAGCCACGTACAAGTGGAGTTTGTCTAAAGTTATAGAATGGTACTGGTTGTTCAATTGCCCATTCAAGAGTACGTCCATCACCCCATGGGTCACGACCACATGGTTTGTTTTTAATTGTTGTGATAATAACATTGATCACTAACAAGATAACACCGATTGCCATTAAGAAGGCACCAACTGTTGAAATAAGGTTATACGTATCCAAACCTTGGTTTGGTAAGTAAGTGAATACACGACGAGGCATACCCATTAAACCTAAGAAATGTTGTACGAAGAACGTACAATGGAAACCAATAAAGAAGAATACAAATGTAATTTTCCCTAGTGTTTCATTTAACATTCTATTAAACATAATTGGCCAATAGAAGTGAGTAGCAGCAAGTAATGCTAACACGATACCACCAACAATAACATAGTGGAAGTGAGCTACGATAAAGTATGAGTCATGTAATTGGTAGTCAAGAGGAGCTGCTGCTTGCATAACCCCAGTAACACCACCAGCTACAAATGATGGAATAAAACCAAGTGCATAAAGCATTGGTGTAGTTACTTTAATTGAACCGCCCCAAATTGTACATAACCAGTTGAATACTTTCATACCAGTTGGAACAGCAATCGCCATTGTTGCAACAGCGAAGATAGCATTTGCAGTTGCACCTAGACCTACAGTGAACATATGGTGAGCCCATACCATGAAGCCAAGGAAACCGATTAAGATTGTCGCAAATACCATTGAAGAATAACCGAATAAACGTTTACGAGCAAATGTTGGGATAATTTCTGAGAAAATACCGAACGCAGGAAGTACTAAAATATATACTTCTGGGTGTCCGAAGATCCAGAATAAATGTTCCCAAATAATTGTATTACCACCCATAGTATGGTCAAAGAAGTTTGAACCAAACATACGGTCAAAGATCATAAAGAATAATCCCACTGTTAGTGGAGGGAATGCGAATAAGATTAATGCACTTGAAACGAATGTTGTCCAAGTCATTAAAGGCATACGCATAAATGTCATACCAGGAGCACGCATATTAATAATTGTAACAATGAAGTTAATACCTGAAATTAATGTACCTGCACCTGAGATTTGTAAACCGATAGCATAAAAATCAATACCATGTCCTGGTGATGCTAGAGATAGAGATGCATATGAAGTCCAGCCAGCATCAGGAGCTCCACCTAGTAACCATGAAAGGTTTAAGAAAACTCCTCCCCAGAAGAATAACCAAAAACCAAGTGAATTTAAGAATGGGAATGCAACGTCACGTGCACCAATTTGTAATGGTACAACAGCATTCATAAACGCAAATAACAATGGCATAGCAGCAAGGAAAATCATTGTAGTACCATGCATTGTAATAATTTCATTAAAGAGTCCCGCACTTACAAAATCGTTGTTTGGTTTTGCAAGTTGGATACGAATGAGCATTGCTTCGATACCACCGATTACGAAGAACAATGTACCGGCAATAAGGTATAGAATGGCGATTTTTTTATGGTCTACTGTTGTTAAGTAGTCCCAAATTGTTGCGCCAAAGCCCTTTTTCTTTGCAGTTGAGCTCAAAACCTTAACCTCCTTCAAAATGATTCAAATAAATTTTACATTATTTTTCTACAGACAAGCCCATTAAGTAAGCTGCTAAAGCATCAAGCTCTTGATCTGTGAATTTTTTACCGTTATTAATTTTTTCAGGTTGAGGCATAGTATTACCTGGTTTAACGGCTTGTGGATCATTAATCCATTTTTTAATATTTTCTTTGTTATGATCTAACACACCTGCAACACGATTACGATCACCAAATGTAGCAAGGTTTGGTGCTAATCCAGTACCTTTACCTACACCAGATGTAGCGTGACAAGATACACAGCTAGTTTTAAAGATTTCTTCACCTTGTTTTTCAAGGTCACCTGTTGCAACTTGTTTATCAGAAGCTTTCATTTCTTTGACCCAATTATCAAAGTCAGCTCTGCTTAAAGTTTTAACTTTAAAGTCCATTAATGCGTGTGAAGGACCACAAAGTTCAGCACATTTACCGTAGAATACACCGTCTTCAAGATCTTTTGATTCTTTATCAAATGTTAAATAGAACTTATTTACATTATCAACGTTTGTATCCATTTTACCACCAATAGCAGGAATCCAGAATGAGTGCTTTACATCTCCTGCAGTTAGGTTGAAGTAAACTTTTTCACCTGTTGGTACTACTAATTCTTGTGATGTAACAATTCCTTCATTTTTATATTCGAATTGCCACCAATATAATTTAGCAGTTACGTTAACCGTAACAGGTTTGTTTTGTCCATCAGCCACTTTTGCATCCATCGCTTTTGTATCAGCAAGTTTATAAGTAAGAGCGACTGTTGGTACAGCTAAAATTAAAAGTAAAATAATCGGAATAGCTGTCCATAGAATTTCTAGCTTAGTACTACCCTCTACTTGCTTAGGAATTACGTCTTCCCCAACTCTTTTACGACGGAATTTCACAAGTGCAAGTACATAGATAATTACTACAACTAAAATAACTAGCGTCATAATTGCTGTAGCTAATAGCATTAAATTATGTTGTTCTTTTGCAACTTCACCAGCTGGAGATAAAGTAGATAAATAATTTTTACCACAACCAGAAAGGAAAACAATAAGTGCAGTTAGCATTGCAAATAGACGCCACTTTTTAAGCCCTTTCATCATAGCTTAATTAAACCCCTCTTTCTTTGTTGTATTTCATGTGTAACCAGGACTGTGGTTGTTTTATATGAATTCTCTAAAAAGAAAGAATCCCTAAAGTTAGCTTAAGACAGAAAAAATTATCATAGAAACAAATAAAATGGTCATATAGTTTAAAGAATATACGAACATTTTGTTTGCCCATTTTAAATCGTCTTTAGCTTTAAAGCCTTTCAATGCAAGTACGAGCCAACCTAGGTTCAATACAGTTGCAAGAATGATAAACCCCGCTCCTAACTTCATTAATAAAAACGGAAGCGGACACAAAAGCATTACCCAAAATAGCATAGACTTTCTTGTTCTGTCAAAACCCTTAACTACAGGCAACATAGGGATGCCCGCTTTACGGTACTCTTCTGTTCGCTTCATAGCAAGCGCATAAAAATGCGGAGGCTGCCAAGCAAACATAATACAGAATAGTGCGAAGGGTTCTATACCTAGTGAAGGATCAACAGCAGCCCAGCCTATTACCGGTGGAATAGCGCCGGAAATACTTCCCACAATTGTGTTACTTACAAGTTTTCTCTTCGCCCACATTGAATATAAGACTACATAGCTTATAATTCCCGCAAGTCCCCAAACACCGGCAGCATATGATGCCTTAAATAACAAAATTTCGCCCACAAATAAAAGGAACAGGGCAACTGTCATGACAAACCAAGGTGAAAATCTACCAGTAACTGTTGGTCTTGACTTTGTACGCTTCATTACAGGATCGATATCTTGATCAATATAATTGTTCATCGCCCCAGAACCGGCAATTATAAATGCGGACCCTATTAGAGTATAAACCATTATATCTAGATCTTGTAAAAAGTGTCTGTCAGTAAATTGAAATGCTAACCAAAATCCTGTAAAAGTGGTTACTAAATTTGAATTAACAATTCCAATTTTAATAAGTGCTAGGAAATCTTTCACGAAGGAGCGTGCTTTTGGCTCACTATTTCTACTAGTAGACAACACCCGGCTATTAGACATTATACCCCTCCTTTCAAATTGATAAGCATAATCTGTTAACCTTACTATAACTAAAAACGGTGATTATTTCTAGACGAAATATGAAATTTTATATCTATGACTATAGGGAACCGTTAGGTCTTACACAACATATATATAGTAAATCATTTTATCTATTGAATTGTGAAGGTTATAATACGAAATTATGAACAATTTGTGAAATAGCAATTACGCAAGATTGTCAATACTTTTTACAAGTTGTATTTTCCCTTCATTTTCGATATTATCAAAACTAAAGGTATCACAAAAAGTGATTACTATATTCAAAGTAGGTGTCAATTTAATATGCAACAAAGTAAATACATGAAATGGTTTGCTGTTGCTGCGACAATTGGAATGGTGCTCATTTTATTGGGCGGGGCACTCGTTACAAAAACCGATAGCGGTATGGGCTGTGGTAGAAACTGGCCTGATTGCAACGGTTCCTTAATACCAAAACACATTACTAAAGAAGTATTTATAGAATTTTCTCATCGTGCTGTGACTGGTTCTGTATCTATTTTCATCTTGGTCTTATCCGTTTGGTCCTGGAGAAAGCTTGGGTCTGTTCGTGAAGTGAAATTTCTTTCCTTTATGGCAGTATTCTTTTTAATAGCTCAAGCATTAATAGGAGCTGCACAAGTTTTATGGGGACAAGGCGACTTCATCTTAGCATTGCATTTTGGTATTTCTCTAATTTCTTTTGCAGCAGTATTTTTACTAACTCTAATTATTTTTGAAGTCGATCAGAAATTTAATGTTAACAATGTACATATTGGTAGTACATTAAAATGGCATACTATCGGTGTCACGATATACTCTTATCTAGTAGTCTATACTGGCGCACTAGTAAGGCATACAAACTCAAGCTTAATTTGTCGTGACTGGCCATTTTGTCGAAATGATGATATAGGATTACCAGAAAATTTCTACGAATGGGTACAAATGGGACATCGATTAGCTGCAGGCCTAATATTTGTGTGGATATTAATCATTGCAATCCATGTCATTAAACATTATAAAGACCAAAAAGTTCTTTATTGGGGATGGATTCTAGCATTTATCATTGTTTGTCTTCAAGTTATAGCAGGTATGGGTGTTGTTCTATTACGCCTTAATATTATTGTTGCTTTATTGCACACGCTATTCATATCATTGTTATTCGGTCTTTTGTGTTACATGATTATGCTAATTTCTAGAAGCAATCAAAACTTTAATAATAAATAAAAAATCCCCCAAATTTCGGGGGATTTTTTATTTATATTACTTATTCCATTTCTATTAATAAATCTCCTGTTGAAATAGCGTCTCCTGCTTCGACGAAGATTTGTTTTATAACACCATCTTTCGGTGCTTGTACAGTTGTTTCCATTTTCATCGCTTCTGTGATTAGTAAATGTTCACCGCGCTTAACAGGGCTACCAGGTGAAACAACTACTTTTAATACAGTACCAGGCATTGTTGCACCGATTTGGTTAGCGTTTGATGGATCCGCTTTTGGCTTACGTTCCCCTGCTACTTCAACTGTCATATCTTGAATGACAATTTCACGAGGTTGCCCATTTAATTCGAAATAAAGGACACGAGTACCATCATGTTGTGGTTCTCCAATTGATACTAATTTTATGATTAGTGTTTTTCCTTTTTCAATTTCAACTTCAATTTCTTCTCCAAGCTTTAATCCATAAAGGAACGTTAACGTATCTAGAACCGACACATTATCGAATTTTTTTGCTGTTTCCATATATTCTTCAAATACTTTTGGATATAAAGAGTATGCCAAAACTTCATGACTTGTAATTGGTCTATTGTATTTATTAAATAATTTATCACGAATTTCTTTAAAGTCGACTGGCTCTAATAATTCACCCGGTCTAACTGTAATTGGTTCACGATCTTTCAAAACTACCTTTTGTAATTCTTTTGGGAAACCGCCATATGGCTGACCTAAATAACCTTGGAAAAATTCTATAACAGAATCCGGGAAATCAATTGTTTTTCCGCGTACTAAAACGGATTTTTCATCTAAATCATTTTGCACCATAAATAACGCCATATCGCCTACTACTTTTGATGAAGGCGTTACCTTGACAATATCCCCAAACAGTAGATTTACTCGGGAATACATTTTTTTTACTTCTTCCCAACGATCTCCCAGACCAACACCTTTTGCTTGTTGTTGTAAATTACTATATTGTCCTCCCGGCATCTCATGAACATATATTTCAGAATGAGGGCTAATCATACCACTTTCAAAATCTTTATAGTATTTACGGACATCTTCCCAGTAATAAGATAGTTTTTCTATGCCTTCAATATTCGCACGGACTTGGCGTTTACTACCTTTCATAGCATAGTACAAACTATTTGAACTTGGTTGTGATGTTAACCCCGCCATTGATCCTAAAGCAGTATCGACGATATCGACACCAGCTTCCGCAGCTTTTGCATATAAATAAATACCATTTCCACTTGTATCATGTGAATGTAAGTGGATTGGTAAATCAGTGCTTTCTTTCAATTCTGAAATTAAACGATAAGCCGCTTCTGGTTTTAATAATCCTGCCATATCCTTGATAGCAAGAATATGGGCTCCAGCGGCCTCTAATTCCTTCGCCATTTCTTTGTAGTAGTTTACAGTGTATTTTGCTCTACCATCATCTAGAATATCCCCTGTGTAGCAAATAGCCGCTTCTGCTATCTTCCCTGCGTTTCTTGTAGCATCAATAGCTACTTCCATACCTTTGATCCAGTTTAAGCTATCGAAGATTCTAAAGACATCGACACCAGCTTCTGCTGATTTTTGGATAAACTCTTTGATTAAGTTATCCGGATAGTTTTTATATCCAACTGCATTTGCACCACGTAACAACATTTGGAACAATACATTTGGAATTTGTTCACGTAATTTGATCAAACGTTCCCAAGGATCTTCTTTTAAGAATCGATATGCAACGTCAAAAGTTGCCCCTCCCCACATTTCAAGAGAGAAATAATTATTCATAATCCGTGCTGTTTCGTCTGCGATCTCATGCATATCGTATGATCGAACACGTGTCGCAAGGAGGGATTGATGCGCATCCCGCATGGTTGTATCTGTTAACAATAAATCATCTTGTTGTCGAATCCATTTAACTAAGCCTTCTGGTCCTCGTTCATCTAAAATTTGTTTTGTTCCAGAAGGAATGATGATTGAACGATCAACTTGTGGTTTATGAGGTTTTGGATAAATAGGTTTTTGTTTTTTTTCAATTCCAGGGAAACCATTTATCGTTACATTGCCAATATAACTAAGTAATTTTGTACCACGGTCACGCGCAGGTCTAAATAAAAACAACTCTGGTGTTGAATCTATGAAACTAGTATTAAATTTACCATCTATAAACTTAGGATGTCTTACAACGTTCTCTAAGAATGGGATATTCGTTTTAATACCACGAATACGAAATTCTTGAAGATTTCGATCCATTTTAGCCGCTGCTTCTTTAAATGTATTTCCCCAAGTAGAAACTTTTACTAATAATGAATCATAATGTGGAGAAATGACAGCTCCTTGGAAACCATTTCCTGCGTCCAGACGGACACCAAAACCACCGCTTGAACGATATACCATTAGTTTTCCTGTATCAGGCATAAAATTATTTTGTGGATCTTCTGTTGTAACACGTGACTGAATAGCATACCCAAACAATGGAATTTTTGATTGTTCAGGAATACTAATTACATCTCCATGTAATGTATGACCATCTGCTATATTGATTTGAGCATGGACAATGTCTATTCCTGTCACCATTTCTGTAATCGTATGCTCTACTTGAACACGTGGATTTACTTCGATGAAATAAAAACTATCATCTGATACTAAAAACTCGACGGTACCTGCATTAATATATCCAACGTTTTTCATCAATTGAACAGCTGCATTACAAATTCTTTCTCGTAAATCTTGAGAAATTGAATTTGATGGTGCAATTTCAACTACTTTTTGATGCCGTCTTTGAATAGAACAATCTCTTTCGTATAGATGAACTAAATTACCCTCTTTGTCACCTAATATTTGAACTTCGATATGCTTCGGATTCAGAATACATTTTTCAACATAAACTTCATCAGATCCAAATGCCGCCTTTGCCTCTGACTTTGCACGTTCATATGCTTCTTTTGCATCTTCTGCATTATGTACCACGCGCATACCACGGCCGCCACCACCGAGAGCAGCTTTAATCATCAATGGATATTGGTGTTCCTCACCAAAAGATAGCACTTCTTCAAGAGATTTGACCGGACCATCTGTACCAGGAATTACTGGTATACCAGCTGCTACAGCTTGTTCTCTTGCCTTTACCTTATCCCCAAACATGTCTAAGTGCTTTGAAGTAGGGCCGATAAAAATAATCCCCTCTTCTTCGCAACGTTTTGCAAACTCTAAATTTTCAGACAAAAAACCGTAGCCAGGGTGTATTGCATCTACACCCGACTCTTTAGCTATAGATAAAATCCCTTCAATGTCGAGATAAGCATCAATTGGTTTCTTACCATCCCCAACAAGATAAGCTTCATCTGCTTTATAACGGTGAAAAGAGCCGCTATCTTCCCTTGAATAAATTGCCACTGTGTGAATGTTCATTTCTGTACAAGCACGAAAAACACGAATAGCTATTTCTCCGCGATTAGCTACTAGAATTTTTTTTATCGGCATAATATTTCCCCCTTAGGATTGCTGATTATCTTTTTTTACAATCATGGAGACATTTGCTAATATCCCCATAGCTAAAGATAACAAAATTATTGAAGTTCCGCCATAGCTAATAAACGGAAGTGGTACACCTGTTAAAGGAATAAGTCCACTTAGTCCCCCAACATTTATGAATGTTTGAATACCAATCCAACTACCAATACCTGCAGCAATCATACGAGCTAACGGATCTTTTGCTTTAATAGCTAGTCGCATTGCTTTATAGACAATAAACCCTAAACCAAATAAAACAATGGCAATTCCGAGTGTTCCTAATTCCTCAGAAATTATTGCAAGGATAAAGTCTGTTTGTGGTTCAGGTAAATAACCCATCTTCTGTATAGATTGTCCCAGTCCTAAGCCTTTTACCCCACCAGATCCAATAGCATAATAGCCATTTACCATTTGATAGCCATATTCATTTGCATCTTTAAATGGATCTAAGTATGCTTTTAATCGGCCTACCCGTCGCTCTGTAAAGAAAGAGTCTTTAAAGATAAACAATCCAATGAGTCCGGCAGTAGCCAACCCTATTAAACACCCAACGATTTTGCCAAAAGTAGAGAATCTCATACCACTTGCTGCCATAACTGATAGTACTATAATTGTAATCAGACCAATTGCACCTAAATCTGGCTCCAAGGCAATGAAGAAAACTGCTATACCAAAGACAAATAGAGGTGGTACAATTGACTCGTTTATAATATCTATTTTTCCTATTTCTTTCTTTTTTGTGAAAAACGCAGCGAAATATAAGATCATTCCCAATTTGGTAAGTTCTGATGGCTGTATATTAACGATTCCAAGATCAATCCAGCTTTTTGCACCTGAATTACCAGGGCTATAACCAACTACAAATACTGCAAATAATAAGAAAAGCATGCCTGTAATGATTAACTTCATCATTCCATTATCCCTGTATCTCTTATAAGGGATGATTAGGCCAATTAAAAATGCGAATATAGCAATTGTTAGATTCATCAATTGTTTTTTATAAAAATGATCTGGTGAATAATGTAATGTATTTACTGCCCAAAACATACTTGCACTATAAATCATGACTAACCCAAACAAGCATAATAATATATATGTAAAAAATAGTGGGTAGTCAAAATACTTCGCATATTTTTTTAAATAGGTTTTCATGATTTTACCTCGTTTATTATTTAGCAAAAAAACCCAAACAACTTTGTGTTTGAGTTTTTCGCTTATTTCTCTGTGAAAGCATCATGTAATGCAGACACTTCTTTTTCCAGTGAATCAAGAATTTCTCTTCCTTTTTCACGTTCAAGCAAACCTAGTTTAACCGCAAATTCAATTTCACGAGATAAACCAAACATTTGCGTATCTAAAACTTCTTCATACAAGGGGCATTGTGGCATTGTAAGATGTTCCATTTGCACCCTTATCAATTTAGCTATTTTATCCGCATCGGCAATTAGGAGTTCCAATGCTTTCTCCTGATACGAACTTTGTGATTTTGTATCCATGAGGACGCCCCCATTACCTGATATTTCTTCAACTCTATCTTAATAAAGTTTAGCTTTTGCAAAGAAAAAATGCAAGTATCACATATGAATTAAATAGTAATAATATTATTTATTTCTATCTAATTGTAAAAAGCGTTATACTAAGAAAGGAATGCATATCGGAGGAGGAAGAAAGTATGGAATCCATCATTCAAATTAAAGGTGCAGTAAACTTTCCAATAACATTAGATTGTACAGTTTGGATTTTTGATGACCGCAAACTGGATTTAGAAACATATTTTATCGAAAAAACAACAGATGTTGACCCAGACGAAGAATATATCGAAAAAGCTGGTAAATTCTGGTCTCGTGAAATTATGGAAGGCGCTACTTTCCCACCAACATTAAAAACTGAACGAAAATTTGATCGACAAAAAATGATGAAAGGTACATTTGGTATAAAAGTTGAACCTTTCATCAACAATGCTGAACCAAAAGAAAACGCCACTACTGTAGTTTTTGAAAAAGCCGATGGATTGCAAGAACGTTTTAGTATAGATGAAGCTAAAAAACTTATTTTCCAATTTAGTAAAAATGGTCAAATGTTGACTGAAGACGGCCCTGTCTACTTATTATTAGAAGATGGCTCTAACTACGAAAATCCTATAACAGGAATCGTAGGCATGTATATAGAGTAAGGAGGTAATGCTATGCGAGTGAAATGTGTAATCTGTGATGCATTAAACGATATTCCAGATTTCTCACCATTAGCTAAGAAATTACGTAATCGCCCTACCCACACTTATATGTGCCCTAGTTGTCAAGATCGAATTACTGAAAAAACCAATGCACGATTAGCTACAGGTAATTTCCGTTTTATTCGAAGAGCAGTTCAAGAGGAAGAAGAATTTTAGAAACCATGCAGAGCATTTAACACATGCTCTGTTTTTTTAATAAAAACCATCTAAATAGAAATTTAATTACTTTCTATCAAAGGACTATAAAGAAAGGCTCTTTGTAAATAGTTGGGGTGGGGA
>NZ_ML122603.1:0-10995 GCF_003844195.1 Rummeliibacillus sp. TYF005
AGTCATTTACACAAAATTATTGACACTCCCATTCCAACAACAGTGGACACTTTTTTTCAAAAACTATTAATACTATATTATGTTTATTTATCTATAAAAAGCTTTAAAAAAACACATTACTTTTATGAAGAAAGAAATTATGTATATTCTTTTTGAGAACGTAGTGAACAAAAAAATATACTAATTTATTGATGAAGAAAAGCTTATTACTAATTGAGTTTTATTGTCCTGTTTTGTTGTCATTCAATTTGAATGGTATATAACTTCTTTAAAAGAAAGAAGGACAACAAAATTGAAATATCTATCTGATTATATAAAAGAAAATGATTTTAAAAAATGGATTGAAAGTAATGAAGATATATTGCTAATTGCTAATGCAGGTGCTGGCAAAACGTATTTACTATTAGAACAATTCGTTTCATATGCCAAAGAAAAAGGTTTAAAGGTTCTATATTGCTACAATCGAAACAGTATGCGAACACAATTTGCAGCAGCATATGAAAATAAATATGATAATTTGACAATCACAATCTATCAATCACTTGAAAAGAAATGCTTATTTTCAAAAAATGATCAATATTTAACAGAATATGATGTGATTTTATGCGATGAATGTCATTATTTTGTATCGGATTCATGGAACAAAAACACATATATTTCATTTGAAAAAATTCAACGTAATAATGCTAAAAAAATCTATTTCACTGCTTCACCCGAGCCGTTTTTTGCGATTCATTCACTAATTAAAAATAGTTTTAATGTTATTGATATGCGTTCGTTGACACAACAAAACGTTGATACTATCTATATTACAAGTGGTCAAACGCTATTCTATGAAGCAGAAGAATATTTTTTAAAGCAAAATAAAGTGATTCATTTTGAAAATAATAAAGAAAATAACATGAAATTAGCTTTGAAATATGCTTCAAAAGGCTATAAAACAGTTACATTAGACGCAGATTCAAATAATGAAATCACAAAATTAATTGATAGTACATCAAATGAACAAAATATATTTGTCGATTTTCTTGCAACAACTTCAACAAATGAAAACGGTGTGAACTTCAATATTGAAAATAATGTAATGATTACGCTTGCTAAAAATTTTGATTTTACGAGCATTGTTCAATCATCTGCACGACTAAGAAAGTTCAATGATAATCACATTTCTATGCTTATTAATACACCACATAAAACTTTGTTGCAAACTTGTTTTAAAAGCAATGAAAAAAAACTTAAAGAACTATGCAAAAAGAAAAATGATTTAATGAAAGCAAGTAGTTTAGTTGTTTCAATTTTAAAATATGATTTTTATATTGCACGATTAGATTTGGAAAATAAAACAATTGATGAAATGCTAAAAACAAAAGATTTAGCATTATTTTATGAAACAAAATTAAAAGAATTGTTTTCAAATGCGAGTGTTAAAGTCATTGATAAATACGATTTAATACCCATTGAAGAAGTGTTAAATGATTTATTAGCAAATGATGATCAAATAATCTTAGAAAAAGATATGCAGCAACTTGTTAAAGATACGCTTTGCATTGGCATTAGTAAGATAAAAGAAAAAATGATTGAAAAATTCGAAGTAACAACTGACAGAAAAACAAATGAAGGACATAAAGAAACTATTTGGATTATTAAACGTATAGCAAAAAATTGATTTAATTAAATTATTAAAAATAATCCCCAAAACTCATTGATACATCCCCTATTGTTAAGTTTTATTTTGTCTAAAACACCAGAAATTTAACGATAAAATTCTTTAAATTTATCTTTTTTGGTTGTCAAAATTTTTACTCGGTATATAACTCCTATGTAACAAATTAAAAGGAGAGAAACATCACATGAACAACCTAAAAAAATATGGAAAAAAGGTACAAGATGGAAAATATTATTTAACAAAATTAAAAATTACAAAATGGGATTTCAAAGAATTAAGTACACAAAGTAAACGCACAGGAAGTATGGGTAAAACAAAACCAAAATGGAGAGAGAGCGACGGAATTGATTACCCTGTTATCACATATAATGCTTCTGAATTAAAAGGGGTAACATCACATGCATAAAGATTTTCTCGAAGAAATCAAAAAAATACTTGTAAATTCACAAGCAAATTACTCAAAAGAATGGCTATCTCTAAAAGAAGCAGCTACTTATGCGGGGGTATCATATAATACATTTATAAAATTTCGTGAAATGGGTTTACGTGTAGCAGAAATTGAAAGTGTAAAGCGGGTATCTCGTAAAGAAATTGATACATTTTTTGAAAATCATAGCTATTAAAATAAAGAGGAATTGTCTTTAGTATCTACGAGCGTATAATAGATATTGGAGGTAATTCCTCTTCTTTTTATTGCTCTTACAACGCAACTAGAAGGAGAATTATCATGTCAAAAAGCACAACTACTATTGAAAAATACGAATTAAAGAATGGTGAAAAGCGTTACCGTTTCCAAATTTATGTAGGTATTGATCCACTTACAGGAAAAGAAAAACGTACAACACGTTCAAATTTCAAAACGCAAAAAGAAGCAAAACTTGAACTAGCACGTATCAAGCTAGAAATAGAAAATGGCACATTTTTCAAACAAATTGCTGAAACTTATTTTGACGTTTATAACCTATGGATAAAGCAATATGAAAAGACTGTTGAAGAAAGTACATTCGTCAAAACAACAGGAATCTTTAGAAATCATATTTTACCCGCAATGAGCGATTATAAAGTTGAAAAGATTAACATTGATGTTTGCCAAAAGCACGTTGATGATTGGTCGGACAAGCTAAAGAACTTCCGTATTGTAAAATCTTACGCAGCCAAGGTGTTGGACTTTGCCATTAAGCGTGGCTATATTCAAACGAATCCATTCAACCATGTTGATATGCCTGTTGCTCTAAAGAAGAAACAAGCTAGTACAGAAGAGAAGAAAGAAAACTTCTATACACGTGAAGAATTAATTGAATTCCTTTCTTGCTTTGAAAAAGAAAATAACGTTAAAGCCTATACCCTATTCCGACTACTTGCTTTTAGTGGTATGCGTAAAGGTGAAGCACTCGCACTTACATGGAAAGATATCGATTTTAAGGAAAATGTGATTCATATTAATAAAGCTATTTCTCGTGGCAAGAATAATCAACTTTATGTGAAATCAACCAAAACAGGCGTTGCTCGTTCTGTTGTAATGGATTCTCGTACAATGACTATTTTAAAAGAGTGGAAAAAGAAGCAGAAAGAGGACTATTTTAAATTAGGATTCAATACAAAATCACCTAATCAATTAGTATTTAGTAATGAATACAATGAGTTTCTTCAACCTACGAAAACAAGAAAATGGATTGTACAGGTTCAAAAGAAATATCATCTCAAAGAAGTTTCTACACATGGATTACGTCACACACACTGTTCTCTATTATTTGAAGCTGGAGCAAAAATTAAAGAGGTACAGGATCGTCTAGGACATAGTGATATTCAAACAACAATGAACATCTATACACACGTTACGTCTAAAGCGAAAGAAAGTGCTATTCAGAAGTTTGAAGCGTATTTGAGTATCTAATTTTCTCTTAGAACATTGATTAAATTATTGGAGGTAATACTAATGGCAATTCCTACATATGAACAATTTATGTATCCATTCCTAGAATACTTATCAGATGAACGAGAACATACGTTAAAAGAGTTATACGAATACTTACCAAAAGTATTTCAATTAACAGAAGAGCAAATTGAAGAATTATTACCTAGTGGGAAACAATCTATTGTGGTCAATCGAATTGGTTGGGCTAGAACTTATTTAAAAAATGCGGGTTTAATCGATAGTCCTAAAAGAGCTATATTTCGAATAACTAAACGTGGAAAATCTATTTTAGACGATCCATCTATTAAAGAAATTAATGATTCAATTTTAAAAAAATACCCAGAATTTTTAACTTTTAAATATGGTAAAAACGAAGAAGCAGAAATCGTATCTCCTAAAGCTGAAGAATTAAATACACCTTTAGAAATCATTGAGAAAAACTTCAACTTACTTAAACATTCAGTACAACATGAACTATTAAATAAGATTATGAGTTGTACACCTAGCTTCTTTGAACAATTAATTGTTGAATTACTTGTAGCAATGGGCTATGGAGGTTCAATTAAAGATGCAGGGAAAGCAGTTGGCAAATCTGGTGATGGTGGCATCGATGGCATTATTAAAGAAGATGTACTTGGCTTAGACAAAATTTATTTACAAGGTAAAAGATGGGCTAATCCTGTATCACGTCCTGACATTCAGGCATTTGTCGGCAGTTTACTCGGCGTAAAGGCTAATAAAGGCGTTTTTATTACCACGTCTAGATTTACAAAAGAAGCTATTGAATACGCTCAAAATGTTGATCGCTCATTAATTTTAATTGACGGTGAAAAATTAACAGACTTAATGTTTGAATACAATGTTGGTGTATCAAATGAGTCTGTTCTTACTTTAAAGAAAATAGATTTAGATTATTTTGAAGAGGGTTAATATAATCTCACTGTAAAATAAAATTGTACAGGATAGTAACTACGTCTTTAGCTACGGTTTGTTGAAACTATATGAAGCTCACTGAAATTAAAAAAGTGCCAAAACCCTTATTTATCAAGGACTTTGACACTCATTGAAACCGTATGATTTCACTCTATGGAGACGGCGGGAATCGAACCCGCGTCCAGAAACTCTGATACTTCAGTTACTACGCGTGTAGTTTGTCTATTTAGGATTCGCACAGCATTATGCCGACAAACAGGCGTCCTGTGTGCTAACTTGGAAATCTCTTGCTACTAGCTCAAGTGGCACTAGCAACCGTATCCCACTAAAGTTGAGCCTAGCTACGCTACATGGGCGATAGAGCAGTTAGGCAGTTTCGAGCTTACGCTGCGAAAGCTAAGTTATTGTTTGTTTTGCCAGTTATTATATAACTTCCGTTGTTGACGAAGCCGAGACCTCCGACGCGCAACTCAAGCTCAGACCATCCCTGTCGAATCCGTAACGTCCCCTTAATATCGAATTTTTATACACGGCGTATTTCTTCGTCAACTTCTTTCAGTCACATCCTCATGCACCTAAGTGCACTCCGGTGTTCCTTCATTCGTTTCCTCGAACTACTTGTGTCTAAAAATTCTGCGGAGAGTAGTATAATTTAGTGCAACATTCTCTACGCATTAGATTTTTATATACTGCGTACTACTTCGTCAATTTCTTTCAGTCACATCTTCATGTACCTAAGTGCATTCCGGTGTTCCTTCAATCAATCATCTAAACTACGAAAAGGCATGTATATATCATCCATTAAGGTGCTGATGTTATCAGCGTTTCGGATCAGTATGATTACTCATACTGTGAACTGGCTTATTTGCTATACATAGAGTATATGACAAATTAGGTCATACTTCAAGTGGTATATCTTAGTATTGATTTTTTGCTTTTACGGCACGTGCCATATCGCGTTTTGCTTCTTTTTTCTTCATGTCTGCACGTTTGTCATAGTTTTTCTTACCTTTACCAAGGCCGATTAATAGTTTAGCGTATCCATCTTTTATGTACATTTTAAGCGGTACAATTGTGTAGCCATCGCGTTTGACATCTATATTCAATTGTTGGATTTGCTTTTTATGTAGCAATAATTTACGGACGCGCACTGGATCATGGTTGAAAATATTTCCTTGTTCGTAAGTACTAATATGCATATTGGAAATCCAAGCTTCTCCATTTCGGATTAAGATAAAAGAGTCCTTCAGTTGGACTTTCCCTTTTCGGATAGATTTGATTTCAGTACCACTTAGTACGATACCAGCTTCGATTGTTTCTTCGATGTAATAATCAAAACCAGCTTTTTTGTTTTGTGCTAAAACTTTACCTGTTCCTTTTGGCATTTGGCGTCACCTCTTCAATATCGGGTTGAGAAGAGCGAGAAGCTCTTCTCTTATCGTTTCTTTCTACGGCGTTTTTGCTGTTTCTTTGCAATGCCTTCGTAGAATGCTTTCTTTTTGTTTTTTCCGCTGCCGTTTTTGCCAGCAGCTTTACGTTCTTGTTTACGAGTTTTACCGTTTACTCTTGGACCACTTGGTGTACGTTTTCGTTTCTTGTCGTTTCCACCTTTTTCTCTACCATGTTCACCATCTCTTGATTTTGCGCGAATAACAACTGGTGCTTGACGGCGAGTACGTCTTTGAGCTTTCGGCATTCCCACAATTTCAAAGTCGATTGCAGATTCTTCCACATTCACTTCTAGTACACTGATTTCTACTTCATCGCCAATGTGGAAAATACGTCCTGTTCTTTCCCCAATCATCACCATTTGACGATCATCGAAGTTATAGTAATCGTCTGTCATATTACTAATATGCACAAGGCCTTCAATTGTGTTTTCTAATTCGATAAACATACCAAAGTTCGTAATAGAGCTAACAATACCTGTGAATTTTTCACCGATTTTATCAGCCATATATTGAGCTTTCTTCAATGATTCTGTGTCACGTTCCGCATCTACTGCACGGCGTTCACGATTAGAAGTGTGCTCAGCAATTTCATCCATATGAGCGCCCCAATAGCTTACCGTTTCTTTACTCTTATCACCATTGATCAAATACGTACGAATCAATCGATGGACGATTAAGTCTGGGTAACGTCTAATTGGAGAAGTAAAATGTGTATAAAAATCTGTTGATAAACCAAAGTGTCCTAAACATTCTGGGCTATATTTTGCCTGTTGCATTGAGCGTAACATCATAGTTGAAATCACTGGATATTCAGGTTCATCTTTTACAGAATCTAAAATCTCTTGTAATGCTCTAGGTTCAACTGTATTTCCTGTACCACGAACGACTAATCCAAAATTCGTGATAAACTCGAAGAATCTTTGTAACTTTTCAGGTTTTGGATCTTCGTGAATACGATAGATAAACGGTAAATCCATACGATTGACATGTTCTGCAACTGTTTCGTTTGCAACTAACATAAATTCTTCGATAATACGTTCCGCAACAGTTCTATCACGTAATGCAATATCGATTGGCCATCCATTTTCATCGACGATTACGTAAGATTCTTTAAAGTCAAAATCGACTGCTCCTCGTTTCATACGACGATTGTTTAAAATCCCAGCCAATTCTTTCATATTTTTAAACATTGGAACAAGTTGTGCATAACGTTCTTTTAACGCTTCATCATCTTCTTCTAATATCTTATAGACATCCGTATAAGTCATACGTTCAGTTGTACGAATCACACTTTGGAAAATTTCATGGTCAACGACTTGTCCGCTTCCATTGATGGTCATTTCACAAGAAAGTGTTAAACGATCCACTTGAGGATTTAAAGAACAAATCCCATTTGATAGACGATGAGGAATCATCGGAATTACACGGTCTGTTAAATACACACTTGTTGCACGATCATATGCTTCACGGTCTAAAGTAGAACCATCTGTCACATAATAACTTACATCAGCAATATGGACGCCCAATTTATATGTGCCATCTTCATTTTTTGTCACTGTAACGGCATCATCCAAGTCTTTTGCTGTTTCGCCGTCAATTGTTACAATCATTTGGTCACGTAAATCTCGGCGACCTTCGCGATCTTTTTCGGAAATTTCATCAGGTACTGCACTTGCAGCATCTATAACTTCTTGTGGGAAATCTACGGTAATATCGTGTTTGTGGATAATCGAAAGAATATCTACTCCAGGATCATTCTTGTGTCCTAATATTTTCGTTATAATCCCTGTCGCAGAACGGTGTTCACCTGGCCATTCAATAATTTCTGCAACTACTTTATGACCATCCATAGCACCTAATGTATTTTCTTTTGGAATAAAAAGATCCATCGGTAATTTTTTATCATCGGGTACAACAAATCCAAATCCTCGGTTAGCTTGGAAAGTTCCTACTACTTTTGTGATTCCACGTTCAATAATTTTAATGATAGAGCCTTCGCGTCTATCTCCAGAAGTTGTCTTTGAAACATGGATAAGAACTTTATCTCCATTTACAGCACCATTAACCTCTGTAGGTGGAATAAATACATCATCCATACCTTCTTCTTCAGGTGCAACAAATCCAAATCCTTTAGCATGTCCTATAAAACGACCTTGTATATAATTCATACGTTCTGGTAAACCATAACGATTTGTACGTGTTCGTACAACCTCACCTTGTTGCTCAAGTTTTACAAGAGTCTTTACGAGTTCTTTGAATTCTTCAGCATCTCGAAAGCCGAACTGATCTTCAAATTCTGCTACCGTTAATGGTTTATAGGCTTCTTCTCTCATAAATTCCAATAATCTTGTTTCTAATGTTGGTTCTTCGAAATTCATCGTTCTTCCCTCCTTCTACTAGCATTTGCAATCATTACTTTTTTTACTCATGCCAATCGAGTGACTCTAAAAAAGTATATATATCTTCATGCAATTGTTTTCTTTCTTGACCTAATGTAATAACATGCCCAGATTCTTCATACCATTTTATCTGTTTATCATTAGATTCTACTTGTTCATAAATATACTCTGCAGATTTTATGTCGATGACATTATCTTTTCGTCCTTGAACAACAAAAAGGGGCGCATAGATTTCATCAACATGTTCTCTTACTTCATATATTAATTCACTTAGTTCTTTTAATGATGGCATACCAGTTTTTTTGATGTAGTCCAAACTTGCCTCAGACTCTTCTTTACTTTTAGCAAAGTTCTGATTGAATCTTTCTGCATATTGGACGACGCCCTCAAACATTTTATCCGTTGAACGCATTGTCATCGGTGCACACATTGTTATGATAGCCTTAACTGGATAAGAATAACCTAATTTTAGTGAGTATACGCCACCAAGAGATAATCCTGCTACGGCAATTTCTTTATATCCAGCATTTTGTAATGTTTGATAACCATCAAGTACACTTTGCCACCATTGTTGTGGGTTGGTATGTATAAGTTCTTCTGGCGGAACACCATGACCTTTATAATGTGGAGCCAGTGATGTATAACCTTTTTTCTCTAGAAAACGCCCAAGCATACGTACATCCGCTGAATTTCCAGTAAATCCATGTAAAAGTAATACCGCTCTTGGTCCAGCTTCAAAGAAAAATGGTTGTGGTAATGTAGGTTTCATGATGAGGTGGCCTCCTACTACTTTGATATCTATAATTAAACGCTCCGCTTTTAATCTATCTAGCTCCGCCGGCTTGCCCCTCGTGTCATTTCGGTCCCTCGGTCGAAAGTTGAAAAACACTTTCGATTCAGGCCCTCCAATGCATGTCGGGGCAGTTCGAGCCGGCTCCGCTTTTAATCTATCCAGCTCCTCGCGCCAGNACACTTTCGATTCAGGCCCTCCAATGCATGTCGGGGCAGTTCGAGCCGGCTCCGCTTTTAATCTATCCAGCTCCTCGCGCCAGCCCCTCGCGTCACTTCAGTCTCTTGGTCGAAAGCAAAATACGCTTTCGAGTCAAGCCTTCCAGTGCTTGTCGGGGCTTATCGGGCGCAATCCGCTTTTAATCTATCCAGCTCCTCGCGCCAGCCCCTCGTGTCATTTCGGTCCCTCGGTCGAAAGTTGAAAAGACACTTTCGATTCGGGCCCTCCAATGCATGTCGGGGCAGTTCGAGCCAGCTCTGCTTTTAATATCCTATAGAAAACGCCTAACCATGAGTGGCCAGGCGGTTTTTTAGTGTGCATTAGATTCTTGCGATAGCGATTGCTAACACGAAGAATAAGATTGATAATACAACAGTAATACGGTGTAATACTAAGTCTACCCCGCGGGCTTTTGTTTTCCCAAAAAGTTGTTCAGCTCCACCAGAGATGGCTCCTGAAAGACCAGCACTCTTACTAGATTGCAACAATACTACGATAATCAAGGCAACTGACACGATAAGAAGTAAAGTCATAATTGCTGTATGCATATGTTCCACCTCCTGATTCGAAACATCACAACAGTCTTATCTTACCAAAAACTGTACGTAATGACAACGAAGTTCTACTTTTAGCAGTAAACAAACCAATACAATACACACTTTTCTATTATTTTATCATTGTTACTATATTTTGACGATAAAAAATATTTAAACTGGCCTCTGAAAGCATTTATCCATCATCGTATGTAGTTCACGATAGGATGCGAACACCTGTGATGGTGAATGTATTTTCCTTCCTAGTTAACTGCTTAACTTGTTTAAAAAAATCATCTTTTTTCCATAGAGAACATTTTATCCTCCTTTACATAAACTAGAACTGAAAAAAATGAAATGATAAGGAGGATTTTTAATATTTGATTTTATGATTTGGACATTAGTAGATGATTATATTACAGATAGATTAATTCCTTTTGATGCTTCACTTGATCAAGTACAAAAGACAAATAAGCAAGCAGGTATTCCTGATATCAATGTCTCCGCAACACATGGAAAACTCTTATACCTTTTAGCTAAAACAAAAGGGGCAGAGAATATTTTAGAAATTGGTACACTCGGTGGATATAGTAGTATTTGGATGGCTCGTGCTCTTTCTGAAACAGGAAAAGTCTATACACTAGAATTCAATCCACAGTATGCAAAAATTGCCGAGCAAAATATCCGTGAAGCTGGCTATGAAAATAAAATAGAAGTTATTGTTGGGAAAGCTTTGGATACGTTATCCAAACTTAAAGAGAAGGAATTATTGTTTGATCTTATTTTTATCGATGCAGATAAAGAAAATTATCCACACTATTTAAAATGGGCATTAACATTAGCCAATCCAAGTGCAATTATTATTGCTGACAACGTCGTAAGAAACGGCAAGATTTTTGATGAAACAAGTGATGATGAGCGAGTAAAAGGAATACAAAAGTTTATGGATTTACTGGTTAATAATCCTGCTATAGATTCTACAGCTATTCAAACTGTCGGTGCTAAAGGCTACGACGGGTTTATGATAGGCATTGTCAAATAATCATTTTTTCAATAACTAATCGAGTAGGAGGGAGTGATTAACTCCCG
>NZ_ML122604.1:0-10331 GCF_003844195.1 Rummeliibacillus sp. TYF005
GAAAGTGTTCAAAACTACTTGACGCTTACATAAATACATAATCACGCTCTGTTTCATTACTTAAATGATCAGATCCAAAGTTGTTTGAAATCTCCGTACGTGCATTTAAAAGTGTCTCTTCATTGCTTCCCGTTATAACAGAGAGTGCCTTAAGAAAAAAGCCCATTTGTCTTAACTCCTTTAAAACTCTTACATCATAAAACTATTTTACCATAAAACAATAGTAATTATTAACTATTAAATAGAAAAATAGATAATCTTTTTTTCACAGAATGAATGCTTTACACAAAATATTAATGATTTAATATTAAAAACTAGCTAATTTCAAATAGTAAACAAAAAGTGCCAGGCACACTCACAATTCTAACAATTAAAATTGTATGTGTACCTTGCACTTCAACAAATAGTCCTGCCTATAAATAGCGCTATTTTTATGCACAGAGTAACTTTACTTTCTTTCTATAATGGCTTACAAAATTCCTGAGCCTCTCTACTAAAATGTTTATCCAAATTCTCCTAAGCTTAGCTATTCATTTTGAATGTTATTCAAAAATCTGTCCCTATAATGGAATGACTAAGCTACACAATCTTAATATACTTCAGTAATTACAGTAATGCTGCCCCAATTCAATAAAAAATGGACCTCACTATAGAGAGGTCCATTTTTATGCTGATTAATAGCAATATATTCAAAATTAGATTTATGGATTTGAGTAGTGAATAACTCTACTACAAATGCCAATGTATTTTTATTATTTTAAATTTCTAGAGGCACTTTATCTGCACTACTCTTATCTTTGATTTTTGTTTCTAGATTATGCCCTGTATCCACTAGTCCCTTAGTGTATGTTTCTATTATATTGCTTATTTTATCTAAAACCGCTCTAAATTTAGTAAAGTTAATATCGGTATAGTTATTTATAATATACTTAGAGAAAATTTCTTTACCATAGTATTTTGTAACATCATATTTATCTGCTTTTATAAATTTTTTTCCATCAATTTTATTTAAAAGGGTAATTTCTTCGAATAAATCTTCTATATCACATTCGGACTTCCCACCAATGAGAGGTACAGTTAAAAGATATAAATTATCAATAATATCAACCATGTAATTATTTTCTAAAGTCTCCCTCTTTGCAGCATCTAGATTCGCATAGTTAAGAAATTTACCTATAGGTTTTTTATTCCCACTTTTAATCTCATTATCGAACATTAAAATTACGGGGTTCATTGGTAAAGTATTGCTTATTGTTTTAAAATAACTTAAATAATTAGGAGCGGGTTTTTTAGAGTCAAAGAAATTATATATATTATTTAGTGCATTGCCCCCATCCTGGTAAATTCCCAAAAAGTATTTTAATCTCTTTGTTTTCTTTAGAAAAGATACTTTAAACTCAAATGTTCCATCACTATTTTTAGAAATTAAATTAGGGTATTCCTTGTAGAGGTTTTTTAAAGCTGATTTTAAATAAGCAATATCCGTTTTACCTTCAGTCACAATAAGTGGCTTGGGATTAGCAAAAAAGAATTTATAGAATAGAAACTTTTGATATTGAAGTTCCCTGGATGTTAAATTATTAAAATGATGTTTGACACCATCTATTTTATTATTGTACCAAGTTAGTTGATTTATAAAGGCAAATCTTCCTTCTAATTGATTAAGGGTGGCAGGTTCACCTTTAATCTCGAATTCACCTTGTTTATAGAGTTGATGGGCCATTGCCCTAGTTTCTTTGTAATAAATTCTATTTACGTTTATTTTCTTATTTACAACTAATCCTGTTACCACCTGTCTGGAATCCCTAAGTTGCAACCTTGTCTTCTTTTCATTAATTTTAAATCCTGCTCGTATTAACTCTTTAGATATATTTTTAAGAAATTCCGTCTGTAGACGTAGAAAATTTTTGTCATTAGTCGAAAATGTTAAGTCATCTGCATATCGTGTATAATTCAACTTATATTTTTTTGCCATTTTCGATACTCTGTAATCAAGTATCTCACAAATTAAGTTTGTAATAATCGGAGAACTTGGAGCTCCTTGTGGTAGTTTTCCTTCATAACATGATATTTGCGCAATAACTGTGGCTACTTCAATAGGTAGTAAGAAATTATGATTCTTTATAAAAAAACCTCTGACACGACCAAAATGAAAACTTTCAAAAAAGTTCTCTAAATCAATATTCAAAACAAACCTTTTATTCCGATGAATTTTTGCGTTTGTTATTATACTCTTATCTTTTTCAAATCCATGAGATATATTATTTTTTTTCTTCCACTTTCTTTTTTTATGTTTATACAAAGCTTCTGCAAGTTTTCTTTGAATATCCTTAAGTTCTTCTATAGGAGCATTAATTCTACGTGCGCCACCACTTTTCTTATATATTTCAAAGGAAGTGTATAAATTATTAATGCCTTTTACATACAATACATAAGTAAGCTGTTTCCTAGGAATGTTCAGGAAATCTGCAAGGTCATTTCGTGTTTTTATTTCACTAAATTCACTCATAGTAAAACTCCTTCATGAATAAGCGTGTGGCTACTCATTATGCAGTGAAAAACTAATAGATTTATATAAAATCCGGTAAATATTAAGAATAATAGAAGCTAATCCTCCTACCATTTTTGTCAACACTTGCGAAACACAAGCGAAAAAGTCTAGCCACACGACTATTCTATTATACCACCATTTTTTAAATATTTTAAAAATTAAATATTAATCTTGGATTTTAAGTATATTAAGGAATATCCCCTTGACTCTTAATAAACTATTCACTGTTAAGGTGTTGAATAAAAATATTTACCATAATACATTGTTGCAATTTAATTATCAAAAGGTTGTATTAACTTCATAAGATATAAATCCCTATGGGTCAGAGACGCACACTCTGTCGAAAAGCGTCGTTTCATAGTTTCAACATAGGAAAACTAGTAAAAGAATAATCGTGAAATTGCCCTTAAGTCACGTAAAATAGTAGGTAAGGTGAGTTGAGCCGATGCAGAAATTCAACGTAGCAGTCATTAGGCAAGGTCTTTACTGTCGTTTTCAGACCGGATTGTGAGTCTTAGAGGAGCGGGAACGGCAACAACCGTAACGGTTTGGTGGAAGTTTTGATTGGTTACGGCCAATGGTACTTGTCATGATGTATGTGGGCAAAAATGCATACGCTTTAAGCTAATGACAAGGTGAAGAAATTCAGGTATTAAACGGCAGCATCATCGGGACCAAGCTTCGTACTGAAAGTTACTCTAATTGATAAAATACTAACTCCTCTGTCCTTGAATCATACATGATCCCTGAGACAGGGGTGGGTATTTTCATAGTCAAAGCCATCTTCACCTGAAAGTGTACTAGCAACAACATCTGCTCTATCAACATCAGTCATCTAACTTGAATTACACATCAACCATTTGAATCTTCTAGTAATCTCTTAAATAAGACGGTTACTTCATATATCATCAAACCTTGTAATCATTGCCTTTAATATAGTCGGTACTCTCATATCATACATACAGAAACCAATGTTTAAGTCTTCATTTCAATAGTAATCCTTGATACAATAAGCTTATGAACATATACAAGGAGTTGGCATCATGCAAATTGAATTCGGTCAAAGTGTCATTCCTTACACATTACAGCGGAGTAATAAGCGGCAAACATTGTCTATTCAAGTGAGTGCCCAAGGAGTTGAGGTGATTGCTCCTATTGACGCTACTATTCAAGATATAGAAAGTAAGCTATTAAAGAAAGCTACTTGGATCTTGCAAAAGCAAGCGGATTTTGATGAAATGATTGAATATAATACACCTCGTCAGTTTCGGTCAGGTGAAAAGCTTCCTTACTTAGGTAGACAGTATCGATTAAAAGTAATAACTGAACCAAATATTGAAAATGCATCTTTCTCTTATAAACAAGGTAAGTTCATCGCTACTGTTTCAGAAGATATCACTCCAGAGCAATATCGAAACTTACTCTATCCCTTATACAAACAATGGATTATGGAACGTGGNACGTGGGGATCGTATTGCAAGAGAACGCATTAAACAGTTTACTAGTAAGTATGGTAAATATCCTGAGAAAATTACGATTAAAGATCAACAGCAACGTTGGGGAAGTTGTACTGCAAATCAACAAGTGCTATTAAATTGGCATATCTTTTTAGCACCTATGCAGGCGATAGATTATGTCATTGCTCATGAACTTGCACACTTAACCGTAATGGATCATTCAGAGGCATTTTGGGATACTTTATCGATGTTATATCCTGAATATGTTGCGAGTAAAGAATGGCTCCGTATTCATGGGCGCCAATTGTATATTTAATCGAAAGAAAAGGGCAATGACTTCGATAGAGTCATTGCCCTTTATACTATTAATATTGTTTTTCAGCCAAAGATACAAAGTAACCAGTTAGTATACCTGCTTCTGCAACAGATAAATCTTGATCGATTAGCTTTAACAATAATTGACCATTTAAGTTTTTCTTAAAGTCGATTTTCTTTTTCCAATCTGGAATAGGTGTTACGCTATCCTCGATAAAATGTTGAATGTCTTTTGCGATATCTTGCAGTTCATACTCTGCTTTTGATTCGCACACTTCGAGAAGTTTGTTGTAATACGGCTCTTGATATGCGGATAACCCCGTTTGTGTTTTCCCTTCCGCTTTTGCCTTCAATTCTTCTCGTATTTCAAGCATGCCATCTATATATTCAAAAATTGTTAGTTGCTCTGTACGAAGTTGTTCAATGAGTGCTTCTACTTTCTCTTTTAATGATTGATAGAACACTTCATCTTCTTCCATTTTTACAGAGATTTCATGTTTGACTGCATGTTCCATTTGAGCTGCTTTTGATTCGGGAAGTTCCTGTTTGTCGAGTTCTTCTTTAAATTGATCATCTAAAATAGGAATCGGTTTACGTACTTCAATTCCCTGTGATGTGATATAATCATGAACCATCTTTCGGACCTTTTCACCACATTCAGAAATATCCATACCATCAACTACAGCAAAACGTGAGCGAGCCAATTGACGAATTAAGCTAAGCCATTTCAAATCAGCTACAAACTTTTGAGCTTTTGGATCTGGTAGTACCCGGTCCATACTTTGTGCAAAACGTTTATAAGCAATATCAAATTTCGCACGTTCGTCTTCTGGTGCTAGTTTTAAGACAGCTAATTCTTCTTGATTCTTTTTCAATCCATCAAAGAACCGCATAGCTGCGCGATGTCGTTGTTCTAATCGTGGTAATTCTGAATCGATAGAAACCAATGCTCCCTTAACATCATTTTCGCTGAAAATATCCAATGCTTGGTCTAAAAATTTCGAAACACCAAAATAATCGACAATCAAGCCATAGGATTTATGTTCATCATATTTACGATTTGTACGTGCAATAGCTTGAAGTAAATTATGCTCTTTTAATGGCTTATCTAAATACATTACTTGCTCGATTGGTGCATCAAAACCCGTTAACAATTTATCACAGACTATTAGCATCGCTAATTTATCTTGATCTTTGCCATCACCAAAAGGCTTTTTAAATCGTTTAACGTATTCCTTTTCTTCCTCTTTAGACGTTTTATATTTCTTTAATAATTCATCTGTATCGTTTTGGCCTTCTGAAAAAATGACTGCTGTTTCAAAAGTGCCATGTGCAAATTCGTCGATTAACTCTTTATACATTGCGGCTGCACGACGTGAAACCGCAACAACTTGTGCTTTGTAACCATTCACTAACACTTTTTCTTCAAAATGCTTCACAATATCTAATGCAATATCACGCATCCGAGTGGGTGAAGTTAGGATTAGCTCTTTATTGACATATTTTGCTTTAATCCGTTCTTTGGCATCATCATCAAATTCACTAAAACTACGTGCAAAGAGTTCATCTAATGTTTCACCTTGCATTTGCAGATTAGGTAAACGAGATTCATAGAAAATTTGTACAGTCGCACCATCTTCTACAGCCTGGTCGATTGTGTATTTATCTATATAGGAACCGAACTTACCTGTTGTAGAACGTTTCTCTTTATCAATTGGAGTACCTGTAAAGCCGATGAATGTTGCCTTTGGTAAAGCTGTCCGCATGTTCATCGCAAGGCCTTTGTATTGAGAACGATGGGATTCATCGGTCATGACAATAATATTCTCCGCTTCAGAAATAATCGGGAAAGTCTCATCTTCCCTTGCTTGGAATTTATGGATTAGAGTCATAACAGTGGTTCCTTGACCTTTAGACAATTGTAATTTCAGATCTTTTACAGACGCTGCTTGTTTTGGATTCGGGAAGCCACAAGCTGTAAAGGTTTCTGTTATTTGATTGTCCAAGTCTTCACGGTCTGTCACGATAACAATCATTGGATTTTCAAGTTCAGGCATTCGACGCAGTTTTTTTGCCAGGTAGACCATAGTTAGTGATTTACCTGAACCTTGTGTGTGCCAAACAACACCGCCACGAAGTTTTGGTTTGTCGTTGTGAAGAATACGTTCAATTGCCTTTTCAACTGCACGATATTGTTGGTAACGAGCGAACTTTTTCACTTTTCCATCATAAACAATGTAATTACTAAGCATATCTAGTAGAACTTCTTTGCGTAAAATACCAGCAATTAAAATATCTTGTGGATTCGTAGACTCAAGTTCATCTACTTTTAATGGATACGGATCTTTCCATAAACCATAGTGTTGTGCTTTTGCATACAAAGTTCCGACTCTTGCCCGGTCTTTACTTGTCGCAATCATCAACTGATTGGTATAGAATAACTTTTCGTTTGTTTCGACATATCGTTCAATTTGATGGACACATTCGGGTAGCTGCTTCTCTGGTTGAAGTTTAGGACTTTTGCATTCAATAACGACCAAAGGAAGACCATTGATATAAATTAAAATATCTGGGCGAATTGTGCCATTCGGATTCTTAATGGACAATTGATTGACAACTAAATATTCATTGAGCTCACTAGTCGGATGTTCCATATCAAAAAATCGAACTGTTTGCCCCTTTTTTCCTGTTCCTAAGTCTTGCTCAACTGTTACACCATCACCAAATAACCAGTTATAGACTTTTTTATTAATTGTCCAAAGACTATCTCCAGTCGGTGCAACAAACTGACGAACCAGTTTCTCCACATTCCCATCACTAATCCAAGGATTCAATCGCTTTAATGCGGCATGAAAACGATTTTCTAGAATGATAGAAGCCTGTGAAGAACGTTCACCATCAAGTTGTGCTCCTGTTTTATGGGTATACCCATAACTCACTAATTTATTAATAAACGGCAACTCCACCGTTTCATATTCATACTGTGACACGCTGCCACCTCATTTCATATATGTATACTCTATATGATACAAAATAATGGGAATAAAGAAAAGGACTGCATACGCAGCCCCTTCTATTATTCATCAACCTTTACACGAATTTTACCTGTAAGAAGTTGTTGCATTAAACCTTTTTTAAGCTCTTCGTATTTATCCTTTTCTTTTTCATAGATGTCGATTTGATTGTCTACTGATGAAAGGATTTCGGCTATTTTTTGTTGTTCATGCAGTGGTGGAACAATTACCTTTATTGCCCTTATATTTCCCATTGATAAAGCTGGTTGTGAAGTTGTTGTTAAAAACTTATTAATCTCTTTTCTTCCTAAGGCTGAATACATAAAATACATCAAAAATTTTGCATACATATTTGAATTTACTGTTATTTTTGCAACATTTGGTGCTAAATGATACTTATTATTCATATCTATTATAGCCATTTCACCTACTGTTCCCACATAGGAAAATAATAAATCGTCAATTTTCAATTGTGAACGTGGAAGTTTTTGAGAAACATCAAGTGATATGAATTTTAAATCTTTTAAAACTAGTTTTCCATTCTTTACATTCAAAGCTCTTAATGCTATTATTTCTCCGTCTTCAATATATTCTATATGCTCTGTGAATTCATATCCAGCAAGTTTAGTTACACTAGCAATATTGTCTATCTTCTCGATTTTCCAATTAGCTGGGGTAATACCCTTTTCTGTATTTTTGAACTCAGTATGCCCTATCCCTTTCGTCAACAACTGCTGCATCAAACCATGTTTCAATTCTTTTGTTTGCTCAATCATTTGCTCCGTTTGCTCGATTTGCGTATCGACTGTTGAAAGGATATCGGCTATTTTTTTTTGTTCAAAAATCGACGGAACAATCACTTTTAACTTTCTTATTTCTCCTAAAGCAATAAATTTTTGCACCCCCCCGTTTGATATACGTCTAAACTGTTTTGTTATATATCCAGAATTCAAATATTCTAATATATATTTATTGTTCATCGTAGAAGATTTAAATTTAATAAGTGCAACATTTTTAATAGATATTTCAAAAGGTAAATCTACTATAACTGGATTTCCAACTGTGCCAATCATTCCAAATAAAATATCACCATTTTCAACAAATGAACGTCTACTAAAATTAATATGATCATCATTAGAAATATAATTCACTTCTGAAAAATCTAATTTTCCATCTTTAAGGTTTTTAGATGTCAAAAAAGGTATACCTTTTTCAATATATTTTGGTGAATCGTGAGTCCCATCTCGAACTTCTAATATGGTATTAAGTTCTTTTATATCCCATTCAACAGGTATCTCCCCAAGCTCAGTCATTTTATAACCTTCTCGTACCTCACTCATGAATCTCACCCAACCCAAGTTCTTTCAAAAAACCATTCAATTTAACTGTATTCTCAGCACGTTGTTGGTGGATAGTTGCTAGCTCATTCAATACTGCTGGAATATCAACTGGTTCTTCTTCTTCTGATTTATCAATGTAGCGAGTAATATTCAAGTTATAATCATTGTCTTTAATTTCATCTAATGATACGACTTTTGCGTATTTTTCCACATCTTCATAGGCATCAAAAGTTGACACGATTTTTTCTACATCTTGGTCTCGAAGATGGTTTTGATTTTTACCTTCTTGGTATTCATCTTCTGCTGCGATGATGAATACTTTGCCTTTGCGTTCTTCTGGTTTATGACGATTGAAGATCATGATACATGCTGGAATCCCAGTACCATAGAATAAGCTTGATGGTAAACCTATGATTGCTTCTAGTAAATCTGATTCTAAAATAGCTTTACGGATTTTGCCTTCTGCTCCGCCACGGAATAGTACACCATGTGGCATAACAACTCCGGCAACTCCTTCGCTATTAAGCGATGCAATCATATGTTGCACAAAAGCATAGTCCCCGTATGATTTTGGAGGTATCCCGAATTGATAGCGACCATATGTATCTGCTTGCGCTTCATCACGGCCCCATTCTTTTAATGAGAACGGTGGATTGGCGATTACACGATCAAATAGCATAAGTTCGCCGTCTTCTAATAGTTTTGGGTTACGAAGGGTGTCACCTTTAACAATTTGATGGTCAGGTAGACCATGTAATAATAGATTCATCTTAGCAATAGCCCATGTTTCTAAGTTTCGTTCTTGACCAAATAATGAAAGTGCTTGTGGGTTACCACCATTTGTCTTCACGTAATCGACAGATTGAATAAGCATACCACCTGATCCACATGTTGGGTCATATACGCGCATGCCTTCCTCTGGTTTAATGATTTTAACGATCAGTTCAACGACTTTAGAAGGTGTATAGAATTCTCCACCCTTTTGTCCTGCATCATCGGCGAACATTTTGATGAGATATTCATAGGCACGACCAAGCATATCTGGTTCGCTTAGATTTTCATTTCTTAAATCGAGTTCACTAAAATGTGAAAGTAGGCGTTGTAATGTTTCGTCTGTCAAAATCTCTTTATTGTTAAAATCAATCGGTGTTAATACATTTAATAATGTAGCATTTTCATTTTCCAATGCTTCGAATGCAATATTAATCGCTGCACCTATATCTGTCGCATGTTTTCGTACATTTTCCCAGCGAGCAACTTCCGGTACATAAAATTGATATTGTGTAGGCATTTCTGCAATTTGTGCACCTGTTACTTCTCCGTATTTATCAAGTAAAGCCTGACGTTGCTCTTGAAATACATCACTCGTACGTTTTAAAAATAACAAGCCAAATATATAATTTTTGTATGATACAGAACTCACTGATCCTCGTAGAATATCAGCTGACTTCCATAAATGCGATTCTAATTGTTGTTGTGTTAACTTTGTCATGGTAAACCTCCTATTTATATTCTTAGTATAAACAATCAAAGAAAAATATTAAATGCAATTGCTTTACTAATCCAATTGTTTTTATTTTTTACCAAAAATTACTCTAAAATAAAACCCTCAGTAGCTTCAACCGAGGGCACTGAAAAAGTCCTTTCTGATTTT
>NZ_ML122605.1:0-9417 GCF_003844195.1 Rummeliibacillus sp. TYF005
TTTACGTCCTATCGAGAGCGAATTCACAGAAGACGATATACTCTTTTTCTTCGCGACTGGTTTTACTAGTCTCATACTTTCATTTAAGCCGCGAAAAATGATCTTGTGCATTTTATTCGCTCCTTTTTAATTGTATACCATATCTTAACAATTTACGTCCTACCTAGAGCGAAATCGCAAAAAAAAACACCTTTCAGCTACTAAACTAAAAGGTGTTTCCTAAATTATTCATAATCTATGGTGATTTCTAGGGCTAGTTCTACGTTACCGCGAATAGCTTTGCTAATCATACATGTCTTTTCTGCCTTTTCCGCAAGACGTACAACTTGTCTTTCTTGTTTTTCTGTGTAAGTACTTGGGATTACAATTTTAGGTTTATGTGTGATTTTGACATAGGTGAATACCCCATTCGTTACATCTACCAAACCTTCTGAAGTCATTGTCAACTTACTAGTTTCTAAGTTTGCACGTTCAAGCATTGCAGCTAACGTGATGATATAGCACGTCGCTGCAGCACCGAGAAGCATTTCATCTGGGTTCGTCCCTACTCCTGGTCCATCCATTTCAGGAGGAATGGATACCTTTGTTTGGAGTTGCCCAGATGCAATCTCTCCTACCGAATTACGACCACCTGGCCAAGATGCAGTTAAAGTGAAAATATGTTCTGCCATTTGAAATCCCCTTTTCTAGTTACCAAATGAAAAATATTTCTCTGTTTTTGGATCAAATGCGAAGCGTTCAATTTCTTTATTTTTCTTAATAGTAATAATGTAGACCTCTTGTCCATCATAATCGATCATTGTTTGTCCAAAAACTCGATCTTTGACAACCTTTCCGCCTTCTGTACGTTGAATAATTTCCGTAGCATCTTCTGCATTAAAAGTTGGAATATGACTCTTATAAACAAAAGGTGCAACTACTAATAACACATAAGCAATGATTATTAAGATATACTTTTTCCGGAAATTACTTGTTTCGACCAATAAAAAGTAACTAACAAAAAAGAACACATTTCCCACAACAACATAGGTAATCATGTCGTCTAATCCATTGATAAATAAATAATCTCTACCTATAAAATAAAAGCATAAGATTTCAATGACAGATACCACTAAAATCCCTTGCAATAATCGTTTTCGCTTTTCCAAATATAATTCACCTCTAAAAGCTTATCAAAAGTACATTTCAAAATATTTATTTTACTACTCGTCGACACTTTCTGTATATAACAAATTATGCCATATCATCATATCATAAAGCCATTTTAACAGTTTGAATAGTAGACGGTCATTTGATTTATTTTGTTCCAAACATAAATATTTATAATGTATAAAAAGACCATTTTAAGAAAATGATAAGTTTATACAATAAGATTGGAGGAGTTTATATGGGTGTTATGGATGGTAACCCTAAAGTTGAACCGTTACATTATGGTGAAGTTACAGGATTGTGGTCATACGTTGCTGCTAATAATGGTTTAATCAGTGGATATGAAATTTCTGTAAACCATACAGGTGATGAAGATCTTAAAAAGATTCTTCAAGATGCAATTGAGATGATGAAAAGGCATAACAAAGAAGTAGAAGAGATTCTCAAAAACAATGGCATTACGCCTCCACCTAGTTTACCAGGAGTACCCAAAGCAAATTTAGAAGATATTCCTGCTGGCGCAAGGTATGTCGATCCTCAAATCAGTGCAACAGTATCAGTAAATGTCGGACAAGGGCTAGTAGCTTGTAGTATGGTCATGGGACAATGTACTCGTGAAGATATTGCAAAATCATTTGCTAAATATCACATGGATTGGGCTATGATTGGATACAAACTGTTAAAGTTAAACAAAGAAAAGGGATGGATTGCTCATCCCCCACTTCATAAACCAGAATAATCATTTAAAATATTTTAAAGGGATCGACTTCAATCGTTCCCTTTTTTAGCATTAATATAATTAATGTTTTTGAAAGAGGAAGGCTGTAATGACTCAAAACAAACCTATCACTAAAAAAATCCATTTATTTTTGTTACTAATCGTAGTTGTAGTTTTAATCTGGTCGCTCATTAAACCTTTGAGTTATTCAAGTTGGGCAGCAGATGGAGGACCTATTTTTATCTGTCTTATTATCGTCATCGCGACATATCATCGATTTCGCTTTACCACACTCTCCTATATCATCATTGCAATATTAGTCATTCTAGAATTTATCGGCGCTCATTATACTTTTGCAAAAGTTCCTCTATTTGATTGGATAAAAGATAAGTTTGATTTAAAGAGAAACGACTATGATCGCTTTGGACATTTGATGAAAGGAATGGCTATCATCATTGTAAGAGAAATCATTGTTCGAAAAACACAAATTCAAAAAGGAGCTTGGCTTTTCTTTTTCAGCTTTACCACCATAATGATGATTGCTTCCTTATACGAAATCGTCGAAATGTTATCCTATAAAATTGCCAAGGGTACCCAAGTGGCAAAAGGATTTTTAGGCATGCAAGGTGATCGCTGGGATGCAGAATGGGATATGACTATGGCTTTAATAGGTTCCTTACTTTCATATATTATTTTTGTACGATTGCATAACAAGTTATTAGCAAAAATACGAAAATGAAATCTTTACAATTTTAAGGTGAATCGGTAATCGGTAAAAGGAATTGAAAGTTCTAATTGGAACAGTCAATTCCTTTTAAAAATGATGTACCCCACTACCTTTAGGAAAGCGATGTACTAGATAATAGCTGCTGATAATAGGGATGCGATTGTTGAATCTCTTCATGCGTACCGCTCCCGGTTACTTTTCCATCTTCAAATATTGACTTTAACAAATGAATCAGATACATCAACATCTATAAAAAACAAAAGACATGAGTCCAAATTATTGAACTCATGCCCATGTATTAAGTATATCTATCGAGTTAGTAACCGTCTCTATTATTGAGCTGGAACTGTAGGAGTTGCTGTATCTACAGTTGAGGGTTGATCTGATGTATCATCTGTTTGCGTTTGTTCTTCTGCATCTGATTGGTCATTTTTATCACTAGAATCTATTTGATCATCAGATTCTGTTTGTTCTTCTGCATCCTCAGTATCTTCTTGGCCATCTGAATCTTTTTGTTCATCTGTAGCATTAGTTTGTTCTGAATCCTCTTTAGTGGTTGAAGCTTGTTCTGCTAGTGATTCGACTCTATCAATCTCGTCTTTTGCAAGTTGTTCTAGTTCTTCGGATTTCTTAATTAAAGCTTCATAATCTGATTCACTTAATCTATTCTTTTTATTTAATGATTTTAGTTGTTTGTTAATTGTACGTAGTTTATTGATCTCTGCTTTGAGTTTACCTTTATAGCTTTTATATTTTTTTGAAGCAGTTTTTTCACTTAACTCTTTATCAGTTGTACCATCTTCATTCACTCCGAAAAATATGTTAATAGATTTAGTAATAGCTGATACATTTTTATTAACCGAATTCAAACGCTTTTCAACTGTTTTTCCAGCTTTAGATTTAATAACTGTTTTTTTCTTATTTTCTTTTTTCTTATCTTTTGTTTTGTCTACTTTTTCTACTTTTTCTTTATGACCTGATTTACCATGATCTGCACCTTTTGCACTTACTAAAGAAGTAGTGCCAAGTACTAAACTAACTGCTGCTAGACCTGTTAAAATTTTTGTTACATTTCTTGTTTTCATTACCTTTTCCTCCTCGTTTGGGTAACGGTAGCTGGCTGACATAGATATCATAAAATCCTTAGCCCCTGTAGCTTTGTGACACCAAGTTTCCCTGACTGTACCCTTTTGTTGTATTCCATATAATTTATCGGAGTAAATTGTCAAGAATATAGTAAAAGTTCAATAGAAATAAAAATAGAGGTCTGCCCTCAAAGTCTATTTCATAAACTTTTTCGAACAGCCTCATGTGTATGTTGCTCTTGTAATGATTGAATCATTTCTCTTGTTTTACGTTGTACGTCACAAAGAGTGTTGGAAATTTGTTCAATAGTTATTGGTCTACTAAATAAATATCCTTGTATAAAGTCACACTTACTTTTCATCAGATAATTAAACTGCGTTATTTCCTCTACACCTTCCGCAACTACTTTTAAATTTAAATGTTTTGCCATTGAAATAATCATATCCACTATTGGCTCGTTACTTGTATCTGGTCGGATATTTTTGACGAATGAGCAATCGATTTTCAAACAATCGATTGGCAAATCCCTCAAATAAGATAAAGACGAATAGCCAGTCCCAAAATCATCAACAGCTAATGTAACGCCCAGCGACTTTAAATCATGAAGTATTGGTGTAAGGTGATCCGTATTCATCGTCATACTTTCCGTTAATTCCAATTGTAATGATTGTGGGGATAATCCAGTCTTTTCTAATATTTGTTTCACGGTTTGAACAAAATCCCCTTGAAATAACTGACACAATGATAAGTTAACCGCAATCTTAACTGACCTTCCCAAGTGATCCTGAAGTTTTTTTGTTTCATAACATGCTGTTTCAAGTACCCATTTACCAATTGGATTTATCAACCCTGACTCTTCAGCAACAGGTATAAATTCACCTGGAGAGATCAACCCTCTTTTCGGGTGCTGCCATCTAACTAACGCTTCCATTGAACTAATTTCACCTGTCATAGTATTTACTTGAGGTTGATACACTAAAAATAATTCGTTGTTTTTTAGTGCATTAAACAAATCATTCTCCAATGTTACTTTAACAGTTCGGACATCAGACATGGATTCTTCATAAAACAAAATATGTTCATGCGTATTTCTTGCCTCGTATGCTGCAATTTGAGCAAATTTAATTAAATCCAACTCCGACTCTGCATCTTTCGGATAAAATGAAATACCAATATTCAAACTATTATTCAAAGAAGAATACTGAATTTCAAAAGGTGTTTCCATTATGCTCTGAAGTTGGCTACAAAAATTCAAAATATCATCGTGATTTTCATAATGATCGATTAAAATGACAAATTGATCATCTCTTAACTTCCCAATGATTAATTGGTCGGATAATTGCTCTTGTAATCTTTGTGCCACATTACGTAATAGGCAATCCGAATAAACAGAGCCGAGAAAAGACTTAATAGAAGATAACCTATCTATTTCAAAAACTAGTACCGCTTTATCAGAAGAATTAGCATGTAGATTTTCTTTAATTTTGGCTAACAAATATCGTTCGTTTGGTAATTCTGTAATATCATCAAAATACCTTTCATGCTTTATTTTTTCCTCAGTAGCCATTAAATCTTTTTCTGTATCCACAACCTTTTTCTCGATATCTTGATGAAGCACCTTAAAGTAATTGACTAACCCTACTTGAACGATCAGCACAATAGAAAAAATAATAATATTTACAACTGTTAGGTTATCAGTAAAAAGACTAACTCCAAATAAAATGATTAAAATAAGATTTAAAAGCAAATAAAAGATACTATACCTTTTACCCATTATTACCACCCGACCTTATAATTCTAAATGCATATAAACAAATTTTTAAATAAGCAATTAGAAGCGAATAAATATATTTTCCGTTATATATATTTAAACTTATTAATAGGCAATAATAACTTTTTGTGTATTATTTTATACGTTATCTTTTTTATTTGAAGCCAGCTTCTTTTTTAATAGATTGTCTAGGTCCTCTTTTAATTTTGTATAAAAATATTCATTACCTAAAGTATTGAATATATCTAAAGATTTATTGCACTTTTCAATTCCCTCCAGAATTAAATCATCTATTATATTTAGCATTCCTTCATAAAACAATGATAATGTTAGTTCAAAAAACTCAGTGTTCTTTATTGTATATGCTTTCGTAGCACTTAATAACATCCTAGCAGATTCAATGTCATTATTTTTTATACTTAATTCTAGAAGATTAAATATTAAATAGCTTAATACTTTTGTATCCGAATTCAATTCCTTATATTTTTCTGCATATTTCAGTAAATTTTTTGACATTAAAAGAGCAGTAGCAGGAGGAAATATAAATAAAAAATTATTTAATACAACTAACTCATGGTAGCACCAATCATCAATACTTAATAAATAATCTGCCATTTCCTGAATATAGTCCTTATTTATTTTATCTACATCCAAATTATTTTCCATACAATGACATAAAATATATAAATGTCTTAAAAAAATGTCGCCATTTTCTTTATATTTCTTTTCCGCTTCTTTCTTTATTTTTGAAATTTCTTCTATTTTTTTATCATAGAATAACTTTATTACATCATTATAGGCATTCATTTTTGATTCTTTTTTATAGTCATTTTTCATATAGAAAAACTCATTGTAAGTTACATTACAATAATCCAATATTTCTGTAAGCTTATCCGATGAAATACTATTTTTTCCAGATTCTATTCGAGCAATATAGGGACGAGTCATACCAATCGCATTGGCTAGTGATTGTTGTGTAATGTTTTTATTTGTACGTATTTTTTTAATAACTTGGCCAATTTCCATTTAATAACCCCCTAATTTAAAGATTTATGTATAATTTTGTTTACATTTTATTTTAATTGAAATTTATTGATTATAATAACTTATATAACATAAAAGAAAGGAATGAGAAACGATGAAAAAGAAATCTATCTTCCTAAATTGTTTAGTTGCAGCTGCTGTATTACTATCTTCTGCAGGAACAATTTCACTTCAACATTTTTTTGCTTTATACTAAGCTTTACTATCTTTCTATTGTACCCTAAGCATTATAGCACTTTTTTAATCCTCCATATTATGGGGGATTTTTTTATTAGAATACTAATTTTCAAGTTTCAAACCTCCTAATCTATAGTAATTCTATCACACAAATTCTCTATAACTTACCAAAATGGAATAACAAAAGAGATGTTTTTTTATTTTCCAGTAATATGTTGATCTCTTTTTGCTTTATTATATGGAGATATGGATGATGATCCTATTTGTACAATGAATGCTTTAATATATGCTAGAAGAATCTTCGTGGTATTGTGAATACAGTAGCTTCGATTACCGTTTGACTAAAATAAAAAATGTTAACCGTAATTAAGGAGTATAGTCCTAATTCTCTAGATGTTACATAATTAATATAAGAATAGAACTAAAAAGGTGGATATGCAAAAATAAAAACCCTTGATAATCAAGGGCTTTTAGATTCATTGAAACTCAATGAAATTACTCTATGGAGACGGCGGGAATCGAACCCGCTTCTTATAGGAATATTGTTATATCAACGTTTAGGAACGGTTTTCATAACTAAATTAATTCGTTAGCTACGTTTTTAGCTTCGATACATTAAAAATATGCGTTGTAAGAGCGATTTTGGAGGTGTGAATTCACCTTCTTTTTTATTTCCCCCGTATAAGAAAAATAAAAAACAGGTTTAAAAGGGTTTATAGCAAGGCAATCAATCTTTACACACAATCTCCCAAAACCTTTATTTTAGGTGAAATTATTGTGTAACTAACTCTTCTTTTAAAATAATTGTTTTTATATCTTTAAATAATTGCTTAAGATGTTCATTAGAGAGATCTAATAAAGGTTCAAACATAAATGAATTTAAATGAATATTTTCTGGGGTCATTATATTTATTCTTTCTAATACTTCTAATGAATCTTCTGGAATATTATGCATTTTTTTAATTCTTTTATGAAGTTTAGCATATTGATTATTACCCCAATCATCCCTAGTTTCTTCTTCACTAATTTTAAGTAACATATATTCTTCTGCTAATAAGCGAGTCGCTATCGACAAAACAATTTTTTGCTCTAAATTTACAGCTTCACATTCTTGACTAAGAATATTATTCGAAGATTCCATAATAAGGTCGTAAATTTTTCTATCTTTATTTTCAATATTGATTTCTTCAATATCATGGAAAATAGATTTATAAATTTTTTCTATATCTGTGATTGTTATACGTTTAGTATTTTTCATTAAATGTAAAATAGATGTTAGAGCAAGTTTATTTTCATCATCGCCTAGATATTCCGCCAAATTCCTAGCAAAAGTTATAGATGCAATTAAATTATATTCATCATTTAAATGCATTTTCCAAAATTTTAACGGATTGCTAATATAACCGTAGTCCCATCTTTCTAAAGTCACTTTATCTGGTTCTTTAACTGCCATAAATGTATTTGTATACTTTTGTCCACCACAAATTCTTTCTTGTACTGTTCTTAAAAAATCAAAGTTATGCGTCAAGATAATCATTTTGAATAGTGGATCGTTAGCTATTTCTTTTAAATATTCAATAATCGCATATTTATTTTTATAATCAAAAGAATCAGCTATATCATCAATAATAAAAACAGTTTCTAGATTTGCTTCTTTCCTAGATTCAATCTCAAAAATAATATTAAGTAAATATAAAGCTCTTCTTTCACCTTGACTTAAAATATTCCATAATAAATTTTCATCAACTGAATGTTTTTCTTCTTCATTTTCTCCAAAATAATATTTTATATTTGGCGTAGTTTCTTTAATAATAGCATCTTCTTTATTTTCAATCGCAACTGTATAAGGAACATGGAAACGCCCATTGAAAATGTCCACTACTTTTTCCCACTTGGTACTTTCATTTTTAGCTTTCTCTATAATATCTTTAAGCTTTTGTTGTCCAACCTTATATTTATTTATAACCACATTAAATTGTTCTTTATTTTTTGAAAGATATGTAATCCATAAATTTTTATTTAAAGTTGCCAAATCTCTTAACTCTGGTAAAATCTCTGGTCTGGCTACTAATAAATCACGAAATCCCTTTAATTGACTGTTAGTTAACTTTTTATCTATTTCATTAAAAATAGCTTTTAATTCTTCATTTTCTAATATTCTATTTTGCTCTTCTGAGAATTTTTGAAGCAACTCTGTTGAAGTATTAATTTCTATTTTACTATCATCTATATTTAATATGACAGAATGGTTAGCATCAAAATATCCATTGTCTTTCAATTCCTTCTGAATAGTTGCTGCATTATTATGATTAAATCCTTTTTTAAAAACTTTTGATTCACTTATTAATTCATCATATTTTTTTATATATTCACTAATATACGATTTAAATTCTTTAGATTTTATAAAATTAATAATTTTGGCATCAAATATTTCGTTGTATTTAATATTTTCATAAATACTTTCTGTTGTAGAATTTACTTCTAACTCTATTTTCAAAAGCAACGTTATAAAATTTTTTTCACTTTCTCCAAAGGCTTCACAAAAAATTTTTATTATATCTTTTTTTATCGCTGCTGCACTTTTTAAATTCTTCACCAAAACATCTAGTTCTTTAGAAATTTCAGAATATATTACATCGTATTCTTCCTTCAATTGTGGATTCACCAATAAAGTTGACATTCTATCAGTCTTAAAACTTTGTTCAAATGGTTTGATGTAAGCGTCAAGTAGTTTTGAACACTTTC
>NZ_ML122606.1:0-9236 GCF_003844195.1 Rummeliibacillus sp. TYF005
GCACGTAATTCGTACCGTTTAGATAAAATGATGGCTGATCCGGTCAATCTTTCGTTATCTGTGATTTTGAGTACGATTCAACATATGGAAAGCCAAGTAAAGCGATTAGATAAGGAAATCGAACGCATGATGAAAGGCATTCCACAAACATTAACTTCGATAAAAGGTATCGGTCCCGTGTACGCAGCGGGCTTAATCGCTGAAATTGGGGATATTCATCGTTTTGATGATCATCATGCTTTAGCGAAATATGCAGGTTTAGTATGGACACAGTATCAGTCAGGCGAGTTTGAAGCCGAGAATACCAGTCGCATGCGAACCGGAAATAAGTATTTACGCTATTATCTTGTACAGGCATCAGACGCCATACGAAAGCATGACACCGAATATAAAACCTTTTATCAAAAGAAATACCATGAAGTACCAAAGCATCAACACAAACGCGCTCTCGTCTTAACCGCTAGAAAACTTGTACGGCTCGTGCATTCGCTACTACGCACGAAACAGCTGTACATCCCTAAAGAAGAAAGGAGAGAATAACGAAATGTTACTCACTTTTCTTTAGTTAATTTTTAACTTCCATTTTTTAACTAATTATAGTTAAAAAACGTGAGGTTTATTTAAGTGTGCTTAAAAATTGAGTTTCGGGTGTTGAAAGGCTTAACAATTTCCAATTTCAATAATTTTTATGATTGACATTTCACCCCTGGGCTTTCATTTTATTCTATTAAATTATTTTACAGAAAATTCTATATATAACTATAAAATATTTTTCAAAATAAAACAAATGTATTTAGTAGGAAATAAAACAGTAATAATTTTGCCACTTAACATTAGGTCTATTCTTATTAAGCTCGTTGTTCTTTACGAGTCATAACGTCAAATATTACCGCTACTGCTAATACAGTACCACGAATAATATATTGATAGGATATGCCAATTCCTAGTAAGTTCATACCACTGGATAAAGAAGCCATCACAATTGCACCAATAATCGCTCCCGTTACTTTTCCTACCCCACCGGCAGCTGAGACCCCACCTACATAAGCAGCAGCTATTGCATCAAGTTCAAACAAAGTTCCAGCAGTTGTTGTTGCAGACTGTAAGCGTGAAGTAAAGAGAATTCCAGATAAAGCGGCAAGCATCGCCATCGATCCAAAGACGATAAACGTTATTTTCTTTACACTGATTCCACTTAAATGAGCGGCTTCTGGATTACTACCTACTGCATAAATATGGCGTCCAAGAACCGTTTTGGTTGTTAAAAAATGATAAATCACCACAACTGCTACAACAATAATAACAGTCCAAGAAAACCCATTATAACCTGCTAAAATCCATGTTATATACGCAATGATCGCGGAGATGAAGATTAGTTTTATACTGAAGATACTACCTGACATCACTTCAAAACCATAATTCATTTTATTTCGGCGAATTGTAATTTCGTTGTATATGAATAAAAGTATTCCAACTAAACCTATTAATAATGTTAATAAATGGAGTCCGTTCAACTCCATTATTGATGGGATAAACCCATTCCCTATTGCATTGAATTGCTCATCTTTTATAATAATCGTTCCGGTTTTTTCAGTCACTTGTAGGAGAGCGCCACGGAAAATCAGCATACCAGCAAGCGTTACAACAAAAGATGGAACACCAATTTTTGCGATTAATAAGCCGTATACTAATCCAATCAGTATACCTAATATTAATATAATCGGAATAACAAGCCATACTGAAAGTTCATATTGAGTTAATAGAATGGCAGTTATAGCTCCTAAAAAGCCTGCTAAAAATCCGACCGATAAATCGATATGCCGAATAACAATCACAAGTGTCATCCCTACTGCCAACACAGCAATATACCCTGCAGAATCTAGTAAATTACTAATATTTCTTGATGAAATAAATAACCCATCAGTCAAAATAGTAAAGATTAAAATAATTACAAATAAGGCAATATACATACCGTATTCTCTAATATTTAGTTTTACTAAATTTTTTCCTTCTTTCAATAAATCCATTTTACGTTCCCCCCTTTATTTTGTAGCTAGTTCCATAATTTTTTCTTGTGTTGCGTCCTCGGCAGATAGTTCCCCTTTGATAGTGCCATTAGCCATAACATATATTCGATCGCTCATGCCAAGAATTTCTCCAAGTTCTGAAGAAATCATGATGATGCTCATGCCTTCCGATATCAGTTGGTTCATGATTGTGTAAATTTCAAATTTAGCACCGACATCAATCCCTCGTGTTGGTTCATCTAATATTAAAATCTTTGGCGACGTAAATAGCCATTTGCCTAATGAAACCTTTTGCTGGTTGCCTCCGCTCAAATTTCCAACTCTTTGTTCAAGTGAGCTTGCTTTAATATGCAACGATTCTTTGTATTGATTTGCAACTTTTACTTCTTCATTTAGGTTGACAACACCGTTAGATGTAATCCCTTTTAAATGTGCTACCGAAATATTACTTTTTATATCTTGCAATAAAAACAATCCATTGCCCTTACGATCTTCTGTTACATAAGAAATGCCTGCATTTATCGCATCGTTTGTATTTCTCAACATTCTTTTTGAACCATGTATTTTCAGATTGCCTTGCAGTTTATAATATTTTGGATTGCCAAATATACTTAGTGCTAGTTCTGTACGACCAGACCCCATCAATCCTGCAATTCCAATGATTTCTCCTTTTTTTACGTGGAGATGAACATTTTTGGAAACATTTCTTCCTAATTGTGGGTCAAAGGCTGTCCAATCTTCTAACTCAAGGACAGTTTCTCCTATTTTCTGGCCTTCTCGTTTCGGATATATATCTTCAATTTCGCGTCCTACCATATTTTTGATAATGACATTTTCTTCTATTTTCTCCTGACTAGCATCCAAAGTAGAAATGCACTGTCCATCTCGTAAAACAGTTATTTTATCCGCAATCTGCATTACTTCCTTCAATTTGTGCGAAATCATAATACAACTGATTCCTTGGCTTTTTAGCTCTTTTAAAAGCTCTAGTAGATTTTCACTATCATCTTCGTTTAATGCTGCTGTTGGTTCATCCAAAATTAAGAGTTTGACATCTTTACTTAATGTTTTTGCAATCTCTACAAGCTGTTGTTTGCCAACACCCAGTTCTTTGATCAATGATTCTGGTGTTACATCGAGTTTTACCTTTTTTAGCATTTTATTTGCTTCTGCAATCGTTTGATTCCAGTCTACAAAAGGACCATTTCGTATTTCATTTCCCACAAAAATATTCTCGTATACTGTCAAGTCCGGAAATAGAGCAAGTTCTTGGTAGATAATCCCGATTCCACATTTGACACTATCATTAATCTCATGAAAATGTTGAACTTTCCCTTCATAGACGATATCCCCTTCATATGTACCATGTGGGTAAACACCACTCAACACTTTCATTAAAGTAGATTTTCCCGCGCCATTTTCACCTACCAAACAATGAATTTCTCCTTTTTTCACTTTGAAGTTTACATTTGATAGGGCTTTAAATCCCGAAAATTCTTTTGTAATATGGTTCATCTCGAGTATATATTCACTCATTTTATCACCCCTAATTCACTTCATTTTCAGCTTTTAATGGGCAAAATAGTGATAGCAATTGCTATCACTATTTTCCACTTCGTTCATTTTCTACTCTAAACCGTTAAATTCACTAGCTTCATAGTAGGCTGAATCGATTAATTCCTTTTTCACATTGTCTTTATTGACAACAATTACGTCTGTTTGTTTAGCCTTTACTTCTACTGAACCATTGTCATAAGATCCCGTTGTTTCAGGTGTTTTACCATCTAATACTTCAACAGCAACCCCCATTGCATCTGTCACTAGCGTTCGAACATCTTTGAACACCGTCATGGATTGTTTACCGTCAATAATATATTGAATAGAAGCTTTTTCTGCATCTTGACCGGTTACAACAAAACTTTTTACTGCCTTATCTGTTGAAAAAACATCTGCAATAGAACGTGCAGTACCATCATTAGGTGCTAAAATCGCTACATCCCCTTTTAAATCTGCTTTAGCTGCAGTTAGGTGTGTTTGTGCTTTGTTTTTCGCTTTGTTTGGATCCCAGTTCGTTGTTACTTGCCCAATAATTTTACTTAATTGGTCACGCGAAAGTTCTGCGGTATCTTTTAGCTTTTCAGCTTCACTTGAGTTGGCAATTTTAAATGTGCCATCTGCGATTTTTGGTTGAAGTACTTTCCATGCACCTTCAAAGAAGAGGAATGCATTATTATCTGAAGCCGCCCCTGCGTAAAGGTAAAGCGGAACATTTGAACCATTGGCATTATCGATTAAATATTGAGCTTGTGCTGCACCAACTGCTAAACTATCAAATGTTACGTAGTAATCCACTGCATCGGTATTGGTAATCAACCTGTCATATGCAATAACAGTAACGCCCTCTTTTTTGGCTGCTTCTACTGCTGCACCTGCAGCAGCACCATCTTGAGGCGTAATGATTAATACTTTAATACCTTTATTTAAAAGTGACTCAACGTTTTCTTTTTCTTTTGCAGATGATCCCTGACTAAATAGAATTTCTGTTGAATATTTTGAATCCTTCAATGCATCCTTGAAACGCTGTTCATCTTGTACCCATCGTGGCTCATCTTTTGTTGGTAATACAATTCCTACGTCTATTTTATTCTTGTTACTTTTACTATCCCCATCACCATTGCTATTACATGCAGTTGCAACTATTGTAACGAATAGCAAAACTAGTATGAATGTTAGCCTTTTTAAATTTTTTATCACGACAAACCATCTCCCCTTCTGATTAAAGTTATTTCCTTTAATCACAGATTTATATGAAAACGTTTTCGCAATTATTCTTAATACAAAAATTTAATATTATAAATCAATCTTTTGAACTATCTAAAGGCCTAATATTAGATGAATTTTACATAATATATTCTAAATTCAATATACTCTTTGCATGATCCAAGTTAGAAGATCAATAGTTTATTACACTATGTACAATTGCTAGATTTGCTAGTCTTCGTGTCTTTCTTGAAATGTGGCCACATATTAGAAAAAGTATCGTATCTTTAATGGTGGAATTTTCTTAAATTTACACATTATTTCTATGATGTTTCAATAGTATATATAAATACCTGAAATGGAGGGATTCTATGGAAAAAGCTGATATCGTCATTGTTGGAGGGGGTGTGATGGGTTCTAGTACTGCCTATTCACTTCGAAAAATTGGGTTCGATGGTAGAATTATTGTTTTCGAAAAAGATCCTATTTATGAATATTCTTCAACTTCCAGAAGTGCTGGAGGAATTCGACAATTGTATACAACTGCTATCAATATTCAAGTAAGTCGATATAGTCTGCAATTTTATAAGAAATTCCCTGAAACTATGAAAATTGATGGTGAACCGTTTGAAATTGATTTCAGACAAAATGGATATCTATTTTTAGGTACAGAACAAATGATTTCTTCTTTAAAAAAGCAACAAGCTCTCCAACATCAATTCAAAGTTCCTTCCCAATTACTCTCAACAGAAGAATTACTCAATGTTATTCCAGAACTAAATATCAATGATTTAGCAGGAGGTCTTTATTGTCCTGAAGATGGTTATTTAGATCCTTACTCCGTTATGCAAGGCTTCCGAAAAAACGCTCAAAGAATGGGTGTTGAATATATTTTTGAGGAAGTTGAAACGATATTGACGACTCAAAATCGGGTAACAGGAGTTCGCTTAATCAATGGACAAGAATATAATTCTCCAATTGTTATTAACTGTGCAGGAGCATGGGGTGTTTATTTAAGTGAAAAAATTGGTATCCCATTACCTATCCATCCATTAAAGCGGCAAATTTTTCAATTTGATACGGCAGTTCCATTAGAAAAGGATTTGCCTTTGACTGTCGACCCTTCAGGAGTGTACTTCCGACATGAGGGCAATAAAATATTAAGCGGCTTTTCAGAAAAAGTGAAGCCAGGTATAGATTTTACAGTAACACGATCTCTATTTTATGATGAATTGTGGCCAGTATTGGCACATCGTGTACAAAATTTTGAAATAGCAAAAATAACATCTGCTTGGGCTGGCCTATATAGTTTTAATACTGCTGATCACAATGCGATTATAGGGAATCACCCTACGATGCAAGGCTATTATATGGCGCTTGGTTTTAGTGGTCATGGAATGCAGCAAGCTCCTGCAGTTGGACAAGGGTTAGCTGAGTTAATCCATCTAGGAAAATATGAAAATTTAGATTTACATCCTTTACGCTTTGAACGTTTTGCAGAAAATGATCTTGTTTTAGAAGATGCCATCGTTTAATTAAGGGGGAAATATATTTGCTACTATTAAATGAACAAGACATTATGCAAGCAATCACTATGAATGACGCAATTCAAGCTATTGAGGAAGCCTATATTTTATATGACAGTAAACTTTTTCACATGCCTCTACGAACACAAATTCAAGACAACGATAATACGTTATTACTTATGCCTTGCATTGCGACAGATTCAACTGGGTTAAAAATAGTCAATGTCTATCCGAACAATCAGGATCTTCCAGCAACGCAAGGGACGATGATCTTACACAATCGACAAAATGGTGCTATTAAAGGAATCCTAAATGGAACATTGTTAACTGGGATTCGCACAGGTGCTATTGGCGGTACTGCTATTAAATATTTGGCAAATGAAGACTCACATTCGGTTGGCTTAATTGGTACAGGTTATCAAGGTTTATATCAACTATTGGCTGCTTGTGCTGTTCGTGATATCCGCCATATATATCTCTGGAATCGTACACAATATAAGATTCCTGCTTTTATCGAAACCCTAAAAAAACAGATAGCAAAAAATATTGAAATTCATATTGTTGATGAAACGATTAATTTAGTTGAACACTCTGATATCATTATTACTTCTACTACTTCTTCTGAACCCGTCCTTCCAAATATCGAAAAAATTTATAATGGGAAGCTCATCATCGGAATTGGTTCATACCAACCACAAATGAGAGAATTCCCAAACTCCATCTATAACCATCTAGACTTTCTTTATGTAGATACATTGGATGCAAAAAGTGAAAGTGGCGACGTAATAACCCCTTTAAAACATTCATGGATAACAGATAATCAAGTCATTCCATTTTCAAAAGTTATTACAAACAAAGTAAAACCCATTATTTCAAAACATCAACCTACTGTATTCAAGTCAACCGGTATGGCACTTTTTGATCTTGTTGTTGCAAATAGAATAGTAGAAACTGCTTTACGTCTTCATATTGGACAAAATATAGAGTTGTAAATTACTAAAAAAGGGGATGATTATTTGAACACGATTGTATTAGTGGAGTTTATCTTATACTGCATCTTTATGCTAGGAATTGGTTATTATTTTAGTCGTCGTAATATGGGGCATTCAGATTTTCTTCTAGGTGGGAAAAAATTACCCGGTTGGACACTAGCCTTCTCTGAAAGAGCAACTGGTGAATCTGCTTGGCTGCTTTTAGGCTATACAGGATTTGTCTATTCAACAGGATTATCCGGAGTCTGGGTTGCCGTTGGTATTACACTTGGAATTGTGTTTGCGTGGTTATTTTTAGCAAAGAGATTTATGGAAGATGCGGAAAAGTATCAGGTAATGACTCTACCAAGTTATTTAGCAAAACGTTTTCCAAAACACGGAAAACTCATTTTATGGTTAGCAACTATTCTTATCTTTAGTTTTATGATGTTTTATTTTGGAGCACAAATTGCAGGAGCCGGAAAAACGCTATTTACCGTTTTTGGTATTCACACTACTGTTGGTATGTTGATCAGTATTGTAATTGTTATTATCCTTGCTTACACTGGTGGATTTGTCAGTGTTGTATGGACAGATATGATTCAAAGTATAATGATGCTAGCAACATTAGTCATATTACCAATCGTCGCACTTTACAATATCTATACGGGTGATTTATCAATTAGTCATGCATTACAATCTTCTGGATCTAAAATTGACTCTTGGACAGGCGGAGTAACCGGTTTTGCACTCGGTTTATTACTATTTAATAACTTTGCTTGGTTCTTCGGATTCCTCGGCGGTCAACCGCAACTTAGCGCTCGTTTTATGGCACTTAAAGATAAGAAAGAAGCAAGAACTGGAAGTATTGTAGCAATTATTTGGACACTTTTAGCTTATAGCGGAGCATTTCTTATTGGGATTACGGCTATTACACTTTACCAAGATCATCAATTTGCAGATGTATAAACCATTCTACCTTATATGGCACTCGATCTTCTTCCGCCGTGGATAGCCGGACTTTTACTTTCAGGTATTCTTGCAGCTATTATTTCTACTGCAGATTCTCAACTTCTTGTTATGACGAGTTCTGTCAGTGAAGATATCGTTAATAAAGCAATGGGTAAAAAAATATCTGAGAAGCAATTAGTTAGAATATCTAGGATCACTATTGTCATAGCAGGGCTAGTTGGTTTAATCATTGCTTTAACATCTAAATCTCTTGTGTACTTAGTTGTTAGCTGGGCTTGGGCAGGTGTAGGCTGTACGTTATCTCCAGCCATAATTCTCACGTTTTTATGGAAACGTTACTCAGGCATCGGTGTCATCGCTACAATCATAGCCGGCTTTGTAAGTACACTTATTTGGATATCAACACCACTTGAAGATGTAATTAGTTCACGCTTTACAACATTTATCATAGCAGCTATTGTCGGAATTCTATTTAGTCTTCTATTTCCTGATAAAGAAAAAGAACAAAATAAATCTGAAAATGAAATTCAAACATGGTAGATTGTAGATTTATTCGCTAGTTTGCAGTGTTTTATTCGCTCTTTTCGCCGGTTTATTCGCTCTTTTCGCCGATTTATTCGCTCTTTTCTCTTGTTTATTCGCTAGTTTCATTCATTTATTCGCTCTTTATTAAATTTTATTCGCTCTCTTAGCAATTTAAGTCATTTGAAACGATTCATTCCTTTAAACATCGTTTGATTTGAACCATATATTGGTGGTTTTTAGTCAAACAATTCACGAAAGAAATCCTGAAATTTTATCATCAGTTCATAGGTTAGGTTATTCGCTCTCTCATTCATTTTATTCGCTAGTTTCGTCTGTTTATTCGCTCCCTCCATTCATTTATTCGCTCTTTATTAAATTTTATTCGCTCTCTTAGCAATTTAAGTCATTAAAAATGAATTTATGGTAAATCGAGTAGGAGGGAGTGATTAACTCCC
>NZ_ML122607.1:0-9020 GCF_003844195.1 Rummeliibacillus sp. TYF005
AAGTCATTTACACAAAATTATTGACACTCCCTTATGTATCAACTAACTACAACAATGATTAATAATGTCATTATTACTATTGCAAAGATATATTTCTATATTTAAATAACTTCATTTCCTTATCAGAGAGAACAGGATCGAGATAAGTAGCATCTTAAGAGTATTTTGATGTTGACACGTTATCACTTGAGTAGGAAAGTACGATTAGCCTTACTTCAGCTACTATCAACTTCAAACGATTACATCTGTAACTACTTCTGAAGATAAAAATCAGCTAAAGATGAATCCTACAGTGACGTAACAGCTAACACTACTTAAGTATTCAAAGACTCCTATCTTCCTCGAAAGACGAGAATTTTTTTGATTCTCAAAGTAATGAATCTCTTTACTTATTATCTTTCAATTCTATATTTATTGAAAATTGATTAAAAAGTAAGGGCTATTTCCTTAAAATGAAAATAAATAATAGTTAAATACCCATTTATAGTATTTTTTTGCTCATGTATAATTATTTTGTAACATTTTTGTTATAAAAGTAATTATTGGAGGAGTAACATGAAACAATATTTAAAAAATGGCTATCGTTATTTTTAGTCACCATTTTAATTGTTAGTATGATTCCTGAATATGTTGGTTTAGCATACTCAGATTCAAAAGAATCGGAAGAACAACAGACTGATTCGGAAAAAGAAACTATTTCTACTGACAATTTAAAAGAACTAAAAGATAAACGAACAGCTACAACGAAGACATTTACAGATGAAAAAGGAAACTATTACAAAGAAATTTATGCTGAAAAGGTTCACATTTTAACAGAATAATCAGTATGAAGACATTTCTGAGAATCTAACTTCTACTGGGACAGGGTATGTTACGACTGATACCACTCAACTAGAATCAAAGTTTCCACAATCGATTAAAGATGATCAGAGTATAACGTATAGTAAAGGAAATCACAAACTCGTTTTTGAGTTAAACTCTGCGACAAAAGATGATGAGAAGATACTCCCATCGACTTCAAGTAAAACCTCTACCAAAGAAAATGAAATCCAATATAAGAATATTTATCCGCAAATCGATTTACGTCATATTACTTTTAATGAGGAAGTAAAAGAAGACTGGATCGTCAATGAATATACAGGTATTCATCAATTTACGTATACGCTAAAAACCGATTTAGATGCAAAGCTTCTATCAGACGGTTCAGTTGGATTTTTCACAAATGATGAGAAAAAAGACAAGATCTTCGTCTTACCTAAACCAATGATGATGGACTCAAATATGAATGAGACTAAAGGAGAAGGCGTCTATTCTGATAAGGTTCAGTATCAATTAACTAGGACAAAAGAAAATACGTATTCTCTAACATTAGATGCAAATGACGATTGGTTAAAATCAAAAAATCGTATTTACCCTGTCTACATTGATCCCTCTGTAACGATTGAAGCATTAGGAGATACATATGTTTCTAGTAAATACCCAACGGCAAACTTCAACAAACAATGGGACGCAGCACAAGGAGAGTATGTTTTACAAACAGGTTACTATGATAGTACATCTGGAACAAACTATCCATTTATCAAATTCAGTATCGTAGGAGAATTAAAAGGTGCTACGATTGATAGCGCAGACTTACAAGCATATGTAACACATGCTTATTATGCCTCTCAAAAAAATGGCTTGTGGGTTGATGAAGTAAAAGGGTCATGGGGAGCAAATGAATTAACATGGAATAACAAGCCATCTTCTACAAAAATCACTTCAACATCGGTTGGGCGTGATGAATGGGCACATTTTGATGTAACTGATACAATACAAGCTTGGGTTTCCGGGGAACGTTCTAATTATGGTTTTAAATTCCATACAAATGGGAATGGGAAAACCTATTGGAAAAAAATTACGGCCGCAGAAAGTGCCAAAAAAGCAAAAATAATTATTGCCTATAAATACGATAAAATGGCTACACCGACCATGACAGCAACTGCTGATGATGCAGCTTCTAAAACAGGTTCAGTAAATGTAAAATGGAAGTCTGTGTACGGTGCGACTAGTTATGATTTACAAATGTTTGATGGAAAAGGTTATCAAAGTATTTACAAAGGAACTGCAACTAGTTGGAATTCTAAAGGACAAAAAGTCTTTCCTAAAGCACCTTATAGTTCATCGAGTACTTATAGCACAAGTAAATCAGGTGTTGAATTACCATTAGATCCAACCGAATTTTACTCGATAAAAGCAGGAACAGCCGTTACATCGAAAACCTATAAATTCCGAGTAATTCCGCAATACCCAACTGGTAATGGCCCAACATCTTCAACAGTATCAAAAGCTATTCCTGTACCAGCTGGTGAACCTGATTTACCAACTGTAAAAGCTGAAAGCTATCCAGAAACAGATACAGTCAATAAAGGCCGTGGCTGGTTAGATATTAGTTGGAAAAAAGTTACGAACGCTACAGGCTATAAAGTCCGTATTTGGAATGGTGCAAAATATGAAAATTATACAGTAGGTAAAGACACATTATCTGTTAGTACAAAAGGTAAGAAAATTTGGCCAACTGACGAAGAAATCAAAGCAGGGAATACGGATCTTCATCAAGTAGAATTGGATAATTCATCAAGTGTCGGAACGGGTAGCGAACTCCCAATCGATCCAAGTACCACATATGGAAATACATCTAAACGTTATAGTGTTCGTGTTATTGCCATGTCAGCTGCAGGTGATTCACCTTCATCAGATGTTAACTATGGTTATATGCCTTTATACGCACCAAAAGAAGTAAAATTAACTTCAAATGATGATAACTTAGTCCAAAATAAAACAAGTTTTGATGTTGAGTGGAAAGAATCTACTGGTGCAAAATATTACGATGTGGTATTAAATGATGGAAGTAAAGATAAAGTCATTAAGGTTAAAGGAAAGACAAGTATAACAACGGATGCGGAATACGATAACAATAAAAACTACACCGCCAAAGTACAAGCGTATTTTGATGATAACACCACGGCTCCTGAAACAGAAGAAGATAAGATTTTTGGAAAACGAGGGTTGAGTCCTGAAGCATCCTCAAATAGTGTAAAACCAAACCAACATTTAGAACTAATTGGTTTAGAGGATTACTTCACATATGATGAAAATGAATTTGGTAATGCTTCTTCAAGTGTCAATGTCACAACAGGAAATATGGCGTTACAATTTACGGATGAGTCTCTTTATACAAGAGGTATTTTAGGGTATGATTTCAAGCGTACGTATAATTCGCGTTCAACAGATGACTCTGCTTTAGGGAAAGGTTGGACATTTGTCGGGAATGAAACATTATCTGTATTAGAAAATGAAGATGTTTTATATACAGATGAAGATGGCACTGTTCATACATTTAAAAAAGACGGTACACAATATACTTCACCAAAAGGATTGTATGAACAATTATTGCGAGTCAATGACACTACTTTTACATTGACAGATAAAAGTCAATTTTCACAAACATTTAAAATAGGCCAAAAATCAAATAACTTCTATCTTGCTTCTTACAAAGACCAATATGAAAATCAAATTGATTTTATTCGAAATGAAGAAGATCAGTTGATTACAGTATCGGAAGCAAAGGGTATTGAAAAACAAGAAAAAATTCATATTGAATATAGCGATGGGAAAATCAGCAAAGTAAAATTCGCAGACCATTGGACAACTTACACATACAATGGTGATTTACTTGTCCAAACCAAAATTGGCAGTGATAGAACGACTAAAACGATTACGGAAAGTTTCGCTTATGATGATAACGGACAGCTTACAAAATATACAGATGGTGAGAATAACCAAACCGTATTTTCATATAAGGAAAATGAGTTAACCATTTTTGACCAACAAGCAGAAGATGAAGAATTATCCATTACGAATACGTATCAATTTAATGATAAGGAAAATGAATTCAAATCGATTGCAACAGATGATTCAGAAACCGTTTATAAACGAGATAAGGAAAAAGGTACGTATGCAATTACACAAGTAACGGAACCTTCTGAAACCAATAATAGTACAACATTCTATGACTTAGATTCACATTATAATATTGTAAAAGTGACTAATCCAGATGGAACGACTATAGAAAATACCTATGACTCAAAAGGAAATGTTTTAACATCTACATCTACTGAAGGTACAGTAAAGAATAGGTATAACGAAAAAAATCAACTTGAAGAAACGGTTGCGGCAAACGGAGAAATCACTTCTAATACTTATTCTGGTCCTTCACTGATAGCTTCAACTGTAAATGATGAAACCACAAAATATGAATATGATTCCTTTGGTCGTGTAACGAAAACAACTTATCCAAATGATACATTAGAAACAACTTCTTATGATGACGATCAATATACAGTTTCCTCTACAGATAAAGAAGGCAATAATTCGAAAATTGCTTATACTATATACGGACAACAAAAAGAAGTTACAGATGCAGATGGAAATAAAACAGAATATACCTATCATCCACTATATCAAGATACGCTCGCTTCTGTAACAGACGGAAATAAGCATACGACGGCCTATACGTATGATGACAACAATAATTTGACAGAATTAAAAGATGCACTAGTACGTAAGAAAACGTATAGCTATAATGATAACGACCAAGTGACAAAAGTAATAATGCCCGTAAATCCTGCATTAAATCAAGATATGACATTCACGTATCAATACGATTTAAACGGTGAATTGAGTAAATCCATTTTACCGTCAGGTATTTCAACCGATTATAGTTATACTGAAGATGACCAAGTAGATACAGTTCAAGTGACAAATAAGACTGGCGATGTGGTTACTTCAACGCATTATCAATATGATGAATTAGGAAATGTGAGCCAAGTATCAAAGATGACCAAATCTTAAAGGCATATAGTTACTCAGACGAAACGAACTTACTAAAAATATACGGCTTGAAATCATTTTCACAAAGTTATAATAACTATGACAATCAAGAACGCCTAACAGAGCGTGAAACTACTCACGACAATACTTTTACTGTTAAAGAACAAACAGATTATAAAAATGATAGCGATGACGTTGATCATATTAAATATAGTGAAAATAATGAAGTGTTACATGATTATCAATATGATCAAGATACAGCAGAAAACCAAAATACCATCACAAATAATAATGATCTATTGAAACAAGTAGCAAAATTTAATGATGCCAACTTACTAGCTTCCTTAACATATACAACAAAGACACAACAACCATTTGAAATTGGATATGACTATACGAATGGTGGTAATATTTTAAAAGAAACTATACAAGGAAAAGCAACAACCTATGAATACGATGGCAATAACCAACTAACAAAAGAAACGTTTTCAAATGGCGATGTCAATTCGTATCAATACGATGAAGTTGGAAATCGAAAAGTGGCACATGTGAATGGAATAGACTTCACGTTCAGTTATAATGATGCCAATCAATAGTTATGATGCATACGGAAATGTATTATCCGTAGAAGGCGATGTTGCAAAAGACAACCCTATTCGCTATGCAGGTTACTATTATGATGCGGAAACAAAGAATTATTATTTACAAGCTCGATATTATAATCCTGAAAACGGAGCATTCTTAGAATTAGACCCACATCCAGGGGATGAGGATGAACCGTTATCGCAAAATGGTTATACGTATGCGAATAATAATCCAGTGATGAATGTGGATTCGAATGGATTAAAGCCTAATAGAATATTTTACGCTTTAATGACTGGCATAGCATATGTTGTTGCCGCAGTTGTTGGAGATTTAAAAGACGTAGCATTTGTTGGACAAACTTTATGGAGTATGATTAAAGATTATTTTGATGTAAAAAAAGCAAAATCACAACGTACAACAGAAGCAGCAAGAAAGGTCGTTAAAAACTCTCGAGCTCTTAGTAGAGTAATAGAGAAAAGAGCAAAAAAAGCAGCTAGGATTGCTGGAGTTGCCGCTTTAAGAAAAAGTTTTGGCGGATGGTATTTGTTAGGCAGATTTTCAGTTGGGATTTATCAAGGAGGTCGTAATAAGTATTTCCGATATGCTCCATGTTACAGATCTGCATATACTTATGGCTCCTACGTTGCAAAAAAAAGGTTAGGTTAACATAAAAGGAGTCATATATAATGAAATATTTAAAACTTTTTATTTTTATTTTTATTTTTATTTTTTCTGCCCACTACTTGCAGGCTACTTGGGATAAAAATAATATAAGCATTAGTACAATCATTTTATCGATTGTTTGTATTTTTTACTCTATGGTAATGTCAAGTAGGTTAATGGAAACAACAAAAATCTATGTTTTACCTATTTTCTTAGGTATTTGTTATTATCTTTCGAATTGGATTTTAAACATTGACCATCTTATCAAATAAAACTTGTTTCTAAAGCTAAGAATGCAAGGTATGTAGTAGGAGTTGAAAGGATATATTACAATGATATGATTTCAAATAATAGATTAAGTGATAGATTAAGTGCCAGTCACCAAAACAGTTCTGATAATAGGCTCTAATTTAAGTCGTAGGATCCCCAATATTTTTACGTGTTGGGGGTCTTCTCTATTTATAGAATTCGTAGAAAACCAAAATACCTTAACACTCAATACTGATTTATTAAAACAAGTTGTAAAGTTTAATGATGCCAATTTATTAGCTTCCTTGACATATACAACCAAGGCACAACAACCATTTGAAATTGGCTATGACTATACAAATGGTGGTAATATTCTAAAAGAAACTATACAAGGAAAAGCAACAACTTATGAATACGATGGCAATAACCAACTAACAAAAGAAACATTCGCAAATGGCGATGTCAATACGTATCAATACGATGAAGTCGGAAATCGAAAATCAGCACATGTAAATGGAAAAGATTTCACTTTCTCTTATAACGATGCCAATCAAATTAAAAAGAAAAATGATACAGCTTACCAATATGATGCAGATGGTAACCTTTTACAAGATGAACACTTTAAATACACATATAACGAAGCTCAGCGTCTAACAGGTGTTCAAACACTAAAAGGCGATGTAGTAGCCTCATACACATATGACGAAAATGGTTTGCGTTTAACCAAAACAGTTGGCGATACAACGCATGAATACTTCTATAATAACGAAGTACTAGACATGGAAGTCGTAAAGAAAAATGGAGAAGTTACACATTACCGTTATTATGAATGGAATGGCTACACACCACTTGGTATGATTGTAAAAAGAAAAAGATACAACAGGAAACTTCCAAACAAAAACGTACCAATTCATCACCAATCATCGTGGAGATGTTTTAAGCATTCGCGATCAAGACGACCAGGAAGTTGGTTCATATAGTTATGATGCTTACGGAAATGTTTTATTTGTAAAAGGCGATGTCGCAAAAGACAACCCTATTCGCTATGCAGGTTACTATTATGATGAGGAAACTAAAAACTATTATTTACAAGCACGTTACTATAATCCTGAAAACGGAGCATTTTTAGCGTTAGATCCACACCCTGGTGATGATGATGAACCTTTGTCGCAGAATGGGTATACTTATGGAAATAATAATCCAGTTTCTAATATTGATATAAATGGCAATAACCCCCTTTTAATCGGAGCTTTAAGTGGTGCTGCTTGGGAGGTTACACCCTATATTTTGGGGAAAATAAAGAAATATGGTATTAAAAAATTCCTAAAGCATGTTAGCTGGAAAAAAGCAGGAATGTTAACTTTGAGTGGTGCATTAACTGGGGCATTAGGCGGTGGTTTAGGACATGCACTTAGTAGAGGAAATATCAAAGTAATAAAAAGGATGCTAGTAGAGCTTCAGTGGGAATTTAAAGCTGCTTTAGTTAGCCAATATGTTAATGATGGAAAAATAAACGTATATTCAGCTGCAAAGAGCGCTGTATATTCAGTAATCGAAGGGAAATATGGTGTATTGAAGCGAATATATAAAATTTATAAAAGAAAGGGAAAAAGCTATGCTATACGCTATGCAAAGAGGTTATAGAGTTGATTGAAAAACAATGGATGTATTTTACAATCGTATTAATTAGCACTTTAAGTATATTAAGTATTTACTATATAGTTAAAAGTTTCAAAAAAGGCAGGAAAATAAGCTCTTATATTCCTGCAATGGGTGAAAGCTCTTTAATATTGCAATTGCTAGGTAGTATTTTTTTATTATTACCTGATAAAATTAGAAAACTAATTTTATTAATAGTTGCAATTTTGTTTTTAATTGGATGTGTCTTAGTTTTATATATTGAATTATTTAGATAAAATGTATTATTAAATTGAATATAAGGTAACTTTCTCGGTATTAGGTTATTATGATGATGAGGAAACCAAAAATTATTATTTACAAGCTCGATACTATAATCCAGAAAATGGAGCATTTTTAGCTTTAGACCCACATCCAGGGGATGGAGAAGAGCCATTGTTACAAAATGGGTATTCCTATGGGAATAATAATCCAGTGATGAATATTGATTCGAATGGAATAAAACCTAATCGGGTTTATTATGCTATAATGACGGGTATTTTATATGTTGCTAATGAAATAACCGGAACTCTTAAGGATGCATATTTAATGGGAATGCTCCTTTACGATTCGATAAAAGGATATTTAGATGTGAAAAAAGCGAAAAAAGAAACATTAACTAAAAATGCTAGTAAAACTATTAAAGATTCAAGAACATTAAGAAAAGTTATTGAAAAAAAAGCTAGAAAGGCAGCTAAAAAAGCTGGAGTGAAAGCTATAGGGAAAAGTTTAGGAGGGTATTACTTATTATATAGATTTTCTATTGGTGTAACGCAGGGTGGACGTAATAAATATTTTAAGTATGCACCATGCTACAGATCTGCTTATGCTTATGCTAAATATGTTGTAAAAACAAGATTGGGCTAATCTATGCTAAGGAGAATATAATGAATTATATAAAATATTTCTTTTACATCTTCATTGTTATATTTACTTTAAATGTGGGGAGTGTCAATAATTTTGTGTAAATGACT
>NZ_ML122608.1:0-8912 GCF_003844195.1 Rummeliibacillus sp. TYF005
GGTGGTGCAGTTAATTTGACAATCTATCATAAATAAAAAATGTATTTAAAGCAATTAAATAATATGATATCTTAATTTATGTAACATTTTTAACAAAAAAACTTCATTTGTATTAAAAATGTTTCATAATTTATCATAGAAAGAGGAGTAGCAATGCATTTCCGTAAGTATTTGAGTCTTTTTTTAGTAATTAGCTTAATTATTAGTTCTATTCCTGAGTATGTGGCACTTGCATATTCAGAACAGAAAAAGGAGGCTCTTGTAAAACAAACAGAAGATTCTTCTAATGTATTAACAGAGAACTTAGAAGAGATAAAAAGTAAGCGAACAAAGTACACAAAAACATTTAAAGGAACGGAGGGTGATTATTACAAAGAAATTTATGCAGAGCCGGTCCATTCTAAACAAGGAAAGACATATGAAGAAATCGACGATACATTATCGTTAGATGCTGAATCTACATTTTCAACAGAAAATACGGATTTACAAGTAGATTTTCCTGAGAAAATCAAAAATGATCAAAATATTACTTATAAGAAAGATAATCATGAAGTAGTATTCGAATTAACAAATGCTATTCAAAATGGAGAAAATATCAAACCAAATCTTTTAAGTAAGACAACTTTCGAGGAAAATAAAGTACAATACAACGAAATTTATCCTCATATTGACTTGCGACATATTACATTCAATCAGGAAGTTAAAGAGGATTGGATTGTAAAGAAATATACAGGGGTTCATCAATTTAACTATAATTTAAAGACGGATTTAATACCAACTTTACAAAAAGATGGATCGATTCAGTTTCTAACTGACGAAGAAAAATCGAAACCAGTATTTACATTACCAAAGCCAATGATGATGGATTCAAACATCAATGAAGCGAAAGGTGAAGGGGTTTATTCAGATCAAGCGCATTATATTTTAAAGAAAAATGAAAAAAATAGCTATAGTTTGACTTTAGATGTAGATGAAGAATGGCTAAAATCAGAAAAGCGTGTATATCCGATTTATATTGATCCATCTGTTACAACAATAGAAGCACTTGGTGATACATATGTATCTAGTAAATATCCAACAGCTAATTTTAATAAACAATGGGATCCTGTACAAGGAGAATATATTTTACAAACTGGTTATTATGACAGTACATCTGGAACTAACTATCCTTTTATTAAGTTTAGTGTAGTAGGTGATTTAAAAGGTGCTACAATTGATAGTGCTGATTTACAAGCTTATGTGACACACGCTTATTATGCGGGTACTAAGAATGGATTATGGGTAGACGAAGTAAAAGGTTCTTGGGGAGCAAACGAACTGACTTGGAACAATAAACCATCTTCTACAAAAATCGGTTCAACATCTGTTGGGCGTGACGAATGGGCGCATTTTGATGTTACAAATACGGTTCAAGCATGGGTTTCAGGAGAAAGACCAAATTATGGTTTTAAGTTCCACACAAATGGTAACGGGAAAACATATTGGAAAAAAATCACTGCTGCTGAAAGTACAAAAAAAGCAAAGATTGTTGTAAAGTATCACTACGAGCCTGGACCAAAGCCAACCCTTTCAGCAACTGCTTATAATGATGGCTCAAACAATGGATATGTAAATGTTAAATGACCATCTATTTATGGTGCAACAGGTTATAAATTACTTATGTATGATGGAGCTAGCTATAAACAAGTATATACAGGAACTGCTACTAGCTGGACTTCAAAAGGAAAGAAAATTTTCCCGAAAGCACCATATACAACAACATCCACATACACAGCAACAGGAAAAGGAGTAAAATTACCAAACGATCCATCTGCCTTTTTTGCTAAGAAAGGTACAGCGAATTATCTATATTATAAATATCGTGTAGTGCCGACTTTCCCTACCGGTGATGGTCCTCAATCTGATTATTCTCGTATAAAAATCCCTGCAGAAACACCAAAAGTGACAGATGCACCAAACCAACCCAAAATAGTAGGGCATCAATATCCTCAGGGTTCTGCTAACGAAAATCGTGGCTGGTTAGATATTAGTTGGGATAAAGTAGCTGGTGCAACAGGCTATAAAGTATTGATTTGGAATGGTGAAAAATATGATATTTTCAATGTAGGAAATACAAATTTTGTTACGACCAAAGGGAAAAAAATCTACCCAACTGATGCGGAAATTAAAGCAGGTACATTAGGTTTTCATGATGCTAGTTTAGAAAATAGCTCAAAGATTGGTACAGGAACAGAATTGCCAATGTACCCTGGGAAATCTTATAACAATACATCTAAACGTTACAGTGTCCGAGTCATTGCTGTATCTGAAGGTGGCGATTCTGCAAGATCAGAAATCTCTTATGGATTTATACCATTATATGCACCAAATGAAAAAGAAGTTACGCTAAAAGCAAATTTAGATAATCTAGTAGAAAATAAAACAACTTTAACTACTGAATGGAAAAATAATGAATTAGCAACGCGTTATGATGTCACGATTAAAGGAAAACAATCGGGCATTAGTAAAACCTATTCTGTCAAAGCACAAAGTGGTGAAACAACTAGTTATACCCCAAGTACACTATTCAATTTAGGCGACACATATGATGTCTATGTACAAGCTTACTTCTACGATAGCTCAAACGCACCTGCTTCCGAAGCAGATAATAGTGAAATGGATGGCTTAAAACGTGGTATTAGTCCAATGCCAACCAAACCACAAGCAACTGTGCAAACTAATATGCGTGAGGATTTACTCGGTTTAGAAGATTATTTCACATATGATGAAAGTACATTTGGTAATGCAACAGCAGCAGTAAACGTAACAGCTGGAAATATGGTTTTACAATTTACAGATGAGTCGCTTTATACTCGAAGTGATTTAGGATATGCCTTTACTCGTACGTATAATTCTCGCTCAACTACATCTTCTGTTTTAGGAAAAGGATGGACATTCGTAGGGAATGAAACCTTGACAGAAGCTGGTGAAAAGAATGTTTATTATACAGATGAAGATGGAACGGTCCACCTATTTGAGAAATCAGGAGATACGTTCACTTCACCAAAAGGTTTATTTGAAAAATTAGAAAAAAGCGGTTCAACATATACCATGACAGATAAAAATGGTTTTGTTCAAACCTACCAAGAAAGTTCGAAAACAGGTACGTATGCAATTGCTTCTTATACAGACGAATATGGCAATGAAATTAGCTTTAAAAGAAATGAAAAAGGCCAAGTCACGGAAGTAGCGGAAACAAAAGGAACAAGTAATCAAGAGAACATCAAAATTTCATATGTAGATGATCATATTAGTCAAGTTCAGTATGGCGATCATTGGACAAAATATAGTTATACAAATGATCAATTGACACAAACAATCATCGGTAGTGATAAGTCAACACGCACAATAGTTGAAAACTTTATGTATGATGCCAATGGACAGCTAACGAAGTATGTAGATGGTCAAAAAAATGAAACAACGTTTAAATACAATACAAATGAATTAATTATTTTTGATAAACAAGCGAATGATGAAGAAGATAAAGTATCCGTAACCAACACATATTTATTTAATCAACCCAAACCAGATGATGATATTGATACGAAACATCAATATATATATGTAGCTTTAGATTCTGAAGATACACAAACAATTTACAAACGTGATGAAATAAGAGACACGTATATAGTTGATGAGGAAACAACTCCAAAAAATGAAAAGGATCAAAAAACAACGTCATTCTACACGTATGATGAACAGTACAACTTGTTAGAAACCATCAATCCAGATGCTTCAACAGAAAAAAATACGTATGATCCGCAAGGAAATCTTTTGACATCAACCACAAAAGAAGGAACTGTAACCAATACGTATAATAATCGCAATCAATTAATATCGACAAAAGATGTGAATGGTGAAGAAACGACTTACACATATGATGGACCTTCACTTATTCGTTCAAAAGTAAAAGACGAAGAAACAACCTATGTTTATGATACCTATGGGCGTGTCACAAAAACAACGTATGCCAATGGGACATTTGAACAAGTCGATTATGATGATGAGCAACGTCAAGTAACTTCGACAGATAAAAAAGGGAATACGACTTCTGTAGTATATTCTATTTATGGACAAAAGGTGAAAGAAACAGATGCAGATGGGCACACGAAATCGTATACGTATGATCCGATGTACCCTTCAACAATCCTTTCTGTAACAGATGGAAATGGACATAAAACAGCGTATCAATATGATAATAACAATAATTTAACAACATTAACAGATGCATTAAACCGTCAAAAAACATACACGTATAACGATAACGACCAAGTAACAACCGTCACCATGCCGAATATGAAGTTCTCATATGAGTATGATAAAAATGGTGAAATGAGTCAGTCTGAATTACCTTCAGGTGTTAAAACAACGTACACATATAATAGTGATGGCCAATTAGCACAGGTACAGAATGGCAATGAAGCCATTGATTATATGTATGATGAAAGTGGCAATACAACGTCTATTTTACGTGATACGAAAACACTCAAAACGTATGGTTATACAGCTGAAACTAATTTACTTGCGAACTATACACTAGGCTTATTCAAGCAAAATTATGGTTACGATGAGAAAGAACGTAACAACGCAGTGACAACCGCTTATGGAAAAGACTTTGAAGTAAAAGAAGCGACAACATATAAAGAAAATAGCGATGATGTCGACCATATTAAAATCAGTGCCGATCAAGTTTCACATGATTACCAAAGTGATATCGATGTACCAAACAATAAAACGACGATTACATTGAACAATGATTTATGGAAACAAGTGACACAAATGAACGATGCAAATTTACTTGGTTCATTAACGTACACAACAAAAGCGCAGCAACCATTTAAAATTGCATATGATTATACGAAAAATGGAAACATCGCACAAGCCGATGTCAATGGTCAAGTAAGCAGCTTTGGTTATGATGCCAATGATCAATTAACACAAGAAACACTGCCAGATGGTACAATGAATACGTATGAATATGACGAAGTTGGGAATCGTACAGCATCTAAAGTGAATGGCGAGAAAGCAACTTTCACGTATAATGATGCGAACCAAATTGCGACGAAAAATGAAACAACTTATACGTATGACAAAGATGGTAATTTACTGCAAGATGAACACTATAAGTACACGTACAATCAGCAACAACGTTTAACAAAAGTAACGACGCTAGATGACCAAATCATCGCATCGTACACATACGATGAAAATGGCTTACGTCTAACGAAAACAGTTGGCGACACAACACATGAATACTTCTATAGTGGTGAAGTATTGGATATGGAAGTTGTGAAAGTAAAGGATGTTGTTACAGAATATCGTTCATATGAATGGAATGGCTATACACCGCTTGGTATGATTATCAAGAAGCAAAATAAATCGGGTACATTTGAAACGAAAGCGTATCAATTCATTACGAACCATCGTGGCGATGTACTAAGTATTCGTGATAGTGAAGATCAAGAAGTCGGTGCATACACATATGATGCCTACGGAAATGTATTAACGGTCGAAGGGGACCTAGCGAAAGCGAACCCAATTCGTTATGCAGGGTATTATTATGACGATGAAACAAAGAACTACTATTTACAAGCTCGTTACTATAACCCAGCAAACGGTGCCTTCCTAGCTCTAGACCCACACCCAGGTGATGACGATGAGCCATTATCACAGAATGGTTATAGCTATGCGAATGGGAATCCAGTGATGAATGTGGATCCGGATGGAAATAATTCAAAAAGAATATTATATGCGTTAGCAACAGGAATGGCATTCTTGTTATTTGAAATGGCAGGAACTATTAAAGGACCTATTACAGCACTTTCGACACTTATTGGTTTTTTGGTTGGATATAAAGATTGGAAGAATGCAAAAGAGCAGAAGAAAGCTGAAGTGGCTAAAAAAATGATTAAAAATTCGCGAATGCTTAAAAAGAAATTAGTTAATGAGGCCAAAAGAGCATTACGTAAAAAAGGAATAAAGATTCTTGCAACAATGGTTGGTTTATCTTGGGCTGTTGCTATAGATGTTTTTGGCACTGGATTTTATCATGGATGGAAAAAAAGTAATTATAATAATGGGCTTTGTAGTAGATGGGGAAGAAATTATGTAAGTTATGCTGCACACGTTGCAAAGAAAGAGGCCTAATCATTTATGAATTTTAAACAAATATTTTATTTTTTTGTCGGAATGTTAATATTATTATTAGCAAGTGATATAACTTATAATACAGATCATATTATTCCGATTTTCATAGTAATAGTATCAGTTTTTTATTTACTATATACGGAGATTTTCAAGAATACACTTTCAATAAAGAGCATATTAATAGGTGTAAGTATTGCATGGCTCATATATCACTTTGTGAATATTTAATTTTTTAGATTGAGTCTACTAAGTTAAAAAGAAATGATGTCGACCATATTAAAATCAGTGCCGATCAAGTTTCACATGATTACCAAAGTGATATCGATGTACCAAACAATAAAACGACCCTTACATTGAACGATGATTTATGGAAACAAGTGACGCAAATGAACGATGCGAATTTACTCGGTTCACTGACGTACACAACAAAAGCGCAACAACCATTTAAAATTGTCTATGACTATACGAAAAATGGGAACATCGCACAAGCCGATGTAAATGGTCAAGTAAGCAGCTTTGTATATGATGCCAATGATCAATTAACAAAAGAAACCTTATCAGACGGTACGGTCAACACGTATGATTATGACGCAGTGGGGAATCGTACAGCATCCGAAGTGAATGGTGAGAAAGCGACTTTCACATATAATGATGCCAATCAAATTGCGACGAAAAATGAAACGGCTTATACGTATGATGCAGATGGTAACTTATTGCAAGATGAGAACTATAAGTACACGTACAATCAGCAACAACGTTTAACAAAGGTAACGACGCTAGACGACCTAACCATCGCATTGTACACATACGATGAAAACGGCTTACGTTTAACGAAAACAGTTGGCGATAAAACACATGAATACTTCTATAACGACGAAGTATTAGAGATGGAAGTTGTGAAAGTAAAAGATGTCATTACCGAATATCGTTCATATGAATGGAGTGGCTATACACCACTTGGTATGATTATCAAGAAGCAAAATGAATCCGGTACATTTGAAACCGTAAGGAAGGCGAGCCAGTACACAACGTCCTGTTGTCGGCTCGCCCAACTTGCGTCCAGCAAGCAGCAATTCATTACGAACTATCGTGGGGATGTATTAAGTATTCGTGATAAAGACGACCAAGAAGTCGGTGCATACACATATGATGCCTATGGAAATGTTTTAACTGTCGAAGGGGATTTAGCGAAAGCGAACCCAATTCGTTATGCAGGTTATTACTATGATGATGAGACGAAGAATTACTATTTACAAGCACGTTACTATAACCCAGCAAACGGAGCCTTCCTAGCATTAGACCCACATCCAGGTGATGATGACGAACCGTTATCACAGAATGGTTATAGCTATGCGAATGGTAACCCAGTGATGAATGTGGATCCAAATGGGGAGTTTGCTCAAGTTCTCTTTTATATAGTGGTAATTTCGTTAACCGCATATAAAATATATAAAACTGCAAAAAAAGCAAAAAAGGCTGCTAAAGCACTGTCTAAATCTAAAAAGAAAACGTTTAAACCACTTAAATTAAATTTACAGTATTTTGCAATGCCGATGAGCAATAAAAGATTCTTAAATAATTATTCAGTGAAAAATTATAAAAATATTTCTTTAGACTTAGAAAGAGGTGGATCGCAATTAGAGAATATCCATGTAGTAGTTAACAATGTTAAATATATATATCAGCCACATTTAGATGATTTTGTTTCGAAAAATGGATTTTCTATACCTAGTAAATTAAGATATGATACTAAAATACGAAAAGCGTTAGTAAAAGCGTTTAAATATAAAGGGACGCAATATTAGGAAGTTGAAGGGAGGATTCTTTATGGCGTTAAATAATCGACATGTATATTTTAAATTAAACAGTGACGATATATTAAGTATCGTTAAAGATCGATTAGCAAAAGATGTTAAATTTAAGGATGGACATTCAGCCGTGCTGAATTTTTTAGGAGATGAAAAAAATTTACGTATTGTAGCTGTTTTTAGTGATGTTGATGATGACTTAGAACAAATAGATTTGAATGAAATTGATAAAGAGATAGATTTTAATGGTGATCTTTCAACAATGTCAGATGCAGGGAATATTAGAAACCTTACAGATGAAGAAAGAGAAAAAATTATAAAAAAACTTAGTAGAAGAAATTATATACAAAAATTAAATAATTTCTTTCAAAAAAAATAATGGATCTAAGTCAATAGATGGAAACAAGTGACACAAATGAACGATGCAAATTTACTCGGTTCACTGACGTACACAACAAAAGCGCAGCAACCATTTAAAATTGCATATGACTACACGAAAAATGGTAACATCGCACAAACTGATGTCAATGGTCAAGTGAGCAGCTTTGTATATGATGCCAATGAAATTGCGACTAAAATCGAATAAACAATAGTGTGTAATATGAGAACCCTGGTATTTGACTGTCTATAGTCAAGTACCAGGGTTCTCTCAAAATTCAATAAATTTTTTCTGTTAATTATTTTAATATTGCGTCCTTAATCTCTTTTTCAAATAATAAATAATTACTCGTTTCACCGTTTGGTTCTTTAACTACCGCGCACCATTCTTCTATACCATGAAAATGGCCCACGCACTCACATGCGATGGTTACACTGAATTTTTTAGAAGGAACAGAAACTGCCCAAAGGTGAGGAAGTAGTTGAACTTTTTCTACTTCTTTTTCATCTGACGAATTGTAATATTAAGTGCACCACTCA
>NZ_ML122609.1:0-8665 GCF_003844195.1 Rummeliibacillus sp. TYF005
TTCTATTTACACAAAATATTTTATACTCTCATACATAAAGTAACCTAATCATTATCTATAGATGTTGATGCTATATTATTGTTATTCTTTTTTTCTTTTTATAAATACATATTTTATTCTTTTCACCTTTAATCATCTTTTTAGTAGAATCCTGTAAAAAATATATTCTTAGTGCTTTCTCCATCATAATATTTAAAATAAAGAGGTAGTTTGTTATAATCATCTAATTAGATAAATCCTATAAATTTAATCTCTTCCTAACTAAAATCCTTCATCGTAATCTGGCAGAATGCTTCTGTTAGTTCCTCCAAAGTTCCATCAAATTTTCCTTCTAACCAATCTTGATACATAGACGTTAAGCCACCAATAAGATAATGAACACGATAAACATACATTTTTGACTTTTGGCTTTCTTTAGGGATTTTCGAATCACTTAAAATTTNCTAGAAAATCAGATAGCATCTTTAATAAAGGTAACGGATTTTTTATAATATCTTCATCTTTATAATCATTTAAAAACTCAAGAATTTTCCCCATTGTTTCATTTTCAATTTCTTCAACAATTGCATAGATATCCGAGTAGTGTGCATAAAATGTCCCTCTACTAATCCCCGCCTTTTCTGCAATATCTTTGACTGTTATTTTCTCTACCTCTTTTTCGAGAGCCAATTCTATATACGCATAACGAATCATCTTTTTCGAACGGATCGCACTTTTGTATTTAGCTTTTCCAGCCATTGGTTCACCCCTTACATTTGTACAAAATTAGACAGATTCTCATTTTTTGCATATTGTGGTGTTTTATGTACATAAGTATAATTTGTTTATAAACAAAAGTACACACATGTACGATTTTGTAAAAAAGAGATGAAAGAGGGGTTCCAATGAAGAAAGTAATGAATTGGCGAGCGGCATCATTGCTTCTTTGGATTATAGTTACTATCATAATCGTCTTATCGATGCCCAATTTAGATCAGCTCGTCAGGGAAAAAGGTCAAATCACAATGCCCGATGGTACACAGAGCACTGTTGCCGAAGAAATGTTAAAAGAAATGGTTGGAGAAGATGGCGAAAAATATTCAATCATCGTAGTCTTCAATTCTGGCAGTGATCAAAAACTGACAACTCAACAGCACGAAGAAATAAAATCAGCCATACAATCGTTGCAAAGTCACAAAAAAGAACTCGATATCCAAAATATCGTAAGCCATCTAGACAATGAACAAACGAAAGAACAGCTCATTTCAAAAGATGGAACAACAATTTTAACGCAACTATCGCTCGAACAAAATGATAAAAAAATTTCAGAAGTAGCCGAGAATCTTCAGCATTATGTCAAAAACAACAATATTGATACGTATCTTACTGGGAACAAATTAGTAATGGAAGATTATATCCAATCTTCTCAAGATGGTATTAAGAAAACTGAAGTTATTGCAGTTATATTTATCATCGCTGTTTTGATACTTGTATTCCGTTCCCCTATCGTTCCGATTATTTCACTGTTATCGGTCGGCATTTCCTATTTAGTATCTCTTGGCATTATTGCTCATTTAGTTGATCAGTTTAACTACCCATTCTCGAACTTTACGAAAGTATTTTTAGTCGTCATCCTGTTTGGGATTGGCACAGACTATAACATTCTTTTATTTACTCGTTTTAAAGAAGAACTGGTCAAACAGGACAATGTTTTTAATGCAGTAAAAGAAACTTATAAAACAGCAGGACGTACTGTGTTGTTTAGTGCATTAGCGGTATTTATCGGTTTTATCGCACTGATCTTAGCTGAATTTATTCTTTACCAAGCAAGTTCAGCGGTAGCAATTGGTGTTGCTGTACTTTTACTCGTACTTATGACTTTAAACCCTTTTTTCATGGTGCTTTTAGGCAAAACAATGTTCTGGCCTATTAAGAAATTTGATGGTCATAGTACCAGTAAAATGTGGGGCTTCTTATCAAAAATATCTGTATTGAGACCTATTGTTGTTTTACTATTTATCGCGCTTTTATGTGTACCATTTATACTCACATACAGTAATTCATTAAGCTACGATGACTTATCGGAACTCGATGATAAATATCCATCAAAACAAGGTATTAACGTTATTGAAGATCATTTCCCTTCAGGATTTTCTTCACCTACTACACTTGTTTTGAAATCACCTGATGCGTTAGATAACGCTAAATCACTACAAGCATTAGATGAATTAGCTGAACAGATCAAAGATATAGATGGTGTTAGTAAAGTTTTGACTGCTACACGTCCTACAGGTGAGAAAATTAAAGACCTATATATTCAAAAACAAACAAACGATTTACAAAACGGACTTGGAGATGCAAAAGAAGGCGTAAGTCAAATCAATAAAGGCCTATCATCAGCAGAGAAAAAAGTTGGTCAAACAAATAGTGGCGGTACTGAAAACGTTCAAGCGTTAATCAATGGCACAAACGAGGTTAAACAAGGGGTTTCCAAATTAGGAAACGCAATGAATCAATTATCAAACGGCATTCGTTCTGGTAAAAATGGTGCTCAAGAGCTCGAAAACGGTCTCGCATCTCTTAAAACAAACATGAACACATTAGGAAATTCGATACCACAACTGATGAATGCCTATAATGCATTTCAACAAGGTTTATCTTCCTATAGCAATTCTTTCGCAAGTATGAGTCAAGCGATAAATGGTACAAAACAAGGATACGAACAAATTGAAGCCTCCATGCAGGCTTTGATCAAATCGAAACCCGAGCTTGCCAATGATGTGAACGTACAAACGACCCTTAAAATAGCTTCTACTGGCAAGAAACAACTCGCTCAACTTTCTGATAAGCTAAATGCGATGACACCACAGTATAATAGTGCGATGCAGTCATTTAAAAAGCAAATAGCTCTTTAGCACAAGTAAACAGTGGTTTCTCCCAACTCCAAACAGGTGTTAACAAGCTATATGCTGGTTCAACCACTCTAAAAAATGGCTTACAATCAGCTGCAGATGGATCAAGCAAAATTGCAAGTCAAACACCTGCACTCGAATCTGGCTTAACAACCATAAATAATGGTCAAAAACAACTGTTAACAGGCCTTAATGATTTAGCCAAACAAATGAAAGCTCTTCAATCTGGTCTTGCAAAAAGCTCAAAAGGTTTGAAAGACATCAACTCAGGTCTTCATGATGCACAAGGATACTTAAAAGATTTAAGCAAGTCTGATGCATCTGAAAAATTCTATATACCAGAAGACGTGTTAAAAAGTGATGACTTCCAAAAATCTTTAAATATGTATATGTCCGATAATCGTAAAATTGCACAAATGAATATCATCCTCGATGTCAATCCATATACGAAAGATGCAATGAACATCGTTGAGCATATTGAAGATGCTGTACAAGGTTTCACAAAAAATGGTGAACTACGTGACACAAAAATCGCATTTGCTGGAAAAACATCTCAAAATGTTGACCTTCAAGCAATTGCGAGTGGCGACTTTACACGAACTGCAACAATTATGCTAATCGGTATAGGGCTCATTTTAATCATCATCACCCGTTCAGTATTGAAACCAATCTTAATTATTTCTTCATTAGTGTTAACGTATTTTACTGCACTTGGTATGAGTGAATTGTTAAGTATGAAAATTTTACATGTTGATGGATTGGGCTGGAATGTTCCTTTCTTTAGCTTTATCATGATTGTCGCTCTCGGTGTGGATTATAGTATTTTCTTAATGATGCGCTATAGAGAACAAGTTGGCAATCCAAGAGAAATGATCGTCGATGCTGCTCGTCATATCGGAAGTGTCGTCATTTCCGCAGCCGTTATCCTTGGTGGAACATTTGCAGCGCTCATTCCATCTGGTGTCATATCACTAATCGAAATTGCCATAACCGTTATCATCGGCTTATTCCTATTAAGCTTTGTCATGCTACCAATCTTCATCCCATCATTATTATCGATTGTGAGTAGTGTTCGGAATTTGAAGTGGTTTAAAAAGATAAAAAGGTCGTAGAAATGAGGGCAGCCCCATAAGTAGAAAACTTACGGGACTGCCCATTCTTTTGCTTTTGCAATGGTTGATTCAAATTATCCTGGATGGTTATGTTTTCGTTGATAAACGTGTAGAACTAATGCTTATTTCAGCGTGCCAAAAATCCAATTATACAACTGTTGAAAAGTTAATAAGTGCATAAGAAAAGGCCTCAATATTAGAGGTCTTTAGATGTATTAAAGGCTTTATTCTTCTACAATTTCTAACTGTTTGTAATAGTTATCTACAATGGGGTGAGTATCTGGATTTGAATCGTAATAGGTATTGTCAATTTGATTAAGCGTAAATTTAAACTCTTTTTCGCCATCAAAAAGAGTAATACCATATCGCCAACCTTTACGTTTTTCTTGATTTTCTTGTGGCGTAAATTCTATTTCTTTAATCAACGTTAGAAATTCACCGATTTGTTCTTGATTCGTTATCGTTTTAGAAGCACCAGTTGAACCATCTTGAATAATAACTTTATCTACATTTTCAATTTTTGCGTCCTTATAAAACGATTCTAATGATTGCGTTTTTCCATTAGTACAAGCAGAAAGTATGAATAGACTTACTAATAACATTAGGAACAAAGATTTTTTCATAGAACCACCCCTACGTTCACTCTACCACCAATTAGACGTATAAAAGTTACATTTTAACAGTTTGGGATAGGTATTAATTACAGTTTAAATATATTTATAATTCTAGTAGAAAAAATTTATTCCTATAATTTATTTTAAAAACAACAATCTTTTAGAAAACAGCCATATTAAAAGACTTACCCCTCTTCAACATTCACCACAATATCACCGAATAATTTTTCACCAATGTAAACCTCAAGCTTCCATAACCCAGCTGTAGGAAACTCCATTGTTGATGGTACATGTGTTGTTGCACCATTATAAGGACTAATGCCTACATTCACACTATTATCAGCTTGTATTATTTTATGCTTTTCCCCTTTTTCATTGATCCCTATTATTTTCAAAGGTCCATCAAATTCATCATCATTTCCCCAAAAGTGCCACATATATTTGTTTGGTTTTCCTTTAATAATGGGATCAATCTTAATATCATCTTCATTGCCCGATCCAACTAAAAAGCCTAATCTACCTTCTTTTCCAATAAGAACATATTTCCCCTTCTTACCAGCAAAATCAATTGGAATATCGAATGTTGGACTCACTTGCCAATGATTTGAGCTCACTGCCTCTTTTTCTTTCGTTTCCTTTTCTGAACACCCCACTAATAGTAGCAATACTGATAAAAACACCAATATCTTTTTCATATAAGCCCCCTTGCAAAAATTTATTCCTAACATATATAACCGCACACTTAAACTATGTTGATTTCCTATCAACATAATTCTTCCAATATTAACCTATGGTCATAATATCTATATCATTCATTACAATTTCGATATCGAACTGGAATTCCCTTCAATTATTAAGGAATATTATAAGATTAAAAACGTGGATTCAATTTTAAGTAATTGTGGAGACTCTCGGAGGTAAACGATGTTGATGAATTCTTAGCAGAAGCCCTTCATTTTTGCACATGCAATATAGTTAAATATTGTAATAATAAAAATATTCACGTAAGCTAAAAATAAATAGTATCAAAACACCGCCGATGTTAGTGCATCAAGCGGTCAATCATATTTGGCTTCCATTAGGTGACATAAGAATCCCCCATCCGCGAGAGCTCTCAACTCAAGGATGGGTTATTTTTTAATATAAATGAGAGTTTTCTCTTTTACATTTCGATATAGTTAGTGAAAAGCTTTTCAAAAAAATGAAGGAGAATGCAAATGAAGTGTAATTCAAAAAACTTTATCAATCGACTAAAGAAAGAAAAAGAAGATGCACTTGAATTTATCATAGAAGAATATTCTTCCCTAGTAAAAGGAATTAGTTATAAAATTTTATCTAATATTAGCAAAGAAGCAATAGATGAATGCGTTAATGATGTATTTTTAACAGTTTGGCAAAATGCTAATTTATTTGAAGGAAATCCCGAAGATTTTAAAAAGTGGATTGCAATGATAACTAAACATAAAGCAATTGATCGTTATCGTCAGCTTGATAAGTTGCAAAAACGTGAAAAAAACGATGAATTTATTTTGGAACAGTCCATTTCAGAAGATGTTCAAATTTCTCTTTTAGAAAAGGATGAAAAAAATACATTATTACTTGCGCTAAGTACATTAAAAGATATTGACCGTGAGATTTTTATGATGAAATATTTTCTTTACTTAACAACTCAAGAAATCGCTGAATCATTAAATCTTTCCATTTCTGCAGTTGAAAATCGCTTATACCGTGGAAAGAAGAAGTTAGCTAAAAATCCAATACTTAGGGAGCGATTTATATGAAGAAAAAATATAGAGATTGGATTGACTTTGACATTGATCAAATTGAACTGATTCCTTTATCAACTGAAGAGAAAGAGGATTTAAAAGAACATGTATTATCTAAAAGTAAAGTTAAGAAATCCATCAAACTTCGGCACTTAGCTACCGCTGTTATACTTGGAATCAGTGTAATTACTGTTAGCTTCATGTCTCTCCCAGCTCTCGCAAATCAAATTCCTTTCATTCAAAGTGTTTTAACATATTTTGAGGATGATTCGGTTCCGAACATTAATACGTATACAGAATTAGCTACAGATATGAAACAAGTACAGTCTAGTAATGGAATAGACGTTTCTGTTGAAAAAGCAGTGTATGATGGAACAAATATTATTTTAACCTATACCATTCAAACAGAAGCTGAACTTGGTGATAATCCCCGAGTAGATGGCATGTTAGACATTCCAAAAGCTAACAGTAGCGGTTCTATTTCTAATATTAGAAAGATAAATGATACAACTTATGCTGGAATTGAAAAGGTTACACCACATTTTAAAGGCAAAAGTCTTGATGAAATACAAGTTTCATGGCAACCTACACTATTTGAGAATATGGAGACGAATAAAAAGTTTGAAGGGAATTGGCAATTTGAATTTACTTTAAGTGAATTAGTAGCAAATACTATAAAACTTAACCAATCAATTCAAGAAGACGGAATTACTCTAAGTATGAAATCACTAAAACAAACAGAATTGACTGCAGTATTACAGTATGAATTTAATGTTGATCATTCTATATTAAAAGAGTGGCCGTTTGTTATTATAGAAATGGTTGAAGTAAAAGATAATCTTGGAAACACTTATGAAATTGATAGTAATGGTGGGGTTAGTATGGAAAATGGTACTTCTAATAAACGCAAGGTAACCATTTATTCACTAAATCCAAACGCTAAATCATTAATACTAACACCCAAAGTTTATTTTTCAAAAGGTTCTGGCAAATTAGGAGAAACAAAACAAATAAGCCCTGTTACAATTGATTTAAAATAATTTTAGTAGAAGAATCCATAAAAATTCTTTATAGGATTCTTCTTTTCATTATTAGCCTTTTTTTATATCTCCTTCAGCTTCTTTTTCGCTTCTGCATCTCCTTGAAGTGCTGCTCTTTGATACCAATACTTAGCTTTTTTCATATTGATAGGTGTCCCCATACCCGATTCGTAGCAAAAGCCAAGATTAAATTCACCATCTACATCTTGCTTGTCAGCAGCTATTTGATACCAGAGAATGGCTTCCTCTCCCTGATTGTTTTGAAAGGCTGCATTTCCTAATCGGTTGGCCGCAAATACATCACCCGCTAATGCTGATTGTGTGAACCAATAGTTTGACTTTGCTAAATCTTTTTCAACCCCGACACCATTTTCATACATATAACCGAGTGTATACATTGATTCTGCAACACCACGTTCAGCCGCAATAGAAAATAATTCGAATGCTTTTTTGTCATCCTTTTCAACGTACTCACCGCGAAAATACATATCTGCATAGTTATTCATCGCATCTGCATGTCCTTTTAAAGCCGCTTCCTTATAACATTCGAAAGTTTTCTCCCAATTTTCTTCTACAACCGTACCATCATAATAAAAATTCCCTACCCAATAAATTGCATCGATATTCCCTGCCTTAGCAGACACTTCATACCACACAAAAGCCCAATCGGCATGATCTAAAGATTTATAGAACTCACCTAATTCAAGCTGGGCATCGCTATTTCCGTTCATAGCTTTTTGATAAATGGAGATGGCTTCTTGTATTTCCTCATGTTCGAAAAAAATAGTCGCTTGATCAATTTGAGGATTTAGCAACTCTTGTAAAATCGTTTGCACATCCCGAAGCAAAATAGGATAGAAATTCTGGTCATATATAGACAGATGTTTAACTTGTTCAAGTAGAATTCTGATATCATCTGAGCAGTTAGTGATTGCTTGTTCACAATAATGGATCAATTGAGAGATGTTTGAAATCACATTTTCTTGATTGGTTATTTTATGTAATAACTTCGCTGCTTCTGTATATCCTTTTTCATTAAGATTTTGTTGTATATCCATGAAAGTGCACTTCCTTTAAAACCGGATTAAATGAATACTTTATTTTAGCATATCTCGTAAATGAATTTGGCTGAGAAACTAGAGATAGCTTGAACATAACTTGGAGTCTTTTGCACAACTGGCTGCTCTTTTTGCACAACTGTTAACCTCTTTTGCACAACTCGCTACTCCTTTTGCACAACTC
>NZ_ML122610.1:0-8215 GCF_003844195.1 Rummeliibacillus sp. TYF005
GTCCCCACCCCAACTATTTACAAAGAGCCAGTTTTGGTAGTTCAATAATTAGAGGAGTGTCGTCATACACTTGAAGAATTTGTACAATGTTTTCTGTGAATATGACAACCCTTCAAGTTTGGCGTGCCTTGTATAAATATGGTGGCGTGCAAGCTTTAATGCGCCCCAATAAACAACGTTTGTGGATTTTTTAAATGAACCATTGTTTATGCGGCTTTTTATGCACGTTACTGAATGAAATCGTACATATTCTTAGTGTTGTAAATCCTAAATCTGTAGAGCGATTGTTGTATATGCCCCTCTTTTCCTTATAGTAACAAGCTTTGAGAAAACAGCTTAAATTATACCTGTGCTAGCCCGCCATCTACGAACAATTCAACACCCGTCAAGTAGCTGCTTTCGTCTGAAGCAAGGAAAGATACAGCGTTTGCTACTTCTTCAGGTGTCCCAACTTTTCCAGCTGGAACAGTATTTTTGCTATTTTCCAGTACATCTTCAAGTGCATCACCAAAAAGCTCATCGTATGCAGGTGTAAGAATACCTCCTGGACTTACCACATTTACACGGATTTCAGTACCTTTTAGGTCAAGAATCCAATTGCGAACTAGTGCTCTTAATGCTGCTTTAGATGCTCCATATACACTAAACGCTGGGTTGCCAATTGATCCAGCAGTAGAGCCCGTTACAATAATAGAACCTACTTTGTTCGGGAATAGTGATAACGCTTTTTGAACAGTAAAGATCGTTCCTTTAACGTTGATGTCGAGAGTTCTATCAACCTGATCTTCAGTAATTTCACCTAATGAAAGGAAACTGCCGACGCCTGCATTAGCAAAAAGAATATCCAACTTACCTTTTTCCTGCTTTATAATGTCATATAGTTTGTCTAAGTCATCAAGCTTAGAAATATCCCCTTGAACACCGGTTACGTTCTTGCCAATTTTATTAACAGCTTTATCAAGTTCGTTTTGTCTGCGTCCTGTGATATAAACATATGCACCTTCGTTTACAAACTTTTGTGCTGTAGCAAGACCAATCCCACTTGTTCCGCCCGTTACAAGCGCTATTTTACCTTCAAATTTACCCATACTTAACACTCCTTTTGTGTTAATTTTTGTTTTATGTCTAGCACCTTTAAGTACTTGAAAAACACCTTACAAGGTATATTATCCATCTATAAACTATAATATTGGAAGTACCCACTTTTTTGTTATATACTAACCAAAAAGTAACAATTTTGTAGTAAAAGGGGTTAGACATGAAAAAATTTAGTTGTGGTTTTGAAATGACAATGGAAGTTATTAGCGGAAAATGGAAAGGCCTTGTATTATACTTTTTAATGGATGGACCAAAGAGAACGAGTGAATTAAAGCGCATTATCCCAAATATAACTCAGAAAATGCTTATTCAAACACTTAGAGAGCTTGAAGCCAGTGGACTTGTGAGCAGAAAGATGTATAATCAAGTACCGCCGAAAGTTGAATATTCAACTACTGAACTTGGAGAATCTCTTCAACCTATCTTGCAGGAACTCTGTCAATGGGGAAGCCATTATGCGGAGCAAGTTAATGCAGAAGATGAATTCGAAATCGCACCACCAGAAGAGGCTTCATTTTAACACCTTATATGTAAGGTGTTTTTTTGTTGCACTTGTATGAGGCCAGGAGAATTTATTAGTAATAGCAAAACAAGTACTGCCAATTTCCAATTATGATTGATTGCGGAAGTACAACATTAAGGAGAAAGAGTAGGACTTTGCATTGATAATTGACACCAATTGAAGCATTTTGGGGAACCTAAAAAGTAGAGTATTATTTATATAAGTTCGAGTCGTTTGAAGAATTAAAGCACGCTATCGATATGTACATCAAGTTCTATAACAACGAACGTTATCCCGATTATCACCACAACCCGAGAACCCTTTATCACAACTCAGCTTCTTTGTCACAACTCGCAATCCAATTATCACAACTCAGCTTCTTTGTCACAACTCGTAATCCAATTATCACAACTCACAGCTCTTTTATCACAACTCGAGAACCCTTTATCACAACTCAGCTCCTTTATCACAACTCAAGACTCTTTTGTCACAACTCGCAATCCGATTATCACAACTCACGGCTCCTTTATCACAACTCGCAATCCAATTATCACAACTCAAGACCCTTTTATCACACCCCACCCATTTAATTTGATTTCACTGTTTAAAACTACTAGATAACTAAACCAAACTATCTACAACAACCCAAAATCCGAAACTTTCAGCACTATCCATCCGTATATTATTCAATAGATCACCATTCACAGGAGGTACCAAATAATGAAAAAGTTAATAATCTATCTTCTTACATTCGCAGTCGCATTTGTTGTATTACAAGTATTGTGCGGGTTATTTCTTACGTTGGTTTATACGCCAGATATTTCTTCTGCTTGGTATATGCAAGCAACTGCTCCTAGTACAACTATATTTGGAATTTCAGTATCTATTTCGTCCTTTATCATTGCAATGATTTCGGCTGCGATTGCGTTTCTACTCACTTCCCAGTTTCAAATCACAAAAAAAGGAGCGCAATAATTGCTGCTCCTCTCTTTTTACTTATTAAAATCTTTGCATTCTTTGTATTTCTAAGCTCGCATACTTAGCTAAATCGTGATCTGAATAATCATAGTAATTTTCTAGAACTTTCGACCATTGTTCTGCAATATTCTTTTTTAATAATCCATTCATCTTCTCTTGATTCCAAACATTTATGTATAATTTTTCAGCTAGGGTTTTCGCATCTTCAGTTAGCTTGGATGCAGTCACTAATATACACTCATTACATCCAAAATATGCCTTTCCAATCGCAATTCGATGAATATCATCCATTGTTATAATAATTTCGTCTTTAACAATACTTATTGCATGTTTCTCATTATTATTTTCAGCAAAATATTGAATTCCAAATTCATCTGAATCAAAATGACTATTAAATTGAATATTTTGATAACCAAACTTTTTAAGAGACTTTATCGTAAAAATTTGTAACTCACGAAGCGACATTTGAGACATATCATTGTCTCCCATAATTCCATAAGTCTTTTCAAATCGCTCCCATAAACCTTTTACAAATTCTGTTAACATGTCTACTCTTTTCGGTGACAAAAACTCATCAAGAATTTGCGATAATTCTTCCGTAGATTGAATTATATGAATTTTCTTCTTTTGCAGAGATACAATTCTTTTCGTCGCTTGAAGAATATAATAAACACCGAAACAAAAGAAAAAAACAATTAATACAAGACCGACTGGATGAAAGAGATAGTTCTGATAAATATAAACTAAACGTTCAACATAACTCTTACTATGTATGTATGGAAAAAATAAAGCTAACAAAAAAGGAAAAATTAATAGATATGCACTTAAACAAATACCTTTCCAAATTTCTGAAATTGAGATTTTCCTTTCCTGAGCCAATTTAGCTGCTTTTCCAGAAGACTCTTGGTTTTTCTCCATTTTCAAAATCATATCCATATTCTTTTTCGCACATTCCGGACAGAAAATAACAATTTTTCGACCATTTAAAACCTTTTCTGTCTTCATATTATGTATTGTGCATACTTGGCTTTCCATTTCTACACCTCTTAAATTCCAAGGCTATTTATATTTTTACCTTACCATTATTATATTAAAATATACCCTCCAATTAAATGAGTGATAATTACTACATTTTTAAGTAGCATCTAATTCTTTATTGCTATTTTTCCAAAATTATCAAATTCCATGAATCATAACATGAATGTCACCTTTTGTTGCTACCAAGTTACATCATATCCATCTATAATAGGGATTAGGAGGTCTAATATGAAAAATTTGATAAGTACGAATTTGAAAAACTTGCGTAAACGATATGATTATACGCAAGAACAATTAGCTGAAAAACTCAATGTTTCACGACAAGTCATCGCAAAATGTGAAAAAGGTGAATCACTACCCGATATTCAACTTTGCTCACAGTTAGCAGAATTGTTTGATGTGGCACTCGATGATTTAGTGAACTATTCAAGTAAAGAAGTTGGAGTTGATGTACCCCCTCGTGGGAAGCATATGTTCGGAATTGTTACAGTGAGTGAACGTGGGCAAATTGTCATACCCAAAAAAGCGCGTGAAGTGTTTAACATTCAATCTGGCTCACAACTGATTATTGTCGGTGATGATGAACGCGGATTAGGAATTGTACCTCAACACTACATGAAGAAATTCTTTCAGCAAGCATTTTTAGCAGAGGAGGACGATGAAAGATGAACGCAATTGATATCCAGTCCATCTCAAAATATTATGGAGAAAAACACGCAGTAGACAACGTTTCTTTATCTGTTGCTCAAGGTGAATTAGTCAGCTTACTCGGTGTTAATGGTGCCGGTAAATCAACGTTAATCAATCTATTAACAGGTCTTATAACACCTACTGCTGGTGATGCATTGATACATGGCAAAAGTATTGTGAAAGATCCTCATCAAGTAAAATCATTGCTTGGCGTATCTCCTCAAGAAACAGCTATCGCCCCTAATTTGACCGTTCGAGAAAATTTAGAGCTTATGGCAGGTGTGCACGGCTTCGATCGTCAAAAAACGAAGTCTAAAACTGATGAGCTCATAGCAAATTTCAATTTATCGACTGTAGAGAAACAAAAAAGTAAAACTTTGTCCGGTGGCTGGAAACGTCGCCTTAGTATTGCAATGGCTATTATTAGCGAACCAAAAGTTCTCTTCTTAGATGAGCCGACACTGGGGTTAGATATTTTAGCACGGCGTGAATTATGGCAAGTAATTGAGAAAATCAGAGGAACAGCAACGATTGTATTGACAACACATTATTTGGAAGAAGCCGATGCTTTGTCTGACCGCATATTCATATTAAAAAATGGTCGTTTAGAAGCAGCTGGTACAAGTGATGAGCTGAAACAGCAAACTGGAACGACTAAATTTGAAGATGCCTTTATTAAGTTAGTAATGGACGGTGAAAAAGCATGAGAGCTATGGTGTTTGCCAAAAGAAATACATTAGAAATTATAAGAGACCCACTTTCCCTATTTTTCGGATTAGGTTTTCCGGTTATTTTACTGATCTTATTATCCATTATAAATAAAAACATTCCGGTTGACCTATTTTCGGTAAGTAACTTAACGCCTGGCATTGCGGTGTTTGGACTTTCCTTTTTATCACTCTTTTCTGCACAATTGATAGCAAAAGACCGAACAACTGCTTTACTTAGTCGATTGTTTACAACACCAATGACAGCAATGGATTTTATCTTAGGTTATACATTACCGCTTCTTCCAATGGCATTGTTACAAAGTGTTGTGTGCTTCTTATGCGCGATTATCCTTGGACTTAAGATGACTTGGTCAATTGTCCCAACAATCCTGTTACTATTTGTGGTATCCCTTATTTTCATCGGATTAGGATTATTAATCGGTTCAACATTAAGTGAAAAGGCTGCTACAGCCATATCAGGAGCTCTCTTAACGAATCTTTGTGGTTGGTTATCTGGCACTTGGTTTGACTTAGAACTTGTTGGTGGCGCCTTCCGTGATATTGCCTATGCCCTTCCATTCGTCCATGCAGTAGAAATGGGAAAGGCTGCTTTAGCCGGTAATTATCAAGATATTTGGCCCCATCTTGGAGTAGTAGCGGGTTACGGTATTGTGCTATTAGCAATCGCGGTCACCTTATTCCATAAAAAGATGAAATCAATATAAGAATATCAGACTGAAAAGTTTACAATGTATATTATGCTAATCATATATTTCTACTAATATAAAAAAACAACTTCAACGATGCCCATTAGGACAAGATTTGAAGTTGTTTTTTATATAAATTGCTGATGATAGTGTTGCAAGGCATAACTTTTCTCAGAGAATCCTCTATCGAAACTTTACTCAATCCTTAACGACAATATCTCTGGTGGTTCTTCTAGTTCAATGAGGATATTGTCTTCAGTTATTTTCAATGGATAGAATGGATTTTCTTCAGCAACCATAGTTTGAAATTGGTCATTCGTCATTGGTTTTATTTGTTCATATTGACGGATATAGCTTGGATATTCAAATTCCACGCTTTCAATCGTTTGAAGCGTTTCTTGTAATTTGATTTCCTCTTCTTCTGTTAAATTGATGCCATCTGTTAATACACAGTCGTTTACAAATTTTATGATAAAATTTTTCGCTTCAACAATACTATTAAATCCTTTTAACTTTGCGATTGCATTTTGAATTTGGGCATTCTCAGACTTTCTTTGAAGTGCGATAGTCGAGCAATCTTTTAGAATCCATGATAACTTTTCTTGGACAATATTATTTAATAGATCTTTTACTTTTATAAAAGATTCTAGTAATTTTTCTTCTTCTAATTTAAGAAGATGATATTTTCTCTCTAAAATTTGTTGTTGTTCGTTGAGAATTTCAATTTTTTCGACGAAATATACTTCGTCATTACCGTTTTTAAAAATATATTTTAATAATTTCATGCCATTAGTCTTTTGATGTTTTTTATCTACAAGTTCATAAAGAGCCTCATATTCTTGAAGAATTTTACGATAGTCTCTAATTTTCGTTAGATAATCTTTTGCTTGTTGAACAAAACTAATTATTGGTCGATGTTTATTAAATAATTTGTCATCCATTACTTGGATTAACTGATATAAGGTTTCTACATTTTTAAATTTTTCGCTATGTATCTTATACTGTTCCGTTAGCTCACTAAAATATTGATTTTGTGCAGCTTCTGTAATTTGTCGCATATCGAAATTTTCAATATATTCTTTCAAAATCAGAAGTGAAGAGCAATATGGTTCACGCTCTGGAATGATTTCAATCTCAGTTTGAAATCGTTTCAGCCAATGGATAAATCGTTCTTGCAAATAGGATAATCGTTTCGCTTGGTTATTTGCTGTCTTCTCCAACTCTTTAATGACAAGTTCAATTTGGCTGTTGTTCCATTGCTCATCATCATTAGCTGATAAAGAGTCAAATGCTTCTTTTGAAGAAATACATACTATATCTCTTACATGGTCGGAAAGCTGGCTTTCATACGATGCAATTATGGCTTGCTCATTCAGCCCCATTAAATCAAGGCCATTTATAATCCCTAATGGAATTATTTTCTTATCTTTCAGCTTTTTAAGTAAATTTAGTTCAGCTGGAATTATAGGATTTCCATGTTTAAAAATCCAAAATACATCATCCGCACGATTTAATATAGTCTCTTTCAAGTATGCAGATTCACTACCAGAAACTTGAATTGGTGTTGTGTCTATTAACGTAACCATCTTCAAGAGATCATTGCAAATAAAAATCTCGATAAAATCAAGACTTTCTCTTAAAAGTTTGGCGCTTGATGTATCTAAAACTGTGAACAATTCTACTTTATCCATATCAAATGTAGCAACTTGTCCATCTAAAAAATGAGCACGAACTTCTTCTTTTTCTCCATAACAAATAATGGTGTTTACTTCTGTCGCTACTTCCATTGTACTAAAAATTGTTCGTTTCAATAAAGCATTAACTAAAGTTGTTTTACCATTACCAGTCATACCAGCTAATAAGACCATGGTGCTATTCGTTGCATCTTGAATGATATATTTTAAGATTTTGTTTGTTTCTTTTACATATGAATTTTGAGAAAGTAATGTATTTAAATATGTTAGTTTTTCTACAAAATTTTGTAAAAAATCTGCAAGTTTATCATCTTCCCAACGAATAGGTAATTTCTCTTTTAAGTCGGCAATCTTCATTAGGTCTTTATCCATCCGTTAAATCTCCTTTAATACTGCTTACTCTTTAGTATACATGAAATTCAACGGGTGTTGTTTAATATTTTTTATTCATAAATGATTTTTGAAAGATTTAAATTCAGTGTTGCACATAGTTATTTATCACTATTTATATAGTACTTTTAATATAAAACATTGTTTTTATAAAGATTCTGTACATTTCTTTTTCCTGGTTAATCGGTTAATGACTTGTTATTTGGTTCGCTTTGCTATAATTTGTGGTTCCTTTATCATAATTTGTGAGTCATGAACCAACTTTGTTTCCTTGTTGGAACTGGGTGGCTACTTTTGCACAACTCACTCCCTTTTGCACAACTCAGGCTCCCTTTTGCACAACTCAGAACCCCTTTTGCACAACTCAGAACCCATTTTGCACAACTCGGAATCCCTTTTGCACAACTC
>NZ_ML122611.1:0-7961 GCF_003844195.1 Rummeliibacillus sp. TYF005
TGTTTCATATTCGGACACGTCCTCTCGTTTGTTCTATCATAAATAATTTAACTAGAGTGTGTCCATACATCTATACTACATTCAAACTTATAAGGAGAAAATATACAAAGAGAGAAAGCTTAACTACCAAGCATTAGATAGGGGGAATCGTATGATCAATAAATTGTTAAGGGTAGGAACTACATATATACCAGTGAATAATGTAGAACTATCTTCAGAATGGTATGTAAATAAATTAAGTGCAGAGCTAAGCTACAAAGACGAAGATAAAGCGATTCTTAACTTTGCAAACCAAAGTTTTTTTCTCGTTAAATCTAAAGAAAATCAAAGCTTGAACTTTTATGATTGTTATGGTGAAGAACATTTTGCTATAACATTTGAAGTTAATGGACTAAATGCATTAGAGGAGATTCATAGAGCGTTTAAAGATAAAGAAATACGAGTTGGAGAAATTGAAAACAGAGGACATGCTGGAAGAAACTTTGTTTTCTTTGATTTAGATGGTAATAAATTTGATGTTTGGAGCGAACTAAGTCCAATTTTTAGAGAAAAATATTTTATTAATTTATAGAAAAATATATCGTTTTAAACGAAGACTAAAAATAATGAACTTACACAATATACATGCTAATATTCCCTATGTATCTATAAGGAGAAGCCAACCGTTATAATAGAACACATACAAAAAAGTAGGTCAACCAGAAATAATTCAAGATTGACCTTAAATTATGAATGGAACAGTTAATGCAAAAGATTTTAGCTGTTTGGCTATCAGTTTCATTTTCGTATTAACCTTATATTTTCTTTAAGTCCTCATTTAACTTCCGTGCTTGATTTTTGAAGTAAAGATAAAATGCAATCCAAAAGATTGTATAGACGGCAATGGAGATGAATAATGTTAACAAAATACTAATGATGGTAAATGGAAGCCATCCAATCGAGAATGCTAAGATGAGATATAGCAGAATGACGGTTAAAAAATGAGCAATGGTCTGCTGGAGAAGATTCCATTTCCTGTTTTCAAAGTACAAAGGACTGACTGTAAAAAGCCAACCACAGAGAATAGAACCAATGGAGTTTTTCAAAAATAATGATCCATCTATCATTACCAAATCTCCAAAAAGAATACTTAAATTAGTGATTAACACCGCAACAAAGCTTCCAAAGAAAATACCGATGAAACTGCGGATTATAAATGTTTTCATTGTTCTTTCCTCCTGTTTAATTTTAGAGCTTTTTTAATCACAGGTACGTAGTTTCGAGATACATATTCTTTCTTTCCTGATTTGAAGTAAACACAGAGAGTACCATTGAAAGACGGTTCAAAACGGTTCAACTGATGTAAATTGGCGATCACCGATTTAGAAAAGCGGATAAACTTTTTAGAGGGGAGTTTGGCCTCTAATTCATATAATTTTTCTTTCAATATAAAAGAATCTGTCTCCGTCACAGCAATTACATGATCGTTTTCAGTATGAAAATACTCGATATCATCCGGCTTGAGAATATGTTGCATCTCTCCCTTTTTTCCTATAAGGAATTGTTGCTCCCTCCTATTGATGAAGTCAATTATTTCCTGTATATGTTCATCCAACTCAGGAACTTCGATAGTAATTCTTGTCTCTTTAAGTGCTTGATCAATATGATTAAAAAGCTTCAAATTTCGGACACCTCTTTCAAGCTTAAAATTGTCACAGTTCTGAATGTCTATTGATAAATGCCCTTGTAATGCCTCCTTTCATTAACTTCTAATCCAATTTTATGATAAATTTCCTTTAAAGTTTCCAAAATCTAGTAAGTGGAAGGAAAATGAAGGGTAACATGTAGAAAATAGTTGGTGACTTACAGAGAAGGGATATGCTAACGCCGCAGTTTATTTTAATAGAAATATAGAATTATAATGTGAGGTGATTATCTTGAATGAATATTACGGAGAACTTTGCACACAGATATACGAAAAGAATAAGTCTATTGCAGACGAAAAAGAACTTGAGTTTTTTCTATCTTTTGTAACAGATAAAAAGATGAAAGTTTTAGAACCTATGTGTGGAAACGGGAGAATGCTGATTCCTTTTATGGAAAAAGGAATTGATATTGAAGGTTTTGATATTTCTGAAGAAATGTTGCGAGTATGTAAACTAAAAGGTCAGAATTTAAATCTTAATCCAAATATTTATTTTGGAAAAATAGAAGAATTTAAAAACGGTAAAAATTATGATTTAATCTTGATACCATTTGGATCCTTTTCACTTTTGCCAGATGAATTAGCTAAAGAGAGTCTTACTAATATGAAAACTTTATTAAAAGAAAATGGAAAATTACTTTTAACCGTTATGACAAATACAGGTTCAGTTAAAGAGATTCCTGATTGGATTGAAACAAATAGACATTACCTTGATAGCAACGAGATTATTGAATATAAGAAAGTCAATTATGACCGATCTAGTAAGATGTTAAATACAAAATTAAAATATCAATTAGTTAAAGATCGGCAAATTGAAGAATCAGAAATAATGGATTTCCCAATTCGTCTTTATGAATCGGGAGAATTTGAAAATATTTTAAAAACTAATGGCTTTAATGAAATTATTCTCCATGAAGTTATTGACGGTTATGGCGAAGGAAGTTCATTTCATGTATTTGAATGCAGAACTTAAATCTAATAATGTCCCCAAATGAAAGTTTGTAAAGACGCAATAACCCAAGAAATGTTGTAGAAAGGTTTTCCTTTGAATATTGTTTATACAGCTTATTATGAAAAGCTTTATAAACATGGTTTACATTAAGAATGAGTTGATATCCATATCAAATATCAACTCGTTTTTTATTGCTACCTGTTTTGGTTTGTAAAGGTTATATATGTAAGAATGTGGAATATAAGAAGAGGTAAACAACGAAGGGAGTATTCTATTTTGAAGAAACAAACAGCTCTTATTTTATCTGTACTTGCTTGCCTTTCATTCCTGATAAGTAGTTGTGGAAAAATAGAAACAAAAGAAATTGAAAATGAGAATAGTCATGATAATGTAGAGTTTATACCAAAAAGTAAGCCTGCTGGTAGTGAAGCAAAATACAAAATTAGCTTGGAGATGGACGAGAAAGGAAAATTTAGGGTTAATTCAACTAGCAAAATTAAAAACATATCCACTGATCATTGGAAAGAGCTTGTCTTCTATTTTATACCTAATATCTTTACGAAACCGAATTCGCCACAATTAGCTACTCCATCATATGTAAGTATTAAAAGTATTAAAGTTGATGGAGAGAAAGTGAAATTTAATTTAGAGAAGGATACATTAAAAATAAAATTGGGTCAAGAATTGAAGCCTAATCATGAAGTAATAGTTAACGTTCAATATGATTTCACTCTTCCCAAAAAAGGTTTACGATTCACAGCAAATGAGAAAAACTATTTTTTAGCGCAATGGTATCCAATGATTGCTACCTATAGAGATCATAAGTGGAATAAGGAAGATTACAGAATGAGAGGCGAAACATATCATACAGCATTTAGTGATTTTGAAATTCAATACAAACTATCCAATAATTTAACGATTATTTCTTCAAGTGATGATGATACGTATCCAAGTGGAAAATCAGGCATATTAGTTGGAAAAGACATAAAGGATTTTTATATAGCCTTATTAAAGGAGCCTAATGTTGTTGAAAAAAAGATTGGTAATATTACGATAAGAGTTTTCGGTGTTGATGATAGAAAAGATTTGCATAAAGACATCATGAAATTAGCAATTGATGCTCTTACTTATTTTCAAGATACAATAGGACCTTATCCGCATAAGCAATTAGATATTATATTAGATGAATTAGGAATGGAATATCCTGGAGTTGTAACAGCAAATTCCATCTATAGGGGTACCCCTGTAGATGAAGATTCTCTAAAGAGCATGGTTATTCATGAAATTGCTCATCAATGGTTTTATGGTGTAATTAGTAATGATCCATATCATGATGCTTGGTTAGATGAAGGGCTAGCGAACTTTGCATCGAGGTTGTTTTATGCACAGTACCAGGGAGAAGAAATTACTGTGAATGAGGAGATGTATAAAGACTTTCCACTGCCTGTCAACCTCTCATTAGATGAGTACTCACTTAAAGAACAAAGTACTTATATTTATGGGAAATCTCAAGAGATGTTATGGAAGGTTTTTCAAGAAAATAAAGGAGAACAACAAGCTGAAAATTTTCTAGGAGAATACTATGAAAATTATAAGTTTAAGGAAATCGATACGAATGAATTTATTAGATTTTTGAAAAATTATCTAAACTTAAATAACGATTCTTATTTCGAGGGTTGGATTAAATTAGAAAAGTAATAAGCTATCTGTAATGAATGGGTGTCTGTTCAAAAAGGAAATATGAAGGGAATTCCATTTTATGTAGCCAAAGGTTTTAAATTTCAATAATGAAAGAATTCCAGAGGAAAATTCAACGTATATTAAATTAAGATATTCTAGAAAAATATGAAGTCATTTTTATTCAAATAATTGGGGCAATGCTCTAAATAGGATAAATCCCTTTTTGGTAATGTACTAATGAAACAGTTTATTACCAAATTCTCTAATGATTAGTAAGTTCAACTAACAGAAGCATGAGTTTTAGAAGTCTGTCATTTTTAACAGCCTTAGGAGTTCAATAATAGGGCGCGATTCTGAAATAAGGATTGCGCTCATTTTGGTAAAAAGGGCCATATTGTAATCTTTTTTTACGAAATGTCACCAAATAATAATTTGGAAACTTTTGTTAGTTATTATCGTTATAATTTAAAGAAAATCATAGGAGGGTACAAATGAAAAAATATATCTTAGGTATTCTTTCGTTGTTTATCATAATAATACTTTACTTTAATTTTAATATTAACAAGTTGAAAATATGGATGTGAAAAGTGAAAATTTAGTTGGCTCTTATATCTCACCAGAGAGAGATTATATACTCAAGATATATTTTAATGGAGGAATATTTTTTAGAACAGACGTTTCTTATATAGGTGTTTTAGAGAATTTAGGAACTAAAAAAAAGAAAAATATTTTTCTAGTTAGTGCTGCCTTAGGAAATGTTGGCTGGTTAAATAACTCAACGATATTTTTCCAAGATAAACAATTGCCGATTAATAGAATTTATGATTTCAGAAAAGCAAATGAATAAACATTAAAAAAACGTTCCTAAAAAAGTAGGTAACTATATACCCAATTTTCATAGCTTTTAAATGAGGCAGTAGAGTTGAAGAGGGGAAAATAAGAGAAACATATTGGAGGAAAATATATTAAGTACTTTAGTTTATATGGTGAGACACGGCGAGTCGCCAAAAGAAGGAAATGATAGAACCAGAGGGTTAACTGAAAAAGGTTATTTAGATGCCGGGCGAGTAACTGACATATTTAAAGATGAAAAAATCGATGCAGTTATTTCTAGTCCATACATACGTTCAATATTAACTGTTGAAAAGATAGCTCAACAAATAGGGCAAGAAGTTTTAGTCTTTGAAGATTTAAAAGAGAGAATATTTTCTACTGGAAATAATAGATTAGCTGATAAGGAATTGAATCAGATTTTGGAAAAGTCGTTTTTAGATCCGAATTTTTCATTAGAGGGAGGAGAATCAAATGCTGACTGTCAAAAAAGGGCTATAAAAGTTTTAAAAGAACTATTAGATACTTTTAAAAATAAAAAAGTAGTGATAGGAACCCACGGGGCTGTCATGACATTAATGATGGGATATTTCAATAGCTCCTATGACTTGAATTTTCTACATGGCACATTAAAACCCGATATATATAGAATGGAATTTAATGAACAGGAATTACTGAACGTTCAAAGACTATGGTATGAAAGAATTAGCGATAATCAATAAAATGTATCTCTAGAAATTGCTAAGGGATAAAAACGAACGAAAGCTTTTTAAAGGGTTAAAAGTTTACCAAACGATATTTAGGAGGCAAATTTTATGCTATAATATTTTCCTTAGATTCCAATTGGGAGGATAATAATGAAAACTTTTGGTAAACGTAATTATGCTTTAAATTATTGGAAAAGAACTGGAGCATATGCTCTCATTCGAAATGACCACCAACAATTTTTATGTGTAGAAGATTCGGATGGGAATTTATTTTTAGTTGGTGGAGGGGTTGAAGGAGAGGAATCTCCTGAACGTGCATTATTGAGAGAGAGCATTGAGGAAACAGGTCATGAAATCCAAATCGTTGAGCTTATAGGTAAAGCTGAAAGACACTGGGTTTCTGAAAAATATCCTTTTGATTCTCAACATAATATTGGATCTTTATATGTTTGTGAGCTACTAGAAAAGATAACAGAGCCAGTTGAGAAAGAAACAATGCGCTGGGTCGATTTAAATTATTTAGAAAAGCATCTCTTTCATGAACATCATTTATACTTAATAAAACAGTATTTAAATATTTAATAATAAAGTAAAAAGTTTTATACATAAACGGTTCCCGAGGAGGATATTTCAAGAAATATTTCTACGCTTAAAAAATATGAATGGTTCAATGAATATTATAAAAATGAACAACATATTCAACTTATTATTCATAATAAAAATGTGCGTAAGAAGCTTGGAAGCCTCAATACTAAAAGAATAGCAAATCCTAAATTTCAATCTTTTTACAAAACTAAAATTGATAAAGTTTTACAAAAGCATTTATTACAGGGGTTTTAGGTGAATCAAACTTTAATTCAAAGAAGCAGCTTATGAAAGAGGGCATACATATGGATAGCATCATTTTTGATCTGGACGGAACTATTTGGGATTCGATAGATACTGTGCTACTTGCTTGGAATGATGTAGTTAAAGAAAAGAAGCTAACTAGAGAAGATTTTGAAGGAACGATGGGGCTTCAAATGGATGATATCAGTAGAAAATTGTTTCCAAATTTAGATTACCAGACTCGAACTAAAATTATTAAACAATGCTTTGAAATTGAAGGGGAATATATAGAAGAATACGGTGGGGAGCTTTATGAAAATGTAGAAGCTGTATTAAATAAACTTTTTAAGAAATATAAACTGTTCATCGTCAGCAATTGCCAACAGGGTTATATCGATGGCTTTTTCAAATATCATCAACTTGATAAATATTTTTTGGACTATGAAATCCCAAGTAGAACGGGTCTAGCTAAAGGGGAAAACATCAAATTGATCATGGAAAGAAACAACCTTTCAAAGCCTGTCTATATAGGAGACACAGAAGGCGATTTAAAGGCGTCTAGTTATGCAGGTATACCATTTGTTTTCGCCAAGTATGGCTTTGGAGATGTCACTGACTATGATTACGTGATAGAGAAATTTGACGACCTTTTGGAATTGTTTTAAAAGCGGGGTAGGACCAATTATTTAAGATTATCCAGTTGTTTCAAAGCACCAGGGAAGAAAGTTTTTTCTTTTGAAAGAGTTGTAGAATTTCATCATCACAAATATGACAAACACCCAATCTTTTGATAAAATAAAGTGAAAAATGATGAAGATCTCTCATCATATTAATCTTTATAATGAAAATCGGAAGGTGGACATATGGCGTTAAAAAAAGGCTTGATGTTGTTCATAACAGCAGCTATTGTCCTAATTATCATATTAGCATTCACAATCTATGTTCATTTTGGTAAACAACAAATATACGACGAAGCATTAGATTATCTAATGGTAAACCAAGAATATTATAAAAGTGATATGAAAAGTATCACAGTCGAACATTCTATCCCTGGCATTTTCTTATCACACAAAAACGAGTGGACGGTAAAAGTGGTCTTCAATGACGAACCAAAAGCTCGATACTTTTACAACGTAAGCAAAGGAAAAGTATTCCAAACAGGCTGGTCAGGAAGCACAGAAAACGACTTATATCTGCATTCGGAAAGTGTAGAATGTGGGTATTAGAAGAAACCCTCAGTAGGTTGAAGCGAGGGCACTGAAAAACTTGCGTTTTTTAG
>NZ_ML122612.1:0-7669 GCF_003844195.1 Rummeliibacillus sp. TYF005
TTCTATTTACACAAAATATTTTATACTCTCTGTGTTTTAAAAAATAAGCGAAGTGTTATATTTTAAATAATTGTAATAATACCCTTATAGTTGTAAATGCCTTGCACCATTTTTTAATAAATACTTTGCATGTAGTGTTCTAATGGCATACAAATGTGGATATACATTTAAAAAATTTAATCAAATTAAAGAAATAGATTATAATAAATTATGAAAAGTTTGATTTAAACTCCTTATGGATTGCTATACAACTCAAGGAGAGTTCCAAATGGCAAGTTATCGAATCATTGAGCCTAATAAGAAAGGACAACCAAGAATAAAGATAATTGTTGAATATGGATATGATGAAAATGGAAAAAGACTACGAAAGATTAAAATTGCTACACTAAGGAAATTGGATGAGAGTAACATTATCAATGCAATTGCTCAATTTGAAAAATCATTAGGCATGGAGCAACAAACGTTTGGTAATACAAAGAAAATTACTTTTAGTCAGTTTTCTGAAAAGTTTATGAGTGATTATGTAGCAGTAGAATTAAAAGTAAAATCACGTAACACTTACGAAAATTATTTAAATAATGGGTTACTAGAATTTTTCGGTATGATGAAAATGCATAAAATCACATCTACACAAATCAACTTATTTTTTGTAGAACAAAAAAAGATAAAAGCTGGCTCTATTTATGAAAAGTTTGCGATGCTTAATACAATGTTCAACAGAGCTATAGAATGGGGATATATCGAGGTTAACCCTTGTGCTAAGGCAACTAAACCAAAACGTAAGAAAACACGGCGTATTAACTACTACACAGAAGAACAAATCAAGCAACTTTTACATGTAATTCCTAAACTTCATATTAAACATCAATTACAAATAAAAATTGCATTGTATTGTGGTTTAAGAATGGCAGAAATAGCAGGCTTACGATTTGAATCGCTCGATTTTCAAAACAACTCAATATACGTTGATAAGACCTTACAATATGATAAAATTAACAAACAATTTTTTCTGGATACGACGAAAACTGGGGAAAGTCGTGTGGTATATGCTCCTCAAAATTTAATGAGTGAGTTAAAGGATTACGTTGAGAAAAAGAAAATTAAGTTGGCGAAATTAGGCGAAAAGTTCAATCCAATCTACACAAAGAATAATAAACCCATTTATTTAGTTTTTTCAAAAGATAACGGCTTTCCAAATCATCCTGATAGAATGTCTATTCAGTGGCGGGATATTGTAAAAAAGTACAACTTACCGTATATCACATTTCATGGTTTAAGACACACATTTGCTAGTTATATGCTATCTAAAAATGTGAATATTAAAGTCATTCAAGAACAACTTGGTCATGCAAATATTCGTGAAACATTAGATACGTATTCCCATATAGATACGTCTCAAAAACAAAAAGCGAGTGACCTGTTTAGTAACCTTTAAAATTGCATTTGGTCACCAATAGTCACCCGTAAAATTTTACCAGTCTACAAACCCTTGATACGCCTACTCTTGAATAGCCGCTTCAAGTGCTACAACAATCATGTCATTGAATGTAGTTTGGCGTTCTTCTGCAGTTGTTGCTTNATTGAATTTTGCTGCTAGTGTATATAGTGCTGCAGTTTCCATTTCAACTGCTAATACACCGTAATCTGCTAATTTTTCGTTTTGGTTATCTTCACCATAGAATAAGTCAGCTGTGTAAACATTACCAGCACGTAAGTTTAGTCCAGCTTCTTCCCCTGCTTTATATGCTTTTAATAATAGATCGAAGTCAGCGGTTGGTGCGAAATCGATTCCTTTGAAGATAATTTCATTCATCTTAGAATCAGTTGTTGCTGATTGAGCAAGGATGACATCACGAACTTTAACATCACGTTTTAGTGCACCACAAGTACCAACACGGATTAGTTTTTGACATCCGTATTCTTGCATAAGTTCAGTTGTGTAAATAGCAATAGATGGTACACCCATACCTGTACCTTGTACAGAGATACGTTTTCCTTTGTATGTACCTGTGTAACCAAACATATTACGTACTTCGTTATATTGAGTAACATCTTCTAAGAATGTTTCTGCGATATATTTTGCACGTAAAGGATCTCCTGGTAAAAGTACGATTTCAGCGATTTCGCCTTGTTTAGCATTAATATGGATACTCATAATTATTCTCCTTTTCAATTTAAAATTTTCAATATGCCTGACTCATTGTAACAGTAAAGTCCGACCTCTGACAATCAAAAATTATTCTTCATATTTTTCATCATATTGTTGCCAAAGTTCATCAAATACAACTGCACTTAACGCATGATCTGCTTTTTCTTCTATATATCTTGAGATGTTTTGAAAATCTTCTTCCTGTTTAGGAAAACTATGGTCATGAAAAGCAGCTTCTGCAAAATCCCCTTTTGCATCTTTTGCTCCTCTAAAAGATAATACGAAATGATAAAATGATGGTTTCATTTGGACTTCCTGCCTTTATTTCATTATAACTTACATTCATTTTACACGAAAATTACTTATCTTTGGAAACTATATTAAAACTCTAATTGTAACTTATCTAATTTCTTCTCTACCTGGAAAACATTTTCTTACTTTTTTCATGATAATGGCAACCTTCCCATTTCATCTTCGTTCTATAACTCGGATGCGAAAATATTATCAATAAAGATTACCGCATCTCTACCTAGATTATTGGTATATATGAGGAGATGATTCAAATGAAAATAGTAAAAAGCTTACTATCTTTCATAGTCATGTTTGGGACTTTATTTACTTTTACAGCAAACAGTGACGCAGCAACACCAAAAACAATGAACGCAAAAGTAGCAAATAGCGTATACGTTCACGCTGAACCTTCAGCTAATGCCAAAAAAGTTGGAACACTTTGGAAAGGTACTAAAGTAGTCGTATATAGTAAATCAAAAACAGGCTGGGCAAAAATTAAATTCAACAAAAAAACAGCTTATGTATATGCTTCTTACTTATCATTTAGCAAAAATACAAGCAAGAAAACAACAGCTACAAAAACTACAACTACTAAAAAAACTACAACTAAAAAAAGTACGAGTACTTCAAATAGTAAAAAAACAACTTATCGCCCCGTAGTAACAAATACTTACTACTATGTTGAAAATGGCAAAGACGGAAAACTATATTCAACTGGCAAACGCAATTCAACAGGTTGGACTTACTGGTACAAAAAAACAGGTAACAATAAACAATCATTTTTAGTAAAAGAATCTTCTAAAGGTTTAGATTACAAATTTAAAACAGGTACTATTCGTCAAATCGTTTACCCTTTTACAAAGGGACAAGTATTTAAAGCAAACAAAAAAAATTACAAAATCGTATCTATTTCAAACACTTTTAAAGTAAAAGCAGGTACATTTAAATCAGTTGTCGGTATTAAAGCTGCAGACGGTTCAATCACATATTACGCCCCAAATGCTGGCGCAATTAAAACTGTGAAAAACAAAAAAGTCACTTTTGAAATCACAAAAATTGAAACAAAATAATTGAACGATTAAAGAGCTCCCTGAAATAATTTAGGGGGCTTTTTCTTTCATTATGCTATTGCATAGTATTTCATAAAGTGTTACTATTTCATTAATTAAAATTTTTCTAACAATTTAATGTAAATTTCTTATCGAGAGAGATGGAGGGACTGGCCCTGTGAAATCTCAGCAACCACCAATTTGGTAAGGTGCTAATTCCAGTAGATGTATTTCTAGCAGATAAGAAGATTGACTTTTTAAGTACAAGGTCCTCTTCTTCTGAGGGCCTTTTATTTTTTTAGAAAAGGATGATGAACATGACAAAAAAACATATTTCGACTCGTTTAGCGCAAATCGGAACAGAAACAGATCCTCGGACAGGTGCGATTAATACACCTATTTATCTTTCTACCGCATATCGACATGCAGGACTCGGCCAATCGACAGGCTATGATTATACACGTACAAAAAATCCAACTCGGGCTGTTTTAGAAGAAGGAATTACCGCTTTAGAAAGTGGAGATGCAGGTTTTGCCTGTAGTAGCGGGATGGCTGCAATCCAATTAGTTTTATCCCTTTTCAAATCAGGAGACGAAATAATCTATTCAGATGACATTTACGGAGGTACATATCGACTTGCTCGTCAATACGAAGAACAATATGGAATACATGCTCATTTCACACCTTTCCAATCTATCGCGGAAGTCGAAGCAATTATAAATGAACATACAAAAGCACTTTTTATAGAATCACCAACAAATCCATTAATGCAAGAAATAAATATTGAACTATTTGCAAAGTTAGCGAAAAAGAATCATCTTTTGCTGATCGTTGATAATACTTTTTTGACTCCGTATTATCAACGTCCAATTGAACTTGGCGCTGATATTGTTATTCATAGTGCTACTAAATATATTGGAGGACATAATGATGTTCTTGCAGGTCTGGTCGTCGCAAAAGGTGAAGAGTTATGCGAAAGACTTCTTCATAACCATAATGCTTCAGGTGCAACATTAGCCCCGATTGATAGTTGGCTTTTACTTCGTGGTCTAAAGACTTTACATGTTCGCATGAAACAGCATACAGAAAATGCACGAAAAATTGTTGACTATTTAAGTAAGGAACCATCCGTAAAAGATGTTCTGTACACTGGATTAGGTGGCATGATTTCTTTCCGATTACATCATTCTGAATTGGTTCCAGCATTTCTTCAAAATTTAAAACTTATCGCATTTGCTGAAAGTTTAGGAGGCGTTGAAAGTTTTATCACCTACCCGGCTACTCAAACACATGCTGATATACCTGAAGAAGAACGAACTGCACGTGGTGTTGACAACTCATTGTTACGTTTTTCAGTAGGAATAGAAGAAGCCGAAGATTTAATAGAAGATCTCCAACAAGTTTTTACTACTATCAATAAAGAGGTGTCTTTCCATGAGTCAACAAAATAAACAATCTATCGAAACTAGTCTAATAACTGCTTCTACTAGAGGCGATTACGAACAAAAGACAGGTGCTGTGAATGTACCAATCTATCTTTCATCTACTTTTGACCAAGAACATTTTGATTCTTTCGGTCCCTACGACTACAGTCGCTCTGGAAACCCTACTCGTGATGCATTAGAAAAAACAATTGCTGAACTTGAAGGAGGTTCAAGAGGATTTGCCTTTTCATCAGGCATAGCAGCAATTGCTTCTGCCCTACTTACTCTAAATACAGGTGATCATATTGTCATTACAAGCGAAGTATATGGTGGAACTTATCGTTTTGTTACACAGGTTTTAACAAAATACGGTATTTCACATTCTTTCGCAGATTTTACGAACTTGCAAGAAGTAGAAGCTGCCATCCAACCAAATACAAAAATTTTATATGCTGAAACTCCCGCGAATCCACTTCTAGGTATTACTGATATTCGTGGTATTGTTTCCATTGCTAAAAAACATAATTTGTTAACTTTTGTCGACAATACCTTTATGACACCACTTTACCAACGTCCGCTTGAACTAGGCGTTGATGTAGTATTACATAGTGCTACGAAATTTTTAGGCGGCCATAGTGATATTATTGCTGGTCTTGCCGTCACAAAAGACGAAGAACTTGGAAAACAAATTTACTTTATGCAAAATTCCATGGGTGCTATTTTAGGGGCACAAGATTCATTTTCATTGATACAAGGCATTAAAACATTAAATGCTCGCTTATCACAATCATCACAATCGGCGATAAAGATTGCCTCTTACCTCGAACAACATGAATTGGTTAAAGAAGTTCACTACCCTGGATTAAAGAATCATCCAGGTTATGAAATCCATGCGAACCAAGCATCAAACGCTGGTGCTGTATTATCATTCACATTACCAAATCGTGAGCTGACAAAGGCTTTTGTTGAACATGTTCAAATTCCGATTTTTGCAGTTAGTCTTGGTGGAGTTGAATCTATTCTTTCATACCCAGTGACAATGAGTCATGCTGCTATTCCTAAAGAAGAGCGCGATAAACGTGGCATTACAGAAGGACTTTTAAGGTTCTCAGTTGGGCTTGAAAATGTGGATGATTTAATCGCTGATTTTGAACAAGCTTTTCAAGCAGCAAAAGATATAGTTTCAGTCAAAAAATAAAGTTAAATAAGTCATAAAAACATTCATGAGTTTTTTACACCCAACCCTGGCATGAAAATAGTTACCTTCGGTTCATAATGGTAATGACACAAACAGGATGTTAAACGTGGGCTTTTTTGGTGGCTTTGACCCTGTAATAAAAACTGTTTGAGTGAATTTGGTGTTCAACCCTTTGTTAGCTCCACTTGTTAGTAGGATGACTACGTACAGAAAAATGCTTATTTTCAAATTCACTCACTGTTTGTGATCTTTTACTAAGGAGTGATTTCATTGGAGGTATTTATTGAGAAGTGCGCTGGACTAGATGTACATTCTGAAACAATTGTTGCTTGTGTGATAAAAGGAAAACGAGAAAACGATGTGTACACAGAAACTGAAACATTTCCTACGCTGACAAAAGATTTATTTCGACTATTAAAATGGTTGGAGAGTCATGAGATTACACACATTGCCATGGAGAGTACAGGCGTGTATTGGAAACCTGTTTTTAACATTTTAGAAGACTTCTTTGATATAACGTTAGCGAATGCTCAACGAATTAAAAATGTACCTGGAAGAAAAACAGATGTTTCGGATGCCGAATGGATCGCTAAATTATTACGTCATGGTTTAATTGAAAAAAGTTTTGTTCCACCACAAGACATTCGTGAACTTAGAGATTTAACAAGACTTCGGAAGAAATGGATTGGGCATTTAACTTCGGAAAAGAATCGAATTCAAAAAGTATTAGAAAGTTCCAATATCAAACTAAGTACCGTGATTTCAGATGTATTTGGGGTATCCGGTAGAAGACTTTTAAATCGATTAATCGAACAAGGTTATGTAGATGAAGCCGATGTTGAAAAAGATATTCACGGTAAATTAGTTTCCAAAAAACAACGTATTACGGATTCGTTATTTGGAACAATTAATGAACATCAAATTTTTCTCATTCGTCAATCTTGGCATCACATAGAATACTTAGAAAAGTTGATTTCAGAAATCGAAGAACGTGTCGATCAACTTCTCCGAAAATATGAAGAAGAGGTACAGTTATTAATAACTATACCAGGAATTAAAAAAGACACAGCAGCAGTAATTATCGCAGAAATCGGCGTAGATATGGGGCAATTTCCAACTTCACAACACCTTGCATCGTGGGCAGGCGTTTCACCTGGCAATCATGAAAGTGCAGGAAAAAGGAAAAGTACAAGGACAGTGAAAGGAAATCCTCATATTAAATCTGCCATGTGTGAGGCTGCATGGGCTGTTTCAAGAAGTCGTAATCGTTGGTTAGCAACCAAATATTGGTCACTCGCTGCACGAAGAGGCAAGAAAAAAGCACTCGTTGCGATCTCGCATCGAATGCTTCGGGTTATTTACTCCATGTTATTAAACAAGGAGCCTTATAAAGAACCCCTAATTGCCTAGTGTAACCAAAACCAAAAAGATTTATACAAAGTTACCTCACAACAGGTAGCTCTGCTTTCTTATTGGCTTTTTTAGGTCAATTAAAGGATTACCATAACTAATCAAGAATATTCACATACCGCAGGGATTATATATTTTCACAGAAAAA
>NZ_ML122613.1:0-7409 GCF_003844195.1 Rummeliibacillus sp. TYF005
TATTTATAAAATTCTATGAATAATTCAGGTTATCATAGGTAGTATGATGGAAAATGGGTAGAATAAATAAATAAGATATTTATGAATAAATTCCACTTGTCCTACTCCAATGAAAAACAAAGGAGCAATCATAATAATTCCATGTATGATAAATAACAAAGGTTTGGGATTTTTCCCTTCTTGTGTAGATAAAGCAATTCGTATATTAAAGAGAAATAAATTAATGGTTACCAAACTCCATGCAAGCCAAATATAGATAAAGAAGATATCAAGTCTTTTCACAAACGTTACCTTTTGCGATTTTAAGATGTACAGAATGGGATCTGGTATTAATCGAATTTCCTTTAACATAAAGTAAAATTCAGCCCCTATAACCGAAGCCCCCATAAATATCGAAACGATAAGATGGAATATTAATATGGGTTTTCCTTTAATCTCTTCATCTTTTAAGACATTTTTTCTCAACATTAGATAGCTTTCAATACCTATAAAAGCTGTTAAACTATAATGCATGCCTTTTAGCCATTGAGGAACTGTACTTGTCCCAATCGGTAAAATATTCGAAAATTTCAATTCGTGAGTCGCAAGTAATATAAAAACAATAAATATAAATACTAATGGTATAATCAATACCCCTAAGTTTACTGTCGTAGAAGGTCTACTTAAACTGATATATAGAGTAACGAGAACAATAGCCAATAATGAGTAGAATGGTGGCATATTTTGAATGATCCACACGTTTAATGTATATTGCATATAGCTTAAAAAACTAATAATTACGACTAGCCAATACAAAATATAAATCCATTTTGTAATTTTGCCCAATCGGAAAAATTTATAATTTTTTTCGTAAAAGAAAAGGAGCAAATACATAAAGATAGATGCAACTCCGAACATGATCCATGCATCTCTTCCACCATAATCAATTACACCTTGTTGAAATGAAATGTATATAACTCCTGTTTCAATAAAAAATAGCATTAAAAAAAATTGAATTTTTGTTAATTTAAAATTCATTTCTTTCTTCCTTCCGGATCAAACGAACTTGTTTGTGGTGAAGGCTTAACAAATGGACCTCTGACAAAAATCTGTTTGATCTTTTTGGGTTCAAATGGGACGATTGGTGAAAAGTAAGGTGACTTTAAAGAATGTAAATTGAGTAAATGTATAAATAGTACAAAGCCTCCAATTACAATACCAAAAAAGCCGGCTAAAGCTGCCGCTAACATAAAAGGAAAGCGTAAAATTCGAATTGACATATTCATTTCAACGGATGGAACAACATAACTTGAAATAGCTGTTAACGCTACTATGATTACCATCATATTAGAAACAAGACCTGCAGTTACAATTACATTTCCAATTACTAAACCACCGACGATACCGATTGTTTGGACAATCGCTTGAGGCAGTCGTACACTAGCTTCTCGAATCAGTTCTATAATAATTTCCAGTATCATCGCTTCTATAATTGGACGATAAGGTATTTCACTTATATCTAGTCTAAGTTTTTTACTTAGTTCTATTGGTAAAATCTCAAAATGAAAGCTAACAATCGCTATATAAAATGCTGGCAAAAATACCGCAGTTAAAAAACTGAATACCCTAACCATTCTGTAAAATGATCCTACCAATACTCGTCCATTATAATCATCCGGTGATTGATAAAAGGAAAAAAAGGTAACTGGCCCTAGTAATACTGTTGGAGAGATATTTGTAAAAACTGCAATCTTCCCTTCCACAAGATTTGCAAATACTCGGTCAGGTCTTTCCGTATTTAACATTTGAGGAAATGGTGAATATACCGACTCCTCCAAATAGTCCCCCACTTCTCCTGCAGTATATAAAGATTTCGTTTTTTCTTGCATCAGTTTTAACTTACTTTCTACTTCAGAAACAGATTGTTGGTTTGCTACGTTATCTAAATACATATAATAAACATCGGTTTTTGTTTCTTTACCAACTTCCATTTTGTTTACAACTAAGTTAGGCATGCGTATTCTTTTTCTAATAAGCCCTATATTCACATCTACATTCTCTACAAATCCTTCATGTGATCCTCTGAGAATATGTTCGTTTATAGGTTCATCAGGTGAACGATGTGGAATCTCAGGTAAGGTAAGATGTACCATTTGTTTTTCTGTCAATAAAAGGATAATTGTTTCCCCATGACAAATATAATCAACAAATTTCTCCATTTGAAATGGTTCCTTAACCGCAGCCATTGTTTCTGTCCATTTTTCTTCATCTACAGACGCTTGAACTTTTAATACATTTATCTGGTTTTGAACATCACTTTTATTGACCATAGAACTGTAATAACACAAAATTGCATATTCTTCGTTCGGCCATGAAATTTCTTTTGCCGTAAAATCGACAGAATTGTAAAAGGTAGATTTTAATTTATCAATCATGGATTCAAGTAGTAACAAAATCTGTCCTCCTTTTCCTCCAGTATGGAAATAAAATAATTATTTCAAACAAAAAACCAGCCATCATGATGGCTGGTTTTAAAATTTATTAAACTAGTATTATACTATTATTTTTGGATAAATTGTTGTGTCCAATAGTTTCCGTTTGCTGAATAGCCTACACCAATATGAGTGTATGAACCATTCATGATATTAGCACGGTGTCCTGATGAATTCATCCATGCTTGTACAACTTCTTGTGGTGTTTTTTGGCCTTGAGCAATATTTTCAGCTGCTGCTTTATATGAGATTCCAAAAGATTTCATTTGGTCAAATGGTGATCCATAAGTTGGGCTCGTATGAGAGAAGTAATTATTTTTAGCCATATCATCTGATTTTGCTCTAGCAGATTTCATTAATGTTGTATCAGCTTGTAAAGCCGGAAGTCCTTCTTTAGCACGTTCAGCATTTGTTAAAGTAATCACTTGTTGTTCAAATTGTGATACAGATGAGCTGTTTGAGTTTGTTGTTGTTGAAGTATTTGAACCAGTGTTTGTGGAAGTTCCTTTATCTGATGCAGTGTTTTGTGTTGTACCTTTGTTAGAATCTGCGTCGTTTGTTGTTGTTCCTTTATCTGATGCAGTGTTTTGCGTTGTTCCTTTGTTAGAATCTGCGTCGTTTGTTGTTGTTCCTTTATTAGAATCTGCGTTTGTTGTTGTTCCTTTATTAGAATCCTTATTTGTGGCAGTTCCTTTGTNTAGAATCTGCGTTTGTTGTTGTTCCTTTATTAGAATCCTTATTTGTGGCAGTTCCTTTGTTTGATCCTTTAAGTGAAGCTAGATATTGATCAAGTTCAGCTTTCGTCATTTTCTTTACTTGGAATGGGCTTTTAGTGTTATTGTTAACTTTCACCCAATTATACGCTTTGTTATATTGCCAATTATTATTTGACACTGAAGTTTGCTTCGTTGCATCATTATTGACTGTTTTAGCCGAAGCATCGATTGCTCCACTTGAAACTCCCACCATCATTAGTAGGCTTAATGGTAATGCCCATTTTGTCATTTTTTTCATCTTGCATTCCTCCTTGTCTGTATCAAGCTTATCGTAAATATCAGACAAAAAATTGCCCAACGATTACCACTTTCTCCAAAGGGGTTCTCATTGGGCAATATTAAAGGATTTTGTTTGGAATTTACTTGAAGTCTATCTGCTTATTGCTAAGTTTAAAGGGTTGACATATTCATAATTTCGTAGATTATTATTGCAACCCTGGTACTTTCAATTCATCCACATCTTCACCAATAATAACTAAATTAGGTTCCATTCGGATGTACTCAGGTAACCATTGTGTTAATCCGTATGCATATTGGAATAACATAGGGTTTTTAATCCCCTTTACGGGTACATAACCCTTCATACGATAAATTGTTTCTGGAATTGAACGCACCCAGTCTTCAAATTCTTCTTGTGTAAAATCGGAAGTTTCCGGGAAAGTAACTAGTCTTGAACTTAAATGAAGGTGATGGCCTAAATCCGCTTTATGGATATCTGTTGGTCTAGATGTTGCATGTAGGTTATTTAAGAACTTTAAAGGTACTTTTGCATTTACGGTTTGAATAATTTGAGCATGTGGATTTAAACTTTGTAATTCAAATGTCACTTTTGCACGTTCTGCTTCTGTTAGTAAATCTATTTTATTTGCCAAGATTAAATGTGCATGACGAATTTGTTCTAAAAATAGAGAACGAGTTTGTGGAGACATTTTTTCTCGTTCTAACCATCGTTTACTATCAGCTACAGTAATGATACCTTTAATATTTAGCTGATCTGCAAATAGTGGCGAATAGACTGCATCCATCGCTTCTACAGGATGTGCTGCACCAGTTGTTTCTATTATAAGTACATCAAAATCAGATTCTACTAAAAGTGATTGGATTTGCGCCTCTGTTTTTTCAGCGCCAGAGCAACAAATACATCCATTCAACATTTCTTTTAAAGGAATTCCTTCTTCAACAGCTTGCGAGTCAAAATTGAGCTTTCCTAGTTCATTCATAATCACTGCTGGTTTTAGACGTTGTTCTTTTAATTGTCGGATAATATCTACCAACATTGTTGTTTTACCACTACCTAAAAAACCACTAAATAAATATACATCTTTCATATAATTTCAACTCCTATTTCTGTAACAAGAAAGAGCTGACAATTTGCCAGCTCCCTCTGTCTTATTCTAGCCTATTTCATTTCTGCTTTTACGATTGCCATTGCTTTTTTCAATTGTGGATCTTCGTTTTTAATCTTCAATCGAAGTTCTTCCATTAAAGCATAAGTTGTCTCACCTTTTAGTACGCCAGTTACTTTTAACTTATGGTCTTGTTGGAATCTTTGAACAGCTAATGTTGTTGAAGCATCATATAAACCATCGAGTTTACCTGGTTCATACCCTACTGCTTTTAACATTTTTTCAGCTGCTTTGACTTGATCAGATAGAGATCCTTCTTTATACGTTTTATCTGTACTAATGTATGGCAATGAAGCATAGCTTGGATAATTTACTTTGTAATTTGGTTGAATTCCTTTTTCGTGAATCCAATTACCCTTTGGTGTTAACCATTTAGCGATTGTATATTTTAGATTAGAACCATCTGAAAGATTTTCAGCTGTTTGCATAGTCCCTTTACCAAATGATTTCTCACCTACTAATTTGACATTAGAAGATTCGCTTAAGGCACCTGCTAAAATTTCAGAAGCTGAAGCACTACCACCATCGATTAAAACAGTAACAGGTACTTTCACTTTTCTTCCGTCTTTTGCCGGAACTACTTGTTTTTTACCGTTACGATCTTCAAATTGTACAATCGGTTCTCCGGTTTTCACAAATAGGCTTGCAATGTCTTCTACTACATCGACTAATCCACCTGGATTTTGACGAACATCAATAACTAGACCTTTCATACCTTTAGCTTCCATTTTGTCTAATGCGCTTAATAATTCTTTATACGTATTATCTGAAAAGCTAGTGATTTGGATATGAGCAATTTTGTCGTTTTTCATTTCTGCATAAACTGTTTCAACTGGAATATCATCACGAGTTATTTTCATCGTAATAAGTTTGCTAGCTCCACCACGTTGAATTTGTAAAGTAACATCTGTTCCTTTTTTACCTCGGATTAATAATACAGCTTCAGAAGCTGTCATACCGTCGATACTTTTGCCGTTAACCTTTTTAATAATGTCGTTTGTTTTAATCCCTGCTTTTTCTGCAGGAGAATTTTTAATAGGCGACACAACTACAATATGTCCATCTTTTTCCTGGATTTCTGCACCTATTCCTTGGAAACTAGAAGAGATACTTTCATTAAATTGAGTTGCTTCCTTTTTATTCATATAATCTGAATAAGGATCTCCCAGTGCACTAATCATCCCGTCTACTGCACCGTTTACTAATGCATCTGTATCAATGTCTTTGTAATAGCTTTTTGATAGTTCATCATAAGCATTAAATAATTTTTGGAATTCAGTATGAGCAGGTGTACGAACTTCTACTACCTTTTCTTCTCCAAAAGTTAAAGCAAAGATTGTGATACCTGAAGTTGCAAGAATCAAAACCATAATCATCATGATAAAAGCAAATGGTTTCATACGTATGTATCTACCTGCAGGTTTTACTTCTGGAACTGGGTCAACCTGTTGCGTTTTTTGAGATTCATCATTTTGTTCTGGGTCAACTTTTGTTTTATCATCCATCTTGTTCACCACTTTCAATCTAACAGTGTTTAAACACTACTTATACCATAATATCAGGAATTATGCCCTACGAAAAGAAAAAGACTATCAATTTCCTTGATAGCCTTTAGAAAATTTTCTTTTTTGCTTTTATATAACTGCTTATAGCGCTACTTTAAGCTAGCTTAAATGTATGTAATTTAATTACAATGAATTACTCTAATATTTGTGCTTTATAGGAGATATCCATCAATTGAATTAGATTGTTCAATTAGATTTTTTCAACTTTTAATTTGACAGACCACCCACATTTGCATATACGTTCAAACGTACCTAATTTACCGTTGTAATCCATTGATCCAATATTTTTACTACTTCCAATACGTTCACTCCCACATCCTGGACAAGTACCATAATCATCAATCAGTTTACTTACAAGATTCAGGCTGTTGTATATTTCATCCTTATATTTGTAACTCAAAATCCCTCTCCCTTGTATTTGTATTTTTGTTCACTCACCTTTTTAGGATATTCAAATATTTGGGGACTGTGCATGTACATTGTGATTAAGATGGAAAATAAAGTGCTAGGAAATACGTTACATATTCTATACCTCTATTTATAGACATAAATATAAATTGTATATTTTTCTATATTTATTTATAAATACTATATTATATGGTATAATTATACAAATGAAAGGAGGTGTAATAATTGGACGATTTTCTTACTACATTCGCCTTTATACCAATTTTATTTGTCTTATTATATTTTGCCGCAATTATATTTGTCTTTTATTTCATGGTGAAAGTCCTTTTGAATCAGAAGGAAATAAAGAGCTTTCTAAAAGATATTTCTGACAAGCTAGATCAAAATGGTTAGAAGGGGAAACCCTTCTTTTTTGTGTCACAATATTCTTCACCAACTTTATTCCATTCCTCTTGCAACCGTTCAGCAATTGCATAAACTACTGCAGCAAATGAAGCTAGAGTTCTTGAATTTTAATCATTTTGATGGATAAACGTTGAAAAAAGACAAAGCAAAGGCAAGTGACTTATTAAACGACATTTTATAAATCGTCGTTTTTTTGGTCGCTTGCCTTATTTTCTGCTTTTGCTTATGTCTTAAAATTTGTTATATAAACTACTCTTGAATAGCCGCTTCAAGTGCTACAACAATCATGTCATTGAATGTAGTTTGGCGTTCTTCTGCAGTTGTTGCTTCGCCAGTTAGTAGGTGGTCAGATACTGTTAGTACAGATAGGGCTTGACG
>NZ_ML122614.1:0-6343 GCF_003844195.1 Rummeliibacillus sp. TYF005
AAAAGGGCTATTCAATTTCGTCTTGCATCCCGTAAAAACAATAGAGAGTACAATTGATGCCCTTGCTCATCCAATCGAAACGTTTGATTATTTTTCGAAGGCAATCCGTGATTCGTATGAACGAGATGTCATCAACGGAGACGCCAAGTCCCGTGCGGAATGGTTTGCTTATGGATTAGGAACCATTGGACTATCCGCAGTGGGAACAAAAGGATTAGGTGCTGTATCAAAAACTGGAATGGCATCAACAAAAGTCGTTACCAAGGCCGGCGCTAGCAAAGTAAAAGGTGCAGCACAAAAAATTTCTGGTTTAGATTTATTACCATATGCCCCTAGGAATCAATTAGCCTATGCGAATGCAGGTGTTGTGCCTTACAATGTGGTGAATGGTGCTAGGGTGAAAGATCAGTTGCTTTCTATGGCGAAGGTGGAAAGTAAGAGTGGTGGTAAACCTTTACAAAAACACCACTATGCAACTAATAAAAGTAAAACGTATACTCACCAGTTAGAAAATGTGACTAAAAAGTATGGCTTGGAGTTAGACGATACTTGGAATAAAGAATTATTACCCCATCAAGGAAGACATCCGAATGCATACCATGAATATGTGTTAGACAGGATAAATGAATATGATGCTATTGCACGTGGAAATAAGGAAATTTTTTTAGAGTTATTTGAAGGGTTAAAGAGTGAAGTTAGGGAAAATCCAGATATGCTTTACAAAGAGTATTGGTTAAAGAAAAAATAGGTAGGGGATATGGATGAAATTTTATAAGATAAGCATAGAAGTTTCAGGCGAAAACGATATAGTATGTCATTATAAGGATGATTTAGGTATTCAACAATACGAATTTAAAATTGGAAAAACCTTTGATAGATGGGATGGAAGTTTTAAGTTTTACTATGATAAAAGTGAGGGAGATGTGCTTACTGACTATCTTGCAAATGATATGGGATGGTTTGTGGTATCTAGAAGATTGAAAACTATTATGGAGAACTTAAATACTAAAATTGAGTATTTTCCAGTTGACATTATTGAGCTGAAAAGTGGAGATAGTTTAGAAGAATATTATATTGCTAATATTCTTAAAGTGGTTGATGCGCTTTGTTTAGAAGAGTCAGATTACCATGAAATACAGACTAAAAGTGTTGGGACAATATATAATATACGAAAATATGCAATTTATGAAAATAAAGTAGAAAATAGTGATGTTTTCAAATTGGGAACTAGACAGGAAATTCCTATTTTCGTTTCAGAAATATTTAAAAGAGAAATTGAAAATAATGAATTAACAGGTTTGGAATTTTACGAAATTAAAGCTATCTAAACTATTAAGGTTTAGGTACCAGGCACCGAGACAATTAATATGCTCAAAGAACTGTTGGCGGAAAAGATAGATTACCAAATGATAATGGTGGGCATTTGATAGCTAGCATTTTTAAAGGTTCTGGTGATATTGACAACTTAGTACCAATGAATGCTACTCTGAATAGAAAAGAGTACAAAGCTATAGAGACTACTTGGAAAAAGGCTTTAGAAGTAGGGAAAACAGTGGAAGTTAAAATTGAGCCTATTTATTAGTTTTAGGTACCAGGCACTGAAACAATTCAGAAAATAGACTACAGATCAAGTCCTTAATTTCTCAAGAGGTTAGGGGCTTTTTCTTTTTATGTTTGAATTTATGATTGTGTAAACACCCCCATGATACGGGATCGTATTCAATCCCATACGAAAAGTGGAAAGATACAACTAGAAAACTATACAATCGGCACAGTAAAGAAGTATCAAATCGATGACTTGCTTTTAGAAAATACTTGTTCTAGAGAAGACAGTAAAGAAGAGTTACAGAAGAAACTGGCGAATACAACTAACCTAGAAGAATTTTTGAAACTCGCAAAAGAACTAGGTGAAGAAAATCTTACCGATGAACAAAAACGAATCCTCACCTTGTGGGAAACTGCAGAAGGTATCAAAAACGGTGTTTATAAAGCAGGAAAAGAATTCGTAAAAGGAATATTCGATTTCGTCTTGCATCCAGTAAAAACCATAGAAAGTACAATCGACGCACTTGCGCATCCAATCGAAACGCTCGATTATTTTTCGAAGGCGATCCGTGATTCGTATGAACGAGATGTGATCAACGGAGACGCCAAATCCCGTGCGGAATGGTTTGCTTATGGATTAGGAACCATTGGACTTTCCGCAGTGGGAACAAAAGGATTGGGTGCAGTCTCAAAAACCGGAATGGCAACAACGAAAGTCGCTACCAAGGCCGGTGCTAGCAAGGTAAAAGGTGCAGTAGAAAAAATTTCTGGTTTCGATTTATTGCCGTATTCCCCTAGGAATCAATTAGCCTATGCGAATGTAGGTATTGTGCCTTACAATGTGGTGAATGGTGCTGGGGTGAAAGATCAGCTGCTTTCTTTGGCGAAGATGGAGAGCAAGGGGAATGCTAAACTAAGTCCATCAAATTATCCAAATCCAGACCCACCCATGTCTATACCTCCAGTAAGATACAAACCAAAAATAATAGAAGAAGTTATAAGAATGCGTCAAGGAAAAGGACCAACGACTAAAATGACCCATGGTATTAAAAATATAGAAGCACACCATAGACAACAAGTTCCTGTTAAAAATGGTGGGATATTAGATGAATTAGAACAAAGTACACATAGAGGGGAAGGAAATCATACACGTCATAATAAAGCTTCACAATTAACTCCATCTCAAAGAGCCAAGGAGATTAGAGAGCATTATAAAGAAAGAGGAAAAGAGTATATACTACCAGGCGAAGGAATTTAAAGGAGGAAGAGTAATTGACAAGAGATGAAGTTGCAAATTTATTAGATGGTATATTAGACAAAGAAATAGGAAATTTAGATACTCCTTTGGCAAGTGAATGGGACAAAATTGAAAAAAAATTTGGATGTCAATTTCCATTAGAATTTAAGTTTTTTATTGAGTTAATGTCGGAATATTCATTTCCAGGAGATATCTTAAATGTATCAAATGGTAAAACGAATGGAAATGATACTATTGAATTTACTTATGATTACGAAATGAAACAAGGTGTATGGAAGGAAGATTTTATCCCCTTTTATAGTATAGGTAATGGTGACTACTTTTGCCTTCTTTCCAGTGAGTGTCCAAACACAGGAGTTTATTATTATTCGCATGAAGAAAATAATATAGAAAAAGAAGCTAATAACTTTGAAGAATGGTTAATTCGGTTACCTGCCTTTTTGAGTTAAGTTTTGGTGCCAGTAAGGTTTAGGTACCAGGTACCAATTCTGACAATAGGGTACAAATTAAGTCCTTAGCCACTTCTGGGGTGAAGGGCTTTTTTTGATAGAATAGAATTCTAATTATATTTTGACACAACGAAAGTATAATCGATGCAATCGCGCATCCAATCGAAGCCTTCTAAGATCTAGTGCCTGGCACTGAAACAATTCAGAAAATAGGATACAGATCAAGTCCTTAATTTCTCAAGGGGTTAGGGGCTTTTTCTTTTTATGGTTGAATTTATGATTGTGTAAACACCCCCATGAAACGGTAGAAAAAATCCATCAATTTGATTACAATCAAAGTAAAGCTTTAGAAGAATTATCCAACGATGTGTCGAAAATGCAAAACTAAAAAGATCGTATTCAATCACATACGAAAAGTAGATAGGAGGATTTTATGGATAAGAAAGTGCAATTAACTAGCCAAGTTAAAACGGTAATAAATATTCTTGAAAATGAATATCCTAACGAAATAAAAAAAGATATTTTTCAATTAATATATAAGAGATATAAGAATGCACTGGAAATACTTAAAAATAATAAAGATTTAAACAGAATAAATATTGTTGGTGGTGTGAGAGCCTATATGGATAGTTTTGATGATTATCAAAATCCTTTATTAAAAGAATTACACAGGGCAGAAAACTTATTTAAAGAGTTATTATATTAGAAGATATTTATACTAAACCTTGAGTGGCCGCTATAATCAAGCCTTTCTCTGATTGTCTGCAGTGGGAACAAAGGGTCTGGGCGCTGTATCAAAAACCGGAATGGCAACAACGAAAGTTGCTACCAAGGCCGGCGCCAGCAAAGTAAAAGGTGCAATTTCTGGTTTCGAGTTATTGCCGTATGCCCCTAGGAATCAATTAGCTTATGCGAATGCTTACAATGTGGTGAATGGTGCTGGGGTCAAAGATCAGCCGCTTTCTATGGCGAAGGTTGAGAGTAAGGGAATAGATAATACTTTTGCAACTAACAAAAGAAATTTATATAGAGGTGATAGTTTACTTCATTCCTCAACTAGATCAAATGGAATTAGTAAACCAAATATATCAAGTTCAGGTGATTTAGTTCCAGCAAGTAAGGATGGTTTTTACAAAGGTCGACAAGTGACTGTTACAGAGCATATACTAGGAGGCTATAGAAAAGGAGCTAAATCTAATAGTCCTTATACTAGCTTTACAAATAACAATAATGTTATTGGAAATTATGGGGAAAATACAATTGAACTAGATATTTCAGCTTTAAGGAAAGATATACAGTCTGGAAAGGTAAAAGATGTTGTCATACTTTCTCCAAAACAAATTCAAAAGTTAATTGAACTAGATATTATTTCCTGTGGTTTTTGGAAGAATAGAGCAATTAATTGGACCGAAAGGGATAATGAGTATTTGATTAAGGGTGTAGTTCCTAGTCAATATATTAAGGTATCATCTAAGGAGTGAGAAGTTTGAAACTATACTTTTTAAATGAATTTTTAGGAGATATAAGCAATATTGGTATTGAAGGAATGTGGATTACTGCTGAGATTACCCCTTCAAAAAATATAGTCAAATTCAATGATTTTTTTGCAGCGATTATTGAAGAGGAAAATGATTTTGAAGAAACTAATTATAACGAAGAATGGTTAGATGATAACAATTGGTATATCATGGATGATGAAAATACAAGAAAGGGCATATACATACCTGCAGTTTATCCTGATGGGAAAATAAACTGGAGGTGGAGATGATTAAGCATAAAATGTTGAATGCAGCATTTCAAACAACTCTTTTATAAAAGATAGAAGGAAAGATATGGCATAGTATAAGCTGCCAATCAACGAAATAATTCAGAAATAGAATACAAATTAAGTCCGTAATTTCTTCGGAGGTTAAGGGCTTTTCTTATGAATATGAGAAAAGTATTTTTTATCCGCTTTCTGGAAACGTTTATTCAGCCTGAATAGAAGAGTTATCCGCTCTCTTAACAGTTTGAAGATGGAGTACAAAAAAGATCCTTAAATCTCTCTTGAGATTAAGGACCTTTTTTATGCATAGTTAGTTATTGTGATAAGGTTGCATCTTTTTTACCGTTTAGATGACTGCCCCTGTATTTATTTTTTTATTATAAATTCACAACAATTCCATTCGTACCGATATCGGCTTTGTTGTTTGCTTCGTCAACTATTTTAGGTGCCAGTTACCCAAACAATTCAGATAATAGTCTACAGATTAAGTCCTTAATCTCTTCGGAGGTTAGTGACTTTTTTATACATCCAGTATGATTGCAATCTATCTATCCTTTTTGAACCAATTTTGCCATAGTTCTTAATTTTAGGTGCCAGGCAGAGCGACCGAGCCTAGGTCGTAACATATAGGGGTGGAATTCCCGTCGAGTAAGAACTAGCCATTCACTCGTAGCGAGTCTTGGAGGGCAACGAGTAATCGCTGTCTTTAAGCGTAGACAGTTAGCTACCGAGCCGTAAGCCAATTGGTTGAGGGGATTAAGCTCCGAAATACTAATTCGAGAAGACTGATGCAGTGGCCTGTGCAGAAAGCAAAATTTCTACTGACGCAATGGCAAGACAGTAGAAACTTCTCCGAAGTCGGTTACCATGGCACGTTAAGCATTGATATGTTACGGCAACTCGGGAGATCCTATCGGTCTTTTCGAAATTTTTTTAAGAGCTTTATGAGGGTTTTATAATATCTCTCGTTGATCCTTTTTTCTTACAAGCAAGTCCTCCTTGTTTAGACACCAAAACAATCACACTATAGAGTATAGATCATCTTAATCTTTTCGGAGGCTAAGAATTTTTTATTTCTATTATAAATAACAAGGGTACTAGTCATATGAAGAGTGTAAAAATTCCTATTTTAAATAAGTATTTATAGTAAAAAATAATCTTAATAGGAGTTTTTTTACATGTTATAATTTCTGAAAGTTCATAATTTTTTGTTTGTATATTGCTGTTAATGATAATTTTGATTAAACATTAGAAAACGTGATAGAAAAGAAGGTGAATGGTTATTTCGAAGATACTAGATGTTGCCGGTATACAGAATGGAATTGA
>NZ_ML122615.1:0-5885 GCF_003844195.1 Rummeliibacillus sp. TYF005
AATGACAAATTTAAACACTTGAAAACTACTCAAAAACTTTATAGAATAGCATATAGATAAATTAATATCTATTTCAAATGTAAATGAAGTCATTTCAACAATTTGCATCGTACCCTGAATACGATTGTGATGAGTATATAAGTGTTGCAACCACTTATATAGTCACGTTGAATGGCTTTTTTTATTTTTCCCGAACAATTTTTATACCTCATATTGTACGCTAAAGACTATCAATCTGCAAAACAAGTTTGCTAGAATTGATAATTTTTTTATTATTTTTAAGATACTTTTCAAAACAATTATTGATTAAATAATTTGTTTATTTTGATTTGCAGATTACTTTCAATTTGTTTCTAGAAAAAATTCAAAAAGAAGATCCAACTAGAAAAGTATTAAAAAATGTTTTAAGAAAAGATTTTGAATATTGTTTTTGATATAAAACTAATGTCTCAGAGATGTGCCAACAAGCGAAAAAAGGTGTCTCAGAGGTGTGCCAAAAATTTAGATTAACGATATCATTAAAACACTAGGCTTTGCCTAGTCTATCACTGAAAGTGATAGCAGTTTTCCCTTATGCTCTTTCTTTTCATTTGTTTAAACAAAGGTTAAGCTATTAGTTCTAGTGAACGTTGTAAAAAAATATAGTGTAACAATATATTTTTCTACAACGTTTCAATTTGCAATGTAAATAAATATTTTTCTTGCTGCCACAAGAAAAATATTTATTTTAGTATTTCTACGTTACCAGTGTGGAATTAAATCAGAAATAAAATTTGCCACTGTACGTATACAAATTTCAATGGAAAACTGTTTGAAGGAATATCCATCTGACTTTTGGCTTTTCACTTTGGCTCTTCCTCTTTTCTGAGGATGAGCTTTTTTATTGTTTTTTTTCACTGATAATCACTTCCTTTCTTTAAAATGTTACTTGGAAAAAATTCGTATTTTAATAGTCACAGCATTTTTTTTACTCCTATTTCATCAATATGTTAAAAAAAGAAGTTATTCTATTAATCATCTTTTCATTAATATATTCTTCTTCTCCTAAATTATTTTTTTAATAAACAGAAGTATTTTTAGATAAAATCAGCAATTTAAGACGCAAAAAAAAGTACGCCCTCTTAACCCTCTTACTTGGTTAGTGACCTACTAGCTCAATCTATCCTCTTATTTTGTTTTTGTATCACATATAGCTCCTACGATACATTTAGATCCACTCAACAATGCGTTGATTGTTTTATAGGCATACTTGCCCTACCTCAAAATTACACTTGATGTGATGCTTTCAATTTGGCCAAAAGGCTATTTTAGTAATTGCTACCGTCTACCTCCCGCATGGGTGGTGACAAGAAATAAAATAAATTTCTATACTATAGAACATGAATCTATATTAGCAATATATATATAATTTCGTCAATTCTTAATGCGATGTACTTCACGTCAAACTGTTGGGGCTGTAGAGAAGTCTAAAAATAAGACTTCAAGAGGTCATCCAATCCCCCTCAACTATAAACAAAAGGGAACCCTGACTGGATTCCCTTTTATTTCATATTTGTATTAGTCTTGGGATAAATACAACCAATTTTTTTCTTCAATTAATTTTATTTTATATGAAGAACCTACAGACTCTAACATTTTTTGATAAGCTTGAACATTATCATCATCATCATATACGTCTTCTTGAACATATTCTTGAATGATAAAATTCGTTAATGAGTTTGTATTTACAAATTCACTAAAAAATTCCCTTAACATTACAGAATCTTCTTTATTCAAAGGTTCATCATTTATAAGATAAATTTTAAAAACATTAAGAATTTCGTTGATATCTTCTTCATCCATGTAGCATAGAGGTTCTATTTTTTTATCCTCTTCTGTAAATGGTTTCTTAGTATCTTCAATTATCGCATATGACAAAATATTTCCATCTTTAAAAACACGATAAACTTCTAAGTCACTCAAATTTAATACTCTATTAAGTGAAATCAAAATTACACCCTCTTATCCAAATATAAAATTAGGACCAGCCTTTATTACTTGCCAAACTGTTAAACCTGCAGCTACAGCAACACCAACTAGTAGTTCAAAAGGTTTTAGAATTAGATCTGACCAAGAAAATTTACTTGCTTCTTTTCGTTCTTTATCAAGTTTTGCTTGCTTTTCTTTTCCTTTTTTAAAGTCAGAAGTTTCTTTAACTTTTTTTTGTATACTTTTTGGAACACCTGCAGAAGTTAAAGTCTTGTTGTGACTTTTGCCTCCCTTTACTGTCTCAGCTCCTTTAATTTTACCCTTTTCCACATGAACATGCCAATCATTATTTATACCATCAACATGAGGTTTATCAACGCGATATTTCCAGCCCGTTGATCCTAAGGGTTTCATTTCAGCAGCAAAAGCATCAGATGGGGCTGAAAATAATAATGTAGTAAATCCTAAAACTGCTAACATTAAATAGATTAAATATTTCTTCATAATTTCCTCCTGTTTATTTAAATATCAAATAATATGATAAACTAAATTTATAAATAAATGGGGATTTTTGAGAAAAAAGTAAAAAATAATATATTTATATCTTATTTTGAAATAAAAATAAATCTATTATCCTATGTATTTAATTATTTTAGGATAACAAAAAATATCCCATCCACAAAAACACCTATAAATGTAAACAAGTTCATAAAGGACTCATAAATCAAATTATTTCCTTGTTTATTGAAAATTATAGATATGAAAAATGCACATCCTAACAATAACAAAGCTATTATACTATAATTAATGTCTTTTCTTTCCATCTTTTCACTCCATATTGAATCTATAATTAATGCTCTAAGCTGCTTTAATTACATTCTTTATTTTTTAGTATATATACATTATTTTCTTAACTTATTAAAAAAATCAAGATGGAAAACTAGAAAATTAACACTTACAAAGAAAAATTCTCCATTGTGGCATCCACTTCATCCTCACCCACTCCTATATACTTCATGGTAATAGATGGTGCTGAGTGATTAAACAGTTGCTGTAACACAGCCACGTCCTTATTTTGCTTGTAATGATGATACCCAAATGTCTTTCTCATCGTGTGTGTACCAATATCATCCCGTCCAAGCGCTTCTGCAGCCTTCTGAAGCACTCTATAAGCCTGCGTAGTAGAAATATGTCCATTTCCTTTCTGGCTCGGGAAAAGCCACGTAGAAGGGCTCATATCGCGTGTGTAGTCCTCAATCATCGCTCGAGTAGCTCTTGGAATTAAAAATCGCTTCGTTTTCTTCGTTTTTTGCTCTGTAATGACTAAATGCGTCTTTCCACGCACATCTTGAACCGTTAAAGGGACGAGATCACTCACACGCAGCCCCACATTAATCCCTAAATTAAATAAAAACAGATCCCTAGCGCTCGCATATTTGGAGAGTGCCCACCGAAAATCTTCAATTTCTGCCTTTGTACGCAATGGCTGCACGTTCTTTTCTTTGGTCATTTAAATCCCTCAATTCATACATTTTCATACATAATATGTATCTTATTATATACCAAAACGAAGAATCCAGTAAAACCGCACAATAAAACGTATGAAAATATACATTTTCATACGTTTTGATTTACTTACTTTCATTTTTAAAAAAGAAAAAGGAGATCGGACGCATCCAATCTCCTCAAGTGAGCGCCTCAGCAACTCACCGCTATTAGTTATTATTATGTTACCACGAATCACTTTTAAACGTAAAGTATTAAATAATTTTCCACTTTAAACGTACGCTTCTAAAGCCGTTAGTTTAACATTATGATCTGTCCCAATAATTGCATTAAAAATATTCACAGGAATTTGATTTCGCAACGTTTCTGTCTCGTCTTTAAAGTTGCGAATCAACCTTTTCAAATCAGTTTTAGTTTTCCCGATTTTTTTCAAAAGTAGAACAATCAAAATAAAATAATCCACTAAATCAGAAAAATCTATATTATTGATACTAGTTTCAAAAGAAACATAATTTTTAATCAATGGCTTTGCATTAGTATTACCTTTAAATCTACAATCAAAAATAACTCCATTATGAGCTACTGCATTTCTCAAGTCTTTCAAAAGAAAAATAATAACTTCTACTAGTCGCCCATCCGGGTCCAAACCTCTATACGTTAAATTTAAATTAGAACAATTTTGACGTCTTATTGGTTCATTTAAACATTGTAAAAACAAACCAAATTGCCCCATATCTAATACTTCAAAAATTGCCCATAGAGGAATAGGTTGTCCATTATGTAAAAAGTGCTTTATAGCATCATGCTTTTTATAATAATGACTAATTGCTCCATCAATTTTACTTCTTAAAGACAAATACGATTTTAACTTTGTCTTATAAGCTGTATCACTGCTTGAATGCGATCTATAATCATTCAAAAAATTATTAAATGCCGTTTCAAGATCCAAATTCCCAAAGGATACCAAAGTATCTAAAGTATAATTTTTTAAAGCTGTTTCAACAGCCATTATATTGGGATATAAAAGGGTCTTCAAATTCATATCAAAATTATAGACTGCTAAAACTTCATCAAAATCATTATATCCAATGGGATTTGTTGAAACTTTAATAAAACGATACCCTTTATAGCCATGATAATATCCTATACTTAGCAATTCCTTCTTTTGTCTACTGCCAGAAATATCTATACCATTATCATCCCTAAGATGTCTCATTAAACCATCAGTTCTTTTTCCAGTAACCACATAATTCCTCCTAATTAACATCGTAAACCTGCTATTTTTTAAACAATTTTGCAAGTAAAGATAATTTCTTTTTTTGTGTTTGCTCTGCCTCTAATGTTTCTATTTTTTCATTGAGTTTCTTAATTTCATTTATAAGTGTATCTATCTGTTCATTATCTTTGTTACCTGATTCAATTACCTTTAAAGTAGTATCTTGTTTGCTTTCTAACGCATTCAAACGTTCTAACAAGACGACATTATTACGCTCTAACGTTGCAACGTGTTCTGCCATGAACTCCATACTTTTAAAAATATCCTCTAAATCTGCAGTGGGTAAGGTTAAAAGGGGTGTAGTGTTAGATGCAACGGTCTCACGTTCCGCGTTATCCTTGATAACGTTTTGATGGTTTAAAATCTGAACTTGAAACCTTAGATGCTGCCTCTTTAAGCGTTAGTCCATACGTTTTACTCAACGTTAAGAAAGCGTTTAGTATAGATAAATCATAATCTGAGTAATCACGTTGATTTCTGTTATTGCGTTTGAACTCATAACCTGCTTTTTCTAATTCTAGAGAATAAGCACGAAGAGTATCTTTTGCGATATTTAATTTTGTAGCTACTTCACCAGCATTCATGATTTATCATTCCTTTCTTAACCAATCGAAACGAACAAAAGCCGGAACTTCTTTAGATTCTACTGTTGCAGGTTTAACCGATTTATATTGCATAGCGTTATAAAGACCTTTAGTAAACGCAGCAACCATGTTATCGTATGTATACCCCTCATTGATCCGTAAAGCCATATGAACAATAAGCCCTTTTGCTTTTACAAATGTCTTACTAGTCGCATCAGATCCAATTCGTAACGCTAAAACAGCAAATTTTTCAACATACTCACGATTATTATTTTTCAATACATCTTCTTCAATATCCTGTTGAATTGCCTTATATATATTATTATTTGTATTGCTTGTTTTAAAGATAGTAAGGTTAGAACTCTTATTTTCATCAATAGATTGTTGTTGTACCAATGCTTTACCGGTACTTTTTTCTGATTTCTGATGTGCAAATTGATGTGCAATTTTATCATCTGACATTAAAAAGACTTCTTTTAAGATTTCTTTAAAATTCTCATGTTTCATATCTACAATGACATATTTTCCGTTATTGCAGCGATTCGATTGTA
>NZ_ML122616.1:0-5594 GCF_003844195.1 Rummeliibacillus sp. TYF005
TTATGATTGACATTTCACCCCTGGGCTTTAAATCTGTGTTAGACTACTTTTAAGAAAAATTGAGGGGAGAATTAATGATGGAAATATTAAATAATTATATAGATGCGACAAATACTCACAATTTTGATGAAGTGAGAAAAATTCTTCATCCTAATGCCACCTATTTTTTCACCGATCAGAATTGCACGACTCACGAAGAAATAAAGTCATACTTTGAAAACGCTTGGTCGTTAGTGAAAAACGAGAATTATGAAGCTCGAGATGTAAAATGGCTATATGCTGGAAGTCATTCAGCAACCTGTACATATACATATTTCTACGAAGGATATATAAACGAAAAATATACATGTGGTTATGGAAGAGCCACCAATGTCTTTGTCAAGGAGTTTGATAACTGGCTTCTGATTCATGAACATTTAAGTCCTTTACCAAATAACTCTTCAATACAAACATCATCTTGATGAAATGAGGTTTTATCAACGCAAACAGTTATTTGTGATAAAAAAACTAGGTGCATACAAATTTAAGTATGCACCTAGTGGAATAGTTTAGCATTATATACTATATGAAGATTTTAATTATTCGAACATCCACATCTTGGTCTTTCAACGAATCGATTTGGGTCTAACTTTGGAAATTGAATCGATGAATTACATGAACATCTATGATCACTTTGCTTATATTTGCACTCATCGTTGCCTTTCCCATCATCGTACCCACATCTTCTACATTTACTATCGTTGTGTTTACATCTACAGCCATCATCATAGTCTTCACATTTATGATGATCATTTTGTTTACAGCTGCATTCATCATCGTAGTCTCCACATTTATGATGATCATTGTGTTTACATCCGCATTCATCATCGTAGTCTCTACATTTATGATGATCATTTTGTCTGCATCCACAATCATCGTTGTGATTTCGACATTCGCAACTTTGGCATCTTTCGTTTTCAGGGCCATCCTCATTACCGTTCCAGCAGCATTTTGGACTTTCTGTTTGAGATACCATGACTAAACCAAAATCGTAATCAGCGACAATTTCTGTTGTTCTACCAGAAACCCTTAACTGCAGCGTCGGAGCAAGAGTTCCTCCAAAGTGTTCAATTTGAAATGACTCTGGCAAATTGCTTAACTCATCCGTTGTGATGCCTTGTAAGTTATATGTGTCAATGAAACTTAAAACAGAGAAGTCTGGCAAAACAAGCCAAGAGTAAGCTTGGTTCGGTTCTTCAATTGGGTTCGATACAACAAGACCACCTGAATTTAATGGCTGGTAGTTACCGCGCAGTGTATTTGCCACGAAACCGTACAATCCGTCAGGTCCTGGTCCATTGGTTAACCCTGGTGCAAATGTGAATCGGTGACTATCTGTAAATAAATAGTACCTACCACTACTCACAATAATGTGTGGTCGCTCTGTTTGTTGGTTTGTACAGCCCGCTTCAAGTAATGCAGGTAATAACTGCCATGATGTGTAGCTATTGTTTCTTAATAAAGCGATCCCAATATTCCCTGTATATTGACTTGCTTGTTGTTCCAATTCACCTGTTAAACCACAGTTAATTTCTGAGTTATTTCCTGCAATATTACCTTCAAATAGCAGGTACTCGCAGCCTGTTGCAGGATCTTTGAAAAACCATGGGTCACGGAAAGCGTAAATAATAGTGCTTTCACTTTGTTCGGATTGCTCTAACGTTTGGTATAGGACACCGTCTGGCTCTAAAATAATTTGATGCGGTGTAAAATTAACAAATTCAACACCATCCAAATCAGATACGAAGCCACTGCTTGTGTAAGCAATACGTTGTTCATACGTAATTTGTGCTTCGCCTCTTCTTCCAGAAGCTGTGTAGAAGTAATGAATTTTACCATTATCAATCATGGCAGAACCTGCCCATTGACGTGAACCAAATGCGGTACCTTCTTCAAATACTAGACCACCTTGTATCCAGTTCAGTCCATCTCTTGAATAAAAATATGCAATTCTTGCTACATCGTGCCGGTTGTTCGGCAAAACACTTCGTGGGGCAGACAGTGTAAATAGTACGCGCCAACCACCTGGTAAAACTGCTATTGAGCCATCTTTCTCTTGCAATGGCCACATATCCCAAACCCATAAGTCTTCTGAAATTCGTGGAATAGGCGGACTAATAACTGGAGCAGAGTTTTCTCGTGTAATTCGAATTCGCTCTGCTTGTTCACGTGTCCACCTTGATGGAACCGCATTTAAATGTTGGCTTAAACATCGGTTAAAATCTCTTTTTGGTTTATAGTTACAAAAGTTTTGAACTTGTTGTTGACTAAAAGAACGGAAATTCGCTGAGTTATTCCCTGTAGAACTGCTTGGGAAATTATGATTTGAGCCGCCACCTGGTATCGGTGAAAACTCCCTACCACTAGATCCCGCAATCGGGAATTGCTGAGAAGTGAATTGACCGGCTCCATGATGACCTCTATGCCGTTCATTATTAAAATTATGCCTCATAGTGACTCACCCTTTTATTATTTTTTTTAACTTATCCTTGATATTTTCTTTTACGTTTCTATTACAATATTCACATGAACTTTTTTTCTTACTATTTTTACAATCACATTTAGGACTCTCTGTTCCAGAAACCATCATTAATCCATATGCATAGACAGCTATAATCTCAGTAGTCGTACCTGAAACCGCCAATTGAAGTGTTTGTGCTAGTGTGCCGCCAAAATGTGCATATTGGAATTGCTCTGGCAATAATCCTACTTCATCAATTGGAATTCCTTGCAAGTTGAAATTATCGATAAAACTCAACACTGAAAAGTCAGGCAGTACAAGCCAAGAATACGCTTGGTAAGGCTCTGAAGGTGGATTTGAAACAACTAACCCACTATTATTCAACGGGCGATAGTTTCCTCTAAGGGATCTTGCAACAAATCCATATAGTCCATCTGGACCTGTAACCCCTGGCGCAAAAGTCGAACGATGTGAATCCGTAAATAAATAATACGAACCATTTCTCACAACAATATGTGGTCGTTCTGTTTGTTGATTGGTACATCCTGCTTCTAATAATGCGGGTAGTAACTGCCAACTGTTATAAGAATTGTTGCGCAATAAGGCAATCCCTATATTCCCCGTAAATTCAGCTGCATCACTTGGAACACCTGGACCGCAGTTGATATCTGCAGAAGTTCCTGCGATGTTGCCTTCAAACAATAAATACTCACAGCCAGTTGCTGGATCTTTAAAGAAGAATGGATCACGAAATGCATAAATGATTCCACCGCTGGATTGCTCCTCTGTCTGATAAAGCACACCATCTGGTTCCAAAATCACTTCATGCGGTGAGAAATCTACTAGCAGTACGCCATCTTTGTCAGAAATAAAACTACTACTCGCTAACGCAATTCGTTGTTCATACGTAATTTGCGTTTCTCCGCGTCTCCCCGTTGCTGTGTAGAAGTAATAAATCCTACCATTATCAATCATGGCAGAACCTGCCCATTGTCTGGAACCTAATGCAGTTCCTTCCTCAAATACATAGCCTCCCTGAATCCAATTCACACCATCTCGCGAATAAAAATAACTAATACGCGCGACATCATGGCGTTTTCCTGGAAGAACACTACGCGGAACGGATAATGCAAAGAGAACCCGCCATCCGCCAGGAAGGACGGCAATTGACCCGTCTTTCTCAATCAATGGCCACATATCCCAGATCCATAAATCTGCTGAGATTCTTGGGAATGGCTCCATAATAAGCGGAGCCATATTCGTTGCGTTGATTTGAATCTGTTCTACTTGACTACGTGTCCATCTTGATGGAACAGCATTAATACTTTGAGCTAAGCAACGATCAAAATCCTTTACTGGATTATAGTTACAAAACTGATTAATCTGTTGCTCCGTAAACTTACGAAAACGAATATTTCCCGTCGAAGAATAGCCACGATTCGCCGATACACTCTCCCTTAGCGAAGTAGTAGAATTATATATTATAGGAAACTGCTTTCTAGATAGTTGGTACGAATATTTCTTTCTACTTCGCCTAAATGAATTTAAACCCATACACTACACCTCCTTAATTTATTTGAACGTTAGTTCCTAGTCAGTATACAGAGAAATAAAAGTTAGCTATAGGTGTGTTCTCTATGTTTTCAAGAAAAAACAATATTTTTTCAACAAGATTAATGTATTTTGTACAAAAAAAATACTAAGTGCATACAAATTTCTTTGTATGTACCTAGTAGAATCGTTTTTTAGTATATATAATTAATCTGGCTCCTAATTATTATAAATACCATTTTACCTAATGAAAAAAACATGCTTTTTCAATCGTGCTACACCTTCATTACTCTGTCAAATTTGCATATCCAAGTAACACTTTTGGATTTGAATCATCCTTCTCCACATACAGAATACTCATTGGATACACTTTTACTTGTTCATCTATAGCTAATTGGATCAGTTCTTGTTCTGTGCAATTACTTGTAATCGAAATCATCACTATAAGCCCGCTATTTCACTTAACCTCGAGATTCTTTAAAAAATGCTCCCCATTTTTTAATAGTGTAAAAAGGGTATAAAAAATACACCTCAATAAGGTGTTTTGTTATGTCGCATTATGTTCCTGATACGAAATAAAAAAGCCAGCGATTTACTGCTGACTCCTCTCTCTTTATTCAACCATAGAACGCGATAGTTAAATAACAAAGGACATTCAACTTAGAATATTAATCAAAATAGGTAGGTTCTTGAGGATTATGCAAATGTTTAAATGCTAATTTAATTTGTGATTCTGTATTTCAAGCTATCGATAAAGATGGTAGTTCATTTTCTGCGAAAAATTCAACTGCATTTGTTTCGATACCTTCTTGCGGCTGCCCTCCAATGATTTCACATTGGAGAAAAATTTTATAAACGTGATATAGAGAAGGTGGATGAGGATGGCATTTCGTGTCAAGAACAGCTAACAATTTTAATACTTTAACATCAAACCCTGATTCTTCTTTTACTTCCTTGACCGCAACTTCACTTGGAGTTAATCCAATATCACCTCAGCCTCCTGGCAACGACCAATACCCATCAGTATTTTCTCTTACCATTAATATTTTATTACCCTTAAATACAACAGCTCTGATATCCACTTTAGGTGTTGCATATCCTGTTTCATTTGCAAAAAGTTCTTTTATATTTTTATTGTCCATATTTGTGTACTGTGCCAATATATCAACGCTAATATTTCTTATTAATTCAAATCTTTCCAAATCATATACATCTTTAGAATAGGTTAGTCCTGCTTGTGCGATGGATTGAAGCTGTTTTGCCCATTCTAGCCATTTAGGTTCCATCTTTTATTCACCCCCGTTTGTTCCAATTATATTTTATCTTAATTTAATAAACATTCAAACTACTTAGTTGGTTTAGTAAGTAATTTATTTAATTTATTGTTCATTAAGCTATTACTTTGTTTCATCACTAGTGTTTCTGCTTTGATTGACCATAAATTAGTAATAGACTCTCTGTGCCATTATGCAGCACCTCCGTTTAAGCTAACAAAAAAACCACCCTAATTAAAGGGAGGGCACTGAAAAACTTGCGTTTTTTA
>NZ_ML122617.1:0-5332 GCF_003844195.1 Rummeliibacillus sp. TYF005
TTGTTTTAATAAATCACTATTGAGTGTTAAGGTATTTTGGTTTTCTACGAATTCTATAAATAGAGAAGACCCCCAACACGTAAAAATATTGGGGATCCTACGACTTAAATTAGAGCCTATTATCAGAATTGTTTTGGTGACTGGCACTTAATCTAATGGAATAAAGGCTATGATGAGGGATGGATTATTCGTTTTGCAATTGCTGATAAAGCAACAGATGAAATTATTGGCACTATCTTTTTAAATAACTTTGAAGGCAAGCGAGCTGAAATCGGCTATGAATTATCTGAAAACTACTGGCGTCGTGGAATTATGTCTGATGCAATACGTGAAATTCTGTCATTTGGATTTAATCAGTTGGGTTCGGTAAGAATCCAAGCCTTCGTTTGTACAGAAAACGTTGCTTCCACGGAGATATTAAAAAAATTTAAATTCAAAGAAGAGGGCTGTTTAAGACAGTTTGAATGTCATAGTGTTACTGGAGAATGTAAAGATATGTGGGTATACGGTTTATTAAATACAGAGTTTCAAAAATAATATTTATTTGAACTAAATTTATATTTCAAATATACCCTAGCTACGAGATAGCTCTCAATTCGCTTCAGAAGAGTAATAATCTACTATCTTTTCAAAGTAGGCCAATAGTTCCTCTGTGCTTAGTTTGTTGAATACCTCAGTTCGTTCTAAACACATTCAGTTTTCCTCCATAATTTCATTATATTTCTTAGTTCCACACTAATATAGATAGTTCCTTTTAAAAAAATATAGATTGGTATCGTAACTTAAGAACATTGACCAGAGGACTGAAAATATAATGCTAATTTTAGCCCTATCTACAGGACTAAGATACGGAGAATTAGTTGGTTTATGTTTTAATGACTTAGATTTCAAGAACAATTTGATAAATGTACATCGGCACTGGAAGTATAAAGAAGGTGGTGGTTTTGATTCCTTAAAAACTGAAAAATCTGAGCGGACTATTAGTATTGATAAACTAACTATGATGATATTAAAAAAACATCTCACGCTAACATCGACATTACAACATCTACGTATGCACACGTTTTAAAAGAGTTACGGGAGAGTGATTCTGAACAGACTAATGCCATCTTTGAAGAACTTCTTGTTGTGTAATAAGGTGTTTGTAAAGCAATGGAAATCTTAAATAAGTCTCGTAAATTTTAATTGTTGCTTAATAGAAGCCGATTTTCATCACAGCAGAAAACCAGAGTTATTCTATCAAATACGTAGAATAGACTCTGGTTTTATTTATTTTTATACTTTCCGCATAAATAACTAATAAAGACGTTAGTTGTTGACGAGGAATGGCTTATTCAACAATCGCGCCCGATTTGTATTATTAGGTCAGCCAGAAAATATTTCTGGTTGACCATTTTTTATATCGATATATGATAACGGTAGCCGGGGTAGAACGAGATTTACTTGATACGTTTGGATAAATCCATCTTTATCCGTCATCGTATAATAAAAAAAGCAATGCACTAAGTACATTGCTTAAATCTAAAATTCTTTGAAGGGTTATGACTCAAAACATTATAATATTCATCTATTAAGATTTTTATTCCAAAATATTAATTCTTAAAAAGGAATTTTCTACTATTAATTCCAAAAGTATGATATCACTATGAAAATAGTTAAAATCATATAAATTGTAATACTACTTATGGTATGAAACTTAATCCTTCTTTCTTGTTGTTTGTTTGCATCAGTATATGCGAAAGCAATAATTATAAATGAAGCAAAGAACCCTCCCATAGTTCCTTTTATATAGAACATTGATTTATCTAAAATAATAATTATAATTGATAAATAATTTAAAATAAATATTAGATTGGAAATCATAATATAATTTTTGAATTTTATTTTATTAGAAAAACTTAACAAAAAAATAATAAAAGTCGCTAGATATAATAAAAGTAGTATAACCCACAACGTATAAACAACCATTAATAATTACTTCCTTTTTCCAAAGTTGATATATGTTATTTTGACCTTCGGGCCCCAATATACATATTTTTTTGCATATTTAGTAACTGTAGTAAAAAAGTAGCGTGTAAGAATCCAAACAGCAACTCCTCCTATAGAAGAACCCAAAACATTTATTATTCCATTAACTATATACGCTGCAATTTGCACGGCTAGATTTTTATAAACACCAAATTTAGTTATATATTTAACGATTTTTAATTTAACTACCTTTTTTTTCGTATAAGTTTTTAATATTCTAGCAGCTGTGTATATACCATGTGCTCCTATTGCTAGTCCTACAATAGTAGTAATTGCTCTAGCTAACGCTTCTTTTCTGACCAATTTCCAACTTTTTTCTCCATTGTGATCTATGTTAATAACGGGATTCCCATTCGCATAACTATATCCATTTTGCGATAGTGGTTCATCCTCATCACCAGGGTGTGTATCTAATGCTAGGAATGCACCATTCGCTGGGTTATAGTAACGTGCTTGTAAATAATAGTTCTTCGTTTCATCGTCATAGTAGTAACCTGCATAACGAATTGGATTTTCTTTAGCTACTGCACCTTCTACAGTTAGAATATTTCCGTAGGCATCATATGCATATGAGCCAACTTCCTTATCCTCACTATCACGAATACTTAATACATCTCCACGATGATTCGTAATGAATTGATACGCTTTTGTTTCAAATGTACCTGCATCATTCTTCGCTTTCACCATCATACTAAGTGGTGTATAACCATTCCATTCATATGAACGGTACTCCGTAATGACATCGTTCACTTTCACAACTTCCATATCCAATACTTCATCATTATAGAAATATTCGTGTGTTGTGTCACCCACTGTTTTTGTTAGACGTAAGCCGTTTTATAAGACGCGACTGTTTTCCCGTCTAATGTTTCTACTTTTGTTAAGCGTTGTTGTTGATTGTATGTGTATTGATAATTTTCATCTTTTGTTAAATAACCATCTGCGTCATACGTATAAGTTGTATCATTTTTCTTCGCAATTTGGTTCGCGTCATTATATGTGAAGGTCGATTTTTCTCCATTTACAACGGATGCTTTACGGTTTCCGACTGCGTCATATGCATACGTATTCATCGTTCCATCTGGTAATGTTTCTTTTGTTAGTTGGTTATTACCGTCATAAATAAAGCTACTCACTTGTCCATTCACAGTTGCTTGTGAAATGTTTCCACTCTTCGTATAATCATACGCAATTTCAAATGGTTGCTGCGCTTTCGTTGTATATGTTAGCGAGCTAAGTAAATTCGTATCGTTCATTTGTGCGACTTGTTGCCATAAATCTGTATTCAATGTTAATGTCGTGTGGTTTTTTGTACATCAACATCACTTTGATAATCGTGTAACACTTGCTCATCTACACTTAGTTGAATATGATCTACATCGTCACTATTCCCTTTATACGTTGTTTCTTCTTTTACTTGGAAGTCTTGATCAAAGCCTGTTGTGACTTGATTCATTCGTTCTTGATCGTCATAGCCATAACTTTGTTTAAATAATCCTAATGTGTATTCGGCAAGTAAATTCGTTTCGTCTGTATAACCATAGGTTTGGAAACGAAGTAAATATATTACTTGAAGTTAATTCTCGTCATGAATAGGAAGGTTCTTAAACGGGTGATTTTTGAAATTTGAAATAAAATCCCAGCATTCTCCATCTAATTGTATTACTAAAAATAAAATTTCTCGATTTGATAAATCAAAATTTAATTCATATTTGAATATATCGCTAGGCTGTTCGGGTTCAATTAAACGTAGTCTCTCTTCTGAAGTTATAACGACAGTTTCTCCATTATTAGTATCTGAAACTACTTTAGGATAAATTCCTTTTAATTGAGAAAAATCTTGAATTTTTTTAACTGTATAAAAATAATTATTATCTATTTCTTGAGTATTTTTTGAGCAACTTGAAATATTGGACGGATATCCAAATGATATCACATGTATATATAAAGGAAATAAATTTAGTTTTGTCAAAAAAGATAAACTTGTTTCCACTATAGTTGGATTATGAAAAAAGTCAAGATTTGGTTCGCAGCAAAATTGTTCTAATACATTATTACTATCATTCTTAATAAAATATTCTTCATTTATACCAGTCAGGAAATCACTTAAATAATAATTCATATTATAATCACCACGCACTTAATTTATATTTTTTACTAACTTTTATATACACGTCCCAAGGCAATTTAGAGCTAAAAACATAATGTGTATCACCAGATAGATGATAATGCCAAAGTTTGCCTCCGTATTTCTTATTTTTTTTAAATATCATATAAGCAGCCTGTATCTGATGATTCTCAATTGAAAAGACTCTTTTTCCACCTGATTTTGTTTTTTTAATAATTTTAATTAGAGCATTTCCCCTGGACTCAAATTTATATTTTTTAGCCCACTTTTTAAAATATTTAATTTTCTTTACTTGTTTCAATAAATAATTACCGGATTTAACTACTACGTTTTTTCCATACATTTTAATTAAAGGCATTGCTAAAGCTATAATAGCATTAGCAATATATTTAGCAATTTGTCCATCTGGATCGACATTCATCACTGGATTGCCATTCGCATAGCTATAGCCATTTTGTGATAGTGGCTCATCATCATCTCCAGGGTGTGGGTCTAATGCTAAAAATGCACCGTTTGCTGGATTATAGTAACGTGCTTGTAAATAATAGTTCTTTGTTTCAGCATCATAATAATAGCCTGCATAACGAATTGGATTGGCTTTTGCCAATTCACCTTCTACGCTTAAGACATTTCCGTACGCATCATATGAGTAGGCACCGACTTCTTTATCATCCTTGTCGCGAATACTTAATACATCGCCGCGGTGGTTGGTAATGAACTGGTATGCATTCGTTTCAAATGTACCCGCATCATTTTTCGCTTTTACAATCATACCTAGTGGTGTGTAGCCGTTCCATTCGTATGAACGGTATTCGGTGATATAATCATTTACTTTCACGACTTCCATGTCTAGTACTTCGTTATTATAGAAGTATTCATGCGTTGTATCGCCGACTGTTTTGGTTAAACGCATACCATCTTCATCATATGTGTAAGAGGCTACTGCATCGCCTTTTAATGTTTTAACACTTGTTAAGCGTTGTGCTTCGTTATATGTGTATTTAAAGTGCTCATCTTGTAGAAGATTACCATCTGCATCATACTGATAAGCTGTATCATTTTTCTTTACAATTTGATTGGCAGCGTTATAAGAGAACGTGAAGTCTTTTCCATTCACATGTGCCGCTTTTCGATTTCCAACTTCATCGTATTGATACGAATTGACATCGCCATTTG
>NZ_ML122618.1:0-4772 GCF_003844195.1 Rummeliibacillus sp. TYF005
GCGTCACTACAGGATGGGCCCGCGGTGCATTAGCTAGTTGGTGGGGTAACGGCCTACCAAGGCAACGATGCATAGCCGACCTGAGAGGGTGATCGGCCACATTGGGACTGAGACACGGCCCAAACTCCTACGGGAGGCAGCAGTAGGGAATCTTCCACAATGGACGAAAGTCTGATGGAGCAACGCCGCGTGAGTGATGAAGGTTTTCGGATCGTAAAACTCTGTTGTAAGGGAAGAACAAGTACGTTAGGAAATGAACGTACCTTGACGGTACCTTATTAGAAAGCCACGGCTAACTACGTGCCAGCAGCCGCGGTAATACGTAGGTGGCAAGCGTTGTCCGGATTTATTGGGCGTAAAGCGCGCGCAGGCGGTTTCTTAAGTCTGATGTGAAAGCCCACGGCTTAACCGTGGAGGGTCATTGGAAACTGGGAGACTTGAGTGCAGAAGAGGAAAGTGGAATTCCAAGTGTAGCGGTGAAATGCGTAGAGATTTGGAGGAACACCAGTGGCGAAGGCGACTTTCTGGTCTGCAACTGACGCTGAGGCGCGAAAGCATGGGGAGCAAACAGGATTAGATACCCTGGTAGTCCATGCCGTAAACGATGAGTGCTAAGTGTTAGGGGGTTTCCGCCCCTTAGTGCTGCAGCTAACGCATTAAGCACTCCGCCTGGGGAGTACGACCGCAAGGTTGAAACTCAAAGGAATTGACGGGGGCCCGCACAAGCGGTGGAGCATGTGGTTTAATTCGAAGCAACGCGAAGAACCTTACCAATCTAGAGATAGAGTTTTCCCTTCGGGGACATTGGTGACAGGTGGTGCATGGTTGTCGTCAGCTCGTGTCGTGAGATGTTGGGTTAAGTCCCGCAACGAGCGCAACCCTTGATCTTAGTTGCCATCATTTAGTTGGGCACTCTAAGGTGACTGCCGGTGACAAACCGGAGGAAGGTGGGGATGACGTCAAATCATCATGCCCCTTATGACCTGGGCTACACACGTGCTACAATGGACGGTACAAAGAGTCGCTAACTCGCGAGAGTACGCTAATCTCATAAAACCGTTCTCAGTTCGGATTGTAGGCTGCAACTCGCCTACATGAAGCCGGAATCGCTAGTAATCGCGGATCAGCATGCCGCGGTGAATACGTTCCCGGGCCTTGTACACACCGCCCGTCACACCACGAGAGTTTGTAACACCCGAAGTCGGTGAGGTAACCTTTTGGGGCCAGCCGCCGAAGGTGGGATAGATGATTGGGGTGAAGTCGTAACAAGGTAGCCGTATCGGAAGGTGCGGCTGGATCACCTCCTTTCTAAGGAATATTTCGGAAATAAGTTCTTGGAACTTATAGGATTAACACTTGCTGTTCAGTTTTGAAGGCTCATAGCTTTCAAAACTTGCTCCTGCGATTACTCGTCGCAGAGTAAAACTTGTTCTTTGAAAACTGGATAAAACGACATTGAAGAAATTCTTAAGTAACACATTTTTTATTAAGTTTTAAATTTTTAGGCTTAATAACTTGAAATATTAAAGGTTTCGAGACACAAGCAGTACTAGGAAATGAGCGAGTGAAAACCGGAGTGCACTTTGGTGCATGAGGATTTGAACGAGTGAAATTGACGACGTAATGCGNTAGGAAGCGATTGAGTGAAGGAAGGAGCGTACTAATGTACGTGACTGACTGAGCGAATGAAGCTGACGACGTAATACGATGTGTATTGGAAGCTTAAGGTTAAGTTATTAAGGGCGCATGGCGAATGCCTTGGCACTAGAAGCCGATGAAGGACGGCACTAACACCGATATGCTTCGGGGAGCTGTAAGTAAGCTATGATCCGGAGATTTCCGAATGGGGAAACCCACTGTTCGTAATGGGACAGTATCTTGACGTGAATACATAGCGTCTTGATGGCAGACTCAGGGAACTGAAACATCTAAGTACCTGAAGGAAGAGAAAGAAATTTCGATTCCCTTAGTAGCGGCGAGCGAAATGGGAAGAGCCCAAACCAAGAGGCTTGCCTCTTGGGGTTGTAGGACACTCAATACGGAGTTACAAAGGAATGAGTTAGACGAAGCGGTTTGGAAAGACCCACCGAAGAAGGTAACAGTCCTGTAGTCAAAAGTTCATTCTCTCCTGAGTGGATCCTGAGTACGGCGGAACACGTGAAATTCCGTCGGAATCTGGGAGGACCATCTCCCAAGGCTAAATACTCTCTAGTGACCGATAGTGAACCAGTACCGTGAGGGAAAGGTGAAAAGCACCCCGGAAGGGGAGTGAAAGAGATCCTGAAACCATGTGCCTACAAGTAGTTAGAGCCCGTTAATGGGTGATAGCGTGCCTTTTGTAGAATGAACCGGCGAGTTACGATTACATGCAAGGTTAAGTTGAAAAGACGGAGCCGTAGCGAAAGCGAGTCTGAATAGGGCGAATGAGTATGTGGTTGTAGACCCGAAACCAGGTGATCTACCCATGTCCAGGGTGAAGGTAAGGTAACACTTACTGGAGGCCCGAACCCACGCACGTTGAAAAGTGCGGGGATGAGGTGTGGGTAGCGGAGAAATTCCAATCGAACTTGGAGATAGCTGGTTCTCTCCGAAATAGCTTTAGGGCTAGCCTCGTGATAGAGAATCTTGGAGGTAGAGCACTGTTTGAACTAGGGGTCCATCCCGGATTACCGAATTCAGACAAACTCCGAATGCCAATGATTTATGCACGGGAGTCAGACTGCGAGTGATAAGATCCGTAGTCAAAAGGGAAACAGCCCAGACCACCAGCTAAGGTCCCAAAGTAATTGTTAAGTGGAAAAGGATGTGACGTTGCTTAGACAACCAGGATGTTGGCTCAGAAGCAGCCACCATTTAAAGAGTGCGTAATAGCTCACTGGTCGAGTGACGCTGCGCCGAAAATGTATCGGGGCTAAACAATTCACCGAAGCTGTGGATAGACATCTACGATGTCTGTGGTAGGAGAGCGTTCTAAGTGCAGTGAAGTCAGACCGGAAGGACTGGTGGAGCGCTTAGAAGTGAGAATGCCGGTATGAGTAGCGAAAGATGGGTGAGAATCCCATCCACCGAATGACTAAGGTTTCCTGAGGAAGGCTCGTCCTCTCAGGGTTAGTCGGGACCTAAGCCGAGGCCGATAGGCGTAGGCGATGGATAACAGGTTGATATTCCTGTACCACCTCCCTACCATTTGAGTAATGGGGGGNTGGCGTGAAGTCAGACCGGAAGGACTGGTGGAGCGCTTAGAAGTGAGAATGCCGGTATGAGTAGCGAAAGATGGGTGAGAATCCCATCCACCGAATGACTAAGGTTTCCTGAGGAAGGCTCGTCCTCTCAGGGTTAGTCGGGACCTAAGCCGAGGCCGATAGGCGTAGGCGATGGATAACAGGTTGATATTCCTGTACCACCTCCCTACCATTTGAGTAATGGGGGGACACAGAAGGATAGGGTAAGCGCACTGTTGGTTATGTGCGTTCAAGCAGTAAGGCGTGAGAGTAGGCAAATCCGCTCTCTATAACGTTGAGCTGTGATGACGAGCTCTTATGAGCGAAGTTCCTGATTTCACACTGTCAAGAAAAGCCTCTAGCGAGGTAGGAGGTGCCCGTACCGCAAACCGACACAGGTAGTCGAGGAGAGAATCCTAAGGTGAGCGAGAGAACTCTCGTTAAGGAACTCGGCAAAATGACCCCGTAACTTCGGGAGAAGGGGTGCTCTAGTAGGGTGCAAGCCCGAGAGAGCCGCAGTGAATAGGCCCAGGCGACTGTTTAGCAAAAACACAGGTCTCTGCAAAACCGTAAGGTGACGTATAGGGGCTGACGCCTGCCCGGTGCTGGAAGGTTAAGGGGATTGCTTAGCGTAAGCGAAGGTGAGAACCGAAGCCCCAGTAAACGGCGGCCGTAACTATAACGGTCCTAAGGTAGCGAAATTCCTTGTCGGGTAAGTTCCGACCCGCACGAAAGGCGTAACGATCTGGGCACTGTCTCAACGAGAGACTCGGTGAAATTATAGTACCTGTGAAGATGCAGGTTACCCGCGACAGGACGGAAAGACCCCGTGGAGCTTTACTGTAGCCTGATATTGAATTTTGGTACAGCTTGTACAGGATAGGTAGGAGCCAGAGAAACCGGAGCGCCAGCTTCGGTGGAGGCGTCCTTGGGATACTACCCCAGCTGTATTGAAATTCTAACCCATACCCCTTAGCGGGGTAGGAGACAGTGTCAGGCGGACAGTTTGACTGGGGCGGTCGCCTCCTAAAGAGTAACGGAGGCGCCCAAAGGTTCCCTCAGAATGGTTGGAAATCATTCGCAGAGTGTAAAGGCACAAGGGAGCTTGACTGCGAGACCTACAAGTCGAGCAGGGTCGAAAGACGGGCTTAGTGATCCGGTGGTTCCGCATGGAAGGGCCATCGCTCAACGGATAAAAGCTACCCCGGGGATAACAGGCTTATCTCCCCCAAGAGTCCACATCGACGGGGAGGTTTGGCACCTCGATGTCGGCTCATCGCATCCTGGGGCTGTAGTCGGTCCCAAGGGTTGGGCTGTTCGCCCATTAAAGCGGTACGCGAGCTGGGTTCAGAACGTCGTGAGACAGTTCGGTCCCTATCCGTCGTGGGCGTAGGAAATTTGAGAGGAGCTGTCCTTAGTACGAGAGGACCGGGATGGACACACCGCTGGTGTACCAGTTGTCTTGCCAAAGGCATCGCTGGGTAGCTATGTGTGGACGGGATAAGTGCTGAAAGCATCTAAGCATGAAGCCCCCCTCAAGATGAGATTTCC
>NZ_ML122619.1:0-4654 GCF_003844195.1 Rummeliibacillus sp. TYF005
TTTATATGCGTTGTTTGAATACGGGTTTACGTTGAATATCCTTCAAAATCGTATCTAAAGATATAATAACACCCCTATCATCCTTGAACATGATATGTTCAGGCTTGAAGTGAACGGGGGAATCCAAGCCAGCAGCAGCTCCTAATCGGAATAGGCCTTTTCGAAGTGTTATTAAGTAATTGACAACTCTATATTTCTTTTCATCAATGACAAGGGCTTTTTGTAAGTCAGGATCAGTAGTAGTAACACCAACTGGACATGCATTAGAATTACATTTCATCGCTTGAATACATCCGATAGTAATCATGAAGCCTCTTGCTACATTGACGAGATCTGCACCCATTGCAATGGCAATAGCGATTCGGTCTGGTGTAAATAATTTACCGGAAGCAATAATCTTTACGCGATCTCTAACGCCATATTTCGTTAAAGTGGTATGGAGAATAGGCAAAGCAGACTTAATCGGTAATCCAACACTATCGATTAGTTCTTGATAGGAAGCACCTGTACCACCTTCACCACCATCAACTGTTATAAAATCAGGACCTTTTCCAGATTCCTTCATGTACTTCGCTAATTCTTTAATGCTGTCATTTCCACCTACAACAAGCTTCATACCAACTGGTTTGCCAGTAACTTTTCGAATCTTTTCGATAAATAATACCATGCTTTTAACATCATGAAATTGGTGGAAACGATTTGGACTGTCTACGGATTTATAAGGCTCTACTTTTCTTATTTCCGCAATTTCAGGTGAAACTTTTTCACCGTCAATATGTCCACCGCGGGTTTTTGCACCTTGAGCGAGTTTTATTTCAAATGCTTTGACTTGTGGGATCTCGCTTTTCCTTTTTAGCTCTTCCCAATCGACATCACCATCTTTGTCACGAATGCCGAATAAGCCAGGGCCAATTTGCATAATGATATCCACCCCACCTTTTAAATGATAGGGAGATAATCCACCTTCACCAGTATTCATCCAAGTCCCTTTTGCTAAAGCTAGTCCTTCTGATAATGTAGTCACAGCCCGATCCCCGAGAGAACCGTAACTCATTGCGGACATACCGACAAGGCTTTTGACGACAAATGGATGTTCAGTATTTGGTCCAATTGTAATAGCATCATCATCATGCAACAAATAAGCAGATGTTTCTTCTACTGACCATTTCTCATCTCTTTGAGTAAATAGGGGGTCTTTTAAGAGTAAATATCTTTTCGTTTTAACGCTAACATCTGGATCGTATTTCAGTTCTTCTGATAACTTCGGAAACATAGCATTACGAACATAGAATCCTTCTTCTTCATAATCACGTTTCGAACCAAAAGCGACTACTTCTCGCATATATTTTGCACCTTTTACGATATGCTCATAGTCTACTCTAGAAAAAGGTTTTCCTTCTAAATCTCCATTAAACCAATACTGCCGCATTTCTGGACCAATCTTTTCAAAAAAATAACGAATCCGACCTAGCATTGGATAATTTCTTAAAATCGCATGTCTTTTTTGATTGCGATCAAATATAAGTGTGTACAAAATAAGAAATATAATTGCTAATATAACAATTACAATACATGCAAATCCAATTATAATTAGACGATCTGCAATATTCATGCTATGAAAATCCTCCTTTTATCTTGCATTAACTGGCAGTGGCAGTAAGAGCACCCAGCGTTGCGAATCACTGCCTGTAAAGGTCTCACTAGTGAAACAAAAACATCAGTAGGGAAAAATACTTCAATGACAAAGCTTACAAACCCTCAGATGGAAGCTCTACTATAGTGATCATCTTCTGTAGTGATATCTCTAATGTTGTCGAATATTAGATTGTTTATACAGTAGGAAGAATTTGATTCATGCTCTATATTTAAAGAAGTTATGTATGTCAAAATAGGCACACCATATTTAGAAATAAAAGTAACTATAACTAATGTACGATAAGTGCTCCTATGCTAAACTTATAGCAAAGGAGTGTTATGGATTGAATGCTATCAAGTTATTGAGTGGGATTTTAGGTGCCACTTTATTAATGTGTTTTGATTTCTTTAAAGTGTGGGAAATTTGGGGGTTCCTGCCGAATTGGCTTTGGATTGTAGTAGGCATTGGACTGTTAATGTTTAGTGTTTTCTCACCAGCTAGTAATGGTAAAATGGTGCATTTTTATATAGAAGTAGTCGTCATGACATACTTAGTCGCCTTAATCTTAGTTTTACCACTATTTGGTGGTGTATCTTCAGTAGGCTTTAATGCAAATGAGCCTTTTTTATGGATTGCTGTTTTATTGACGATATGGCAACTTAATTCTTATCGAAAACGAATAGTAAAACAACAAAAGGATGGGCAAAAGGCATGAGCCATCAAGTGATAATTGTAGATTATTCATTTCATGGAACAATTACTTGTTTTATCAAAATACAAGGTTTTGATGCAGAAAATAATATTCCTTTTGAAGGGGTAATACGCATGGTCGATGGGGTGCCTTATGGAGATTTAATCCGAGAAGGGACAAGTAATCTTTCTAAAGAAAGTATTCGCTATGTAAAGTTATATCTTGAAAAGAAATATATTGAGGGTTATTTTTCTTGAGAAAGTTAAAAAATGGAATTTCAAGTAGATGAAAGATAATTTTTATAAAATATCAAAAAATTAAAACAGTGACTACCTAGTATATATCAATTATACTAGGTAGTTTCGTCTATTAATGGAAAATAATCGATAATAACAAGTTATTTAGTAATATAATCTCATTACATTTTCTGGTATAATAATGCTATTATAGAAGTGTGTCATTAGATTCCCGAAATATTTTTCTAATATTATAACTCGAAGGAATTTTTTGATTTTTTAATCTATATTGGGGAGAGGGTATTCAATTATGTCTGTGCAAAAGAAAATTAGTATGGGTTTTATCATATTATTTGTGTACATAATGATTCTAGAATGTGTCAACTATAATCGAATGAGTAGTGTTTTAGAATCATTTAACGGGGTTATAAATGAAAATGTACAAAGTATTAAAGATGTTAGTGAGATTAAAGCGAATCTCTCAAGTGAAGGTTTGTATTTAAGAGGATTTATCATCGAGAATAGTGCATCGAATTCTCAAAAACTAGTTGGTTATCAAGATAAAATTACAAAACTCATTGATCAACTTCAAAAAAGTGAAAATTCAAAAACCCTAAAAGATTATACAAAATCAATGAGTGCAACAATGGCAAGTTATAATGAAACAGTAGATAAAATAATAGAATATAAAAATTCGGGAAATGATGAAGATGCAATACTAGAATTGAATAATGCTGAATCAGCTTATCAAAGCTTAATGATTAACATTAATGCAATTGAAAAATTCCAACAAAAAGAATTGGATGCTGCCAAAGCAGATGCTAGTCATGATGTATTAGTTGCAAATGTTATTTCGTTTATCATTTCTATTTTCGGAATGTTAACGGCACTTCTATTTATTAAACGTGTTAAAAGAATTGTTGTAAAACCATTATTGAAAGTTGTAGAAAGTGCGAAACAAATTGCATCCGGAGATTTAACGCATCCAGATATTCATATTAAGTCAAAAGATGAGTTGGGCACATTAGCAACATCATTTAATGAAATGAAAAAGAACTTACAAACGATTATTAATCGCATAGGGGAAAGTTCACAACAATTATCAGCTTCAATCGAAGAATTGTCAGCTTCTACTGAAGAAATCTCAAACGCTGCAGATGAAGTATCAAATAGTGTTGAACTAACTTCTAAAGGAGCAACGGATTCTGCAGAGATTGCTCAAGATGCAGCGAAAGCTATGCATGAAACTTCTGCTGGTGTTCAATTGATAGCTGAAAGTTCACAATCTATTTTCCAAGAAGCAAAGCAAGCTTCTGAACTTGCTGAAAATGGCGGTAAAATTTTAAATGTTGCTAAAGAACAAATTCAAGTTATTTCGGATACAACAAATCAAACAAATGAATTAATCACACGGTTAAAAAATCAAGCTAGTGAAATTCAAAAAATGACAAAAGCAATCACAGATATTTCGGAACAAACGAATCTTTTGGCATTAAATGCAGCCATTGAAGCCGCAAGAGCAGGAGAGCACGGTAAAGGATTTGCTGTCGTTGCGGATGAAGTACGAAAATTAGCTGAAGGATCAAAAAATTCAGCAGAACAAATTGTCAAACTGATTAGTACTATTCAAGAAGATACAGAAATTGTTGCAAAATCGGTATCAAGTAACTTAACGAATGTTCAAGAAGGCGTTTATATTATCACAAATGCAACAGATGCGTTTGGTCATATCTATGATTCAGTGGATAAAATGACAAATCGTTTAGAAGAAGTGACTTCAACTTCTGTACAACTGTCAGCAGCATCAGAAGAAGTTACAGCATCTGTTGAGGATATATCTAACCAATCTGTTCAATCAGCTGAATCTACAAATGCTATATCTGGATCAATCGAAGAACAAAATGCGACTCTACAAGAAATGTCTAGTGTTGTTCAAGAAATAAGTAAGAAAGCAGTCGATTTACAAGAACTTACGCAACAATTCAAAGTATAAATAAAGACTGCTTTACATTGAAATAACGAAAATAACCGAAACGTTGGTATAACAGCGTTTCGGTTTTTTTGGTTCTATACTAATTGTTGGGGTTGTCA
>NZ_ML122620.1:0-4545 GCF_003844195.1 Rummeliibacillus sp. TYF005
TGTAGTATAGATGTATGGACACACTCTAGTTAAATTATTTATGATAGAACAAACGAGAGGACGTGTCCGAATATGAAACAAAAACGATACAACCACGAATTTAAACAAACAGTTGTTGAACTTTATCGCTCTGGTCAAGCGGTGAATGATTTAGCTAGTGAATATGGTGTTTCTGAAGTCACTATTTATAAATGGATTAAACTATATTCTCCTATTGAAGGAAAAGAAGATTTAACGGCTGCTGAAGTATCTGATATTCAAAAGGAAAATCTTCGATTAAAACAGGAGATTGAAATCTTAAAAAAGGCTATGACCATATTCGCTCGAAAATAGATGACCAAGATCTGATTGACCACATAAAATCTGAAAGCGAACATCAGCCAGTACAATTGATGTGTCGTGTTTTAATGATGCCTAAAAGTACGTATTACCAATCCTTTCATAAGAAACAACGAATTATGAAAGAGGCAGGTATCCGTTCTTACATCGTTAAAAAATACCGACCGACACAGCAACCAGTAGAAGAACGTGAAAACATCATTAAGCAAGACTTTTCAACTACTACGATCAACGAAAAGTGGGTAGCCGATATCACCTATATCAACACTCTTCATGATGGTTGGTGTTATTTAGCATCGGTACTCGATCTTCACACAAAGAAAATTATTGGCTATAAATTCGCACGTAAAATGACCGTTGACATCGTATTAGAAGCAATGGAAAACGCTATACAAGCGCAAAATCCTGGACCTGGAGTGATTGTACACACCGATTTAGGCACGCAATATACAAGTGAAGCCTTTCAAGAACAGTTAAAAAAATATGAAATGATTCCTTCATACAGTCGTAAAGGATGTCCATATGACAATGCTTGTATTGAATCTTTTCACGCAACACTCAAAAAAGAAGAGGTTTATAGAAAACGATATTCAACCTTTGAAAATGCAAGAATCGCATTATTTCAATATATCGAAGGTTGGTATAATCGCAAACGAATTCATAGTGGAATTGGTTACCACACTCCAGATGAATACGAAAAGATATGCCGACTTTCAGCGTAAGAACTAAGGAAACCGATTAACCCCCTACCCATATTTTTGGGGCGCAACTTCCATGAACTATTCACTTCACATCCCAAGTAGGCGGTCAAAGGCTCTTTTCACTTTGACGGGCTACTTGGGATGTAGAACACTCAAAAATGGAGGTTGCGCAGAACAAAACTTAACTTTTGTGTGTCCAGAAATTTGACGTAGATCCATATATATACTTACTGTTAGTTGTATATTATATGTGTATCAGATTTATATGTTATTCGATTTTCTATTTCTAAAATGGTAAATCTTCAAGTAAAATATCTGCCTTATTATCAATTTCTGATTCTTTATCCATCATTTTGTAATACTCATTACTTTTTATAACTTTTAACTTTTCGTAGGATTGAGGTGTATATGTAAATTGGTCAAATTCGTTAATTATGTATGTATTGGCTTTTCTTTCACTTGGATCTAAGGCTAAGCAAAAGTATGGTTGGTTATGTTATCACCTAATGCACCTACTCCATGTAATTCATTAATATTTACTGCTGTTTGATTTGTTGTCATTTTTATTATCTCCATTTCTATTTTTTATTTTTATAGTTGTGTGATAGTTAAAGCTAGTGCTGACAGTTGCTGGATACTTGTTATATGTTGTGGAGTGTTTTAGCCACCATATCCATGTATTCCACCTTAAACTAGATAAAAACGATTGTAGCGATTGCTAGAATTGTTAAAATGCCACCGTAGAAGTAAAGTGCATCTAATAAGCTGATTGAATCTGACAGAAAGAAATATTGATTTAGTCGTTTGATCATTGATTTATCTCCTTTTACACTTTTACAGAAACCTGTAATACATATAGTATGAAAAATACCTCAGCTGTGATTCCTTGAAATGAATATAACAGGTTTCCGTAATTATGTAAATACATTTTTACGAAATTGTGTAAAAAACTTTTTTAACGTATAATATAATTATAGAAAGGTGGTGTGTATATGATACGCTTAACAATAGAACAAGCCGCTTTGAAACGGAATATAAAAACTCAAACTGAATTAAAAAATAGAGTTTTAAAGAAAACAGGTATAGAGCTAAGAGCCGCATCAATAAGTGATATGTATCGTAATAATAAGATGCAAATTAACAGAGATCATTTAGATGCTATAATGCAAGGGTTAGACATTACAGACTTTAATGAGGTATTAACAATTATTCCAGATGGAAGTAAGGACTCTAAATAATTAGAGTTCTTTTTTTTATTAATCTAATTTAAAAAGTTGAACAATGTATCATATTGACATATCATCACCATTTTCAAAATATAATACTTTATGAATCTACAATTAAGAGCGTGAATTTAATGAAAAAGAAAACTCGTGAACAAATAACTAAAGAATTATGGGAATTCAGTAAAGCTTCAAAGTTTCCGAACTTCCATAAAGACGGTTCTGGAAAGATTCAACCTCCGAACGATAAAAATAAAAACAAATGGATATAATTAGAGATGCTAATATATTAGATGTAAAATATGAAGGATTCTTTAAACTTAATGATGGTGATAAAATTTAATTTGTATAAAAAAAAGAAGGTACTCAAATTATTGAGCCTTCTTTTTTTATTATGGATTTTTATTTAATTTCTGGGATCTTTATAAAGAATACCTCTTCATTTTCATTTAATGATAATTCTTTAATATCCGACATAGTTAAATACATTAATGTATTACAGCCAAAATCCTGTGATGTAAAAATAGAAAGTCCATTTTGATCCAAAATATCAAAATGAAAAAATGGTGTTATATTTTCATATTCTGATTCTATCTCTTCTACCATACTTTTAAAAATAACTTTCTTAATGTATTCATTTAAATTTACTGTTAATTCAATAAGATTATCTTCGTTCTCTTCTTTCGTAAATTGAGAGTCTGATAATATTATATTTTTCACTCCATAGCCTGTTGAGGGATATCCTTTATTTGGGTTTATTTTATCATTTTCATAATAAAGAATAGTTAATTTTGTACCTTTCGCTAAAAAGTAGGCTGTAACTTTGTTCCAAATAGTAATTATTTTTTTCATCCGTTTTTCAAACTTTTCTTCTTCATCTTCAGGGTTACTAGTATCTAATCGATAATTGAAAAAATCTTGCATTCCTACCCCCCCTTTTTTTCTTAAACAGCCGCCAATCCTATTGCACTTACTGGCCAAAGAGCCCAAACAATTATCACCACTCCCGCAACTATAGCAATTGTAGTTGCTATTTCCCCTGCTGTTACTGTTTTCATATCTTTTAATAAAACACTTTGCATTTCGGCTTGAGCTTTGGCTTTTCCTAAACCAGACATACAATTTGTCCAAGATTTCTTTTTAACAGTTTCATGAATATAATAACAAACTGAGGTTCCCTTGGTTTTAGCAGAAATATGATAATTTGCTTTATGAGTATATTTTCCTTTAGTATTTTTTTTATAAATATGAATATTAACATGTTTTATGTTTTGTGTTTCAGCCCATGGTCCTGCCCAACCAGTGTGGATTTTTGTAATATCAATTTTATAATTACCCTTGATGTATTGTTTATATAGACCTGCACTACCACTTAAAATTTCTATATCATTACTATCTATTTCGTTAGATATCTCAATATTATTTATATCTGGTGTTACATTAGAAATACCTTCAATGTTTAAATCTTGATAATTATATGAAAATTCATCTGAATCAAAAATACTATTTTCTTTTGAACTTTTTTCTATTTCATTATTGATTTCCTCAGTATCTATATTATCTATTGATTCTCCAGATTGAAAACTTTTAATAACTTCATCCGCTTGAATACTGTTTATTGATTCTCCAGTTCTAATATTTTTTATTATTTCTTCAGTTTGGACACCAATTAAATTTTGATCAGTTTGATTATTAGATGTATCAGTTTTAGCTTCAGCATTTCCTAAGGAATTAAAAATTAGAAATAACATAAGACTTGAAATAAGAAATACTTTAAACAAATTATTCTTTATCATTCAGTACATCCTTTCTAATGTGTAATATTAAGGAATGTGTTTTCGAAAATATATACGACACGTAAAAGTTTATCTAAAATTTTTAGACTAAAAATTTAATTAATACCTTATTGTTCTGAATAACTCAGTGTACACTTACTCAAAAATATTATCTTTTTTATTCATTTAACATATAATTGTTGTATAACTAATTATTTTTAGCGACAAGTTAAATTATTGTTTTTTGTTTTAAAAGTCTGATACACATCCCTTCTTTTTATCAGCATATAATGAACCGCGTCTATATACATTAATAAAATCGAATACAATCTATCATACATTCCCTATATTACTAAAATAATACATTTTATTAAAAAATAAATATAATTTCTAAAAAACAGTAAAAATAAGTATATACTATTAATTTATAAATATTTTGACTTACCATGATAATATATTTCTTAAAAAGGAATGTGTTTTGGGAGTGTCAATAATTTTGTGTAAATG
>NZ_ML122621.1:0-4015 GCF_003844195.1 Rummeliibacillus sp. TYF005
AAGAGCTCTTACTACTAATATACGAGGAGAACAATAATGGACAATAGTAGGGGCAAAAAAAATCGGAAAAGCAAAAAGAACAAGATCTTAAGATGGGTTATTGCAACATCAATAGTTTTACTGTTAGTTTCCATAAGTTATGGATCATTTGCTTTTTTTAAAGTAAAAAACGCAATGGATGATTCAAAAGTTGATCTACAAAGAAAAAATAATCGATCCGAATTAAGAGAAGAAGAAGTTACATTTAGTAAAGATCCAGTATCGATATTGTTATTGGGAATAGAAGATTACTCTAGCAAGAAAAAGGATGGGAGGGCAGATACTCAAATTGTAATGACATTAGATCCTAATACCAAAAAAGTTCATATGGTCACTATTCCAAGAGATACAAGAGTGAATATTGAAAATGCCGGTGAATATTCAGGTATACATAGGATCAATTCTGCTTACACCTATGGGGAATTATCAGGATACGGAGAAGCTAAACTTCAGGTAGAAACTGTAGAGAAATTATTGAATATTCCAATAGATCATTTTGTAGCGATTAATTTTGAAGCATTTCGGGATGTTGTGGATGCTCTAGGTGGTGTCACTATCGATATTAAGAAAGGATTTTGGGAAGAAAATATTTATAATAAGAAAAAAATCCATTTCAAAAAAGGGGAAGCACATTTATCTGGGGAAGAGGCATTAGCTTTTGTTAGAATGAGAAAACGAGTAGAGAATGTCACGTATTCTCGAGAAGAAAGACAAAGACAATTTTTGAAAGCAACGGTGGAGCAAGTTTTAAAAACAGGAACAATCCTTAAAGTAGGACAACTATCAGACATACTAGGTAAAAACATTGAAACAGACTTAACTTTCAATGATTTATATGCTTTGCAAAAGCAATATACAAAACTAAACAACTTATCCATAAATTCAATTGACATAGAGGGAACAGATCAGCTGGTAAACAAAGTGTATTATTATATTCCCAATAGGCAAAATTTAAGTGAAGTAAGTGATAGATTACGAACTATACTGAAACTAAATAAGACTGAATTTATAACAAATGCTGATTTTGGTCAATAAAGAGTATATCTGAAGCTTGAAAGTGGATATATATAAACAAGTCTACATCATTGAGTTATTTTTTATCTGGATTGTAGGAGTACCCCATAAACAATGGTCAATATGATATTTGTAATCTTTTATACATGACATCTGGTAATTCAATCGGTCCCATAAAAAAAGCATAATTATTGTATAAAGAATAAAAGCTTTTAGGAGGGATTGTTTATGAATGAACCAACAACAACTAGATCAAGTGAAACTATAGGCTTTAATTTTAAAAACGAAGAATTTTGGAATGTTATTACACATGGTTTAGGTTTCATACTTTCCATTCCAGCGCTCATATTACTAATTGTAAAGGCAAATGTTCTTGGGTCTGCATTACATATGGTAAGTTTTATTGTTTTCGGTGTTTCGATGATGGCATTATATTTGGCATCAACCTTGTTTCATGGATTTTCAAAATATAAACAAGTTTTCTCGAGATTAGATCACGCTTCCATCTATGTATTAATAGCTGGGACATACACACCTATTGCTCTCTTAGGTGTAGGAGGAAAGCTTGGTTGGGTTATTTTTGGTATTGAATGGGGCTTAACCATCTTAGGAATGATCTTTAAATACTTTTTCATCTATCGATATAATGCATTATCGTTAATCATATATATTGCAATGGGATGGCTTATTGTCATCGCATATCGCCCTTTAGTAGATAAGATATCTTGGGTGGGAGCTATTGTATTACTAACGGGTGGAATTTTATATACTGTAGGAACGTATTTTTATCAAAATAACAAAATTCCATTTAATCACGCAATATGGCATTTGTTTGTTTTGGGTGGAAGCGCGGCCATGTACTTGTGTGTGTTGAATTATTTGTGAGTTGCTAAATTATCACAGTAGAAAAATATAAAAGCCTACTATCCATTTGATGGAAGTAGGCTTTACTTATTTCTAGAACATTATTTTAGCTCATTAATTTGTCTAGTTAATTCATTGAACTTCTGGTCAAGATGTATATATTCGGGGTCATTAGCGGATAAAAAACTTAATCTTCCTAAGACTTCTTGGCGTTCATTTTCTAGCTTTAATCGTAATTCTGTTGAGTTCTTTTTTGTTTCATTTTCTGATACTGATTCAAGTTGCTTTTGAATCATTTTATTTGAGAAAACAAGCTTACTCGTAGTGATTTTCTTTAAAAAGTAGAGATCGTGTGATACGACAAGTAATGTACCAGTATATTCAGATAATGTTTCCTCTAATTGTTCTCGAGATGGTAAGTCTAGGTGATTCGTTGGTTCATCCAAAATAAGGGCGTCCTTATCTTCCAAAATATATGACATTAATTTGCATTTGACACGTTCACCCATACTCATTTTAGAGATGGGTTCTTTCCATTGTGCTGCGGTAAACCCTAGGTGTTTCATCAAATTTTGAACTTTGCTTCTTTCTTCGAAGTTTTCTTTATAAAATAATTGTTCAGGCGTTTGTGATAGTGGTAAATCAAATACCTCTTGAGTCAAGTATCCAATATCTGCACTTGGAGAAACCCATATGTCACCATCTGAAGTTTCAAGACCCATAATCATTTTCAGGAATGTTGTTTTTCTATTGCCATTTGGCCCAATAATCGCTATTTTTTCACCATGTTGAATAGTGAAATTGCCATCGCGAAATAATGTTCGACTTCCAAATGATTTTGCTAGATGTTTAACTTCTATAAAACGTTTTCCCAACTTTTTATGGTGGTCAATGGAAAATTTAACTGTATATTCAGGGGAAACTTTTTCTACTTTTGCTTTCTCAAGTTCATTCTCTAATCTCTTTCTTTTTGATTTTACCTGTTTATCCATTCCTTTTGCTTTTACACGATAGTATTCTTTATAGCCATCTTGCTTCGTTGATTGGCCATGAGCTATTTGAGACCAATTTGAAATTTGATGTATCTGTGATTGAATCCTTTTTATCATTTTCTGTTGTTTTTCAAACGCTAGTTGCTGGGAGCGCCGTCTTTGTTCTCGATGTTGGATGTAATCAGTATAATTTCCATATTGTTCGAATAGCTTTTTGTCTTCAATTGACCAAATTTTTGTAGCAACTTTATCTAGAAAATAACGGTTATGAGAAACAACAATTATCGAACCTTTATAATTTTTCATCAGCTTTATCAATAACTCAGTACTTTTTAAATCTAAATGATTCGTCGGTTCATCTAGTAATAGAAGATTGACATCCTTTGATAAACCTTCTGCAAGTCTTGCTTTTAACCTCTCACCACCACTAAGAAAGTTAAAATCAGTTGTTGGAACATTCCATTTTGATAAAAGAGTAGCCTCTAATGGATTTACATTTTCGGAATGGTAGGTTGCTACTTCTTGTTTAACATAGAAAGTGGTTATGTTTTTTTGAGGATAATGTAATTGCCCATTACTAGGCTTTAAATTACCTTGAATAAGACGTAATAATGTAGATTTTCCAGCACCATTTTTGCCAATGATACCAATGATTTCACCTCTTCGAATCGTTGCATTTATATCTTCAAATAAAGTTTGATCTTGAAATTCGAAGCTTATATTTTGTAGTTTTAAAAGTTCCTGCATATTGTATATCCCTCTTTTCAAAGGGAGAATAAAAAATCCCCCCAAAAATTTTTGGAAGGACTAGTCATTTTGCGCCGATTTAAAACGAGCTATTCAAAAACAATAGCTTTGTGTATATAAAGAAAATGGGCAGACTAATCCTATTTTTTGAAATTGAAATATGGCATTCCAATAAATAAAAAATAAGATTATAGAATCATCGTCCACCCATCGTCCCTTCTGTAATATTTGTCACTATTATACATCAATTTTCATAATTTTGAAAGAATTAAAAATAATCCTTATCAAAAAAGGAAGCACTTGAATAAAATATTTAGTATAAATACCTATAACCTGAATTATTCATAGAATTTTATAAA
>NZ_ML122622.1:0-3834 GCF_003844195.1 Rummeliibacillus sp. TYF005
ATTTAAAAAAGTTGAAGGCTTTTCGAGAGAATCCGGATGCCTTCCTCGAAAAGCACAAGCAATCATTGCGTTCGAACTTAAAGAAGAGGGATTCCGATTAAAAGATGTTATAAAACAAGTGGATATTCCTGAGGCAACGTACCATTATCACATCAAGCAAATGCATCAAGAGGATCCGGATGAAACCTGGAATACCTTGATATTAGAGACTTTTGAGAAACATGAAGGTCGATATGGTTATCGCCGTATTCATGCGGAATTGAAAGCACAAGGATACACAATTAATCATAAGAAGGTACAGCGTATCATGCAGAAATTAAACTTGAAATGTGAGAAATTTGTACGCAAATCACGCTATAAATCTTATAAAGGGACGATAGGAAAGGTGGCAAAGAATCGTTTAAACCGCCGTTTCAGCACACCGAATCCCCTTCAAAAGCTTGTAACAGACGTAACGGAATTCAAATGTACAGATGGTGAAAAACTTTACTTAAGTCCAATCATGGATTTATATAACGGTGAAATCATTGGGTTTAGTATGTCAAAACGTCCAACACTAGATTTTGTGATAGATTCACTTAAACAAGTACTTCCTGTTATACAAGATCATGCAAAATATCGGACAACCATTCACTCAGATCAAGGCTGGCATTATCAACATAAAACATGGGTCAAAACATTAAAGCAGAACAAGATTTTCCAAAGCATGTCTCGAAAAGCAACGTGTGCAGACAATGCCGCAATGGAGAACTTCTTCGGCTTACTTAAACAGGAAATGTATTATGGGGAAGAATTGATTGCTTACGAAGCATTAAAAAAGAAAATTGTTCAATATATAGATTATTATAATAACGAGCGAATTAAACAAAAACTGGCCGGTATGAGCCCGGTAAAATACCGAATTCATACCAGCCAATTAGCTGCATAACAAAAACTCTAACTTTAAGGGGTCACTACCAANAATTTGAGGACTAAAAAGCTGTTTCTTTTTTCCGAATTTGCAATTGTCGTTCGAAACAAAAGCGTATAATATTTTGACGATCAATATCATCCGTATTGCTAAATTGTAATGGAGCTATTACAGTGTTATCTTTTTCAATGAACCTCACAACCTTTGCCGAAGTATGAACATATTGAACTCCATCACTTAAATTTGTAAATGGTAATACAATTGTCAATTCGACTTCATCGTTTTCTTTAAAAGGAACTGGTTGATTGATAATAATAGCTAATCCTCCGGCACTAATATCTTCCGTTATAAACTGAAAATACTGATGATTATATTCTATTGCCACATCAACAGGTGTTAGAACTCTTACAAATTCACGTCTTTGAATTTTTATGATTTCATCATCTGTCGGAAAAGAAAGCATAATCATTGGAATATTCGACATTACTCTACCTAAGACTTGCGTTTTAAACGCATGCGCCACTTTTGATTCGTCTACGAATGATGCTCGATATTGACTACCTTCAATTAGAAATGCGGTTTTATTTGTTTTTGTGTTAACGGGATAATCAATATAGATTGTATTATTCTTTTGTTCGACAATTTTACAGCGAAAACTTTCCCTATTTTCTGAAGAAATTGATTCTAAAATGATGTTAGTACCTAATTTCAATTCCATTGCAATCTCCCTTTATGAATCTTAAGTTCTATATATATTATGCCATGGAATAGGTTATATATCTATATAATTATAGGTCGTATGATTCAGGAAAGTTTTTCATTTTTAATAACCTCTCCTGTTTCTGTATCAACTAAAACTTTATATGTGTGTGGAACTTTTGAAGAGTTAACACGAACAGTCAATTCATAACATAACCTTTCAACAAAATCTTTATTTTCTACATACGCTAAATCTTCATTGACAACTGTCGCTTTATTTGTAAAAAATTCGTCCCAATTCATCTTTTTCATCATTTGAGGTTTCAGTTTTTCTTTTTGAATATACTCAACACCATTTAGTCCAACTATTTCTCCTGTATCTTTTGCGATTTTCACTTGCACTCCATCTGCATATACTTTAGCTTTCGTTTTTTCTTCTACACGAGCATAAGTAAAATGCCATACTTCACTATTTTCCCTTGCATCTGTTTCCTTTACATCTTTATAACCTAATTCTTTCAGCCGCTCATCGGCTAAGTTTTTAAGTTTTTCTACTGATAAGGAATTTTTCTCAAAAGGTCTTTCAATTAAATAAGAAAGTAAATGTCCACCTTTTTGGGTAATATCAGCGTACCCAGTGCGTTCACCTTTATGAAAAGCAATATGATAAAAAGAATACGGAGCACCCTTTTTACTTTGTTTCACAGACAAAGTGGCATTTTTAAATTCAGGGAACATTTCATAAAAACGAGTGATTGCTTCATCCTTCGTAATTTTCTTGTCATTGAGATCCCTTAACTCTTTCTTTTTCTCATGATCAGCTTCACTTGCAGTTAATGGAAAATCACTTTCTGTATAAGTTTTTACCGATTTAGATAAATTTTTAAATCCGGAAGTATTTGCATTTGAAGTTTGTTCCTCAAGCCAATTTTTATAATTAGTATCTCCACTTAAGTAATGTGCAGTTGCTATCTGCCAATCAGAAGAGAAATTAGTTAAATTGTTTGAAATTTGACTAACATTCTTCTGCCATTGTTCTGCATTTTCTTGTGAAGTCATAGTCATTTTCGCATTGTTTCCTAATCTTCCTAAATAATTCATCCATTCAGTAGTAAATTCACGATCTAAAGGTAGGTCAGCAATTGAATAACGAATATCTGAAGATAATCTCCAAACGTTTTGTAGAGAATCATGAAAAGCCGTAGGGTCACTAAATAAGAGTGATTGCTGAACTGCCTGCTGTAATTCATTTAGCTGAGTTGAAGCATCTGCCATCTTACCTGTATATTGTCCTTGCAACAAATACTTTAACTCTTGGTTTTCTCGGCTAGAAGCAACACTAAATATTAGGCAAGCAGCTACTGCATAACTTAATAAGAAAATTGTTTTTTTCATCTATATCCACCTCATTTTAAATACAGAAAATATGCTCGCCGATTTCCTTAATTTTCTTTCTCGACCAAATCCATTCGCTAGTAGCAGTTTTAGGATTAAAATAATATAACGCATTTTCAGAAGGGTCCCAACCATTCATAGCATCTAATACTGCCTCTTTTGCTTGCTCATTTGGTTCCAACCAAATTTGGCCATCAGCAACAGCGGTAAATGCCCTAGGTTGGAATATAATCCCGGATATTGTATTTGGAAAATCTGGGCTATCAAGGCGATTTAGTATAACTGCCGCTACAGCTACTTGACCTTCATATGGCTCTCCTCTTGCTTCTCCAAATACTGCATTAGCCATGAGTTTTAAATCCTCTTCCGTAAAATTGCTTGGTACTTGGAAATTTGTACTTGAACCAGTGCCATTGGAACTTTGATTGTCTAAATCCTGATTTCCATAATGGGTGAATGCATTTCCTTTATTTATCTGATCCATAACATAGTCCTTGTTATACTTCGAAACAGAAGTTAGTTTTTGTTTTGTTTTGGAACCAGCTATACCATCAACAGGTAATCCATATTGTTCTTGAAAATCTCTTAATGCCCAATAAGTTCCATAACCAAATCTACCGTCTATAGTACCGTTATAATAGCCTATATATTGTAGTCTAGATTGAAGTTCAATTACATCATCTCCAAAAGCTCCTTTTGTAATGACTTGGTTAGAAAAAGCATCACTATTTTGTGGTGCAATACTAGTGATAAAAACACTTAACAACAACAATAACAATATTTTAGAGCGTCTCATTTCATATCTCCTCGTATATTAGTAGTAAGAGCTC
>NZ_ML122623.1:0-3758 GCF_003844195.1 Rummeliibacillus sp. TYF005
TAGATTACGTTCATGCTGGGCGCACCAAAAAGACCTTTAATCATGATGATTAAAGGTCCTTTTTGTCACTTTATTTACTTATTTTAAACCAAGTGCTTTTGAAGTTTCGGCATGTAGTTTGTTGAATAATTCTGGGTTTTCAACAAGTTTTGTACCATATGATGGAATCATTTCTTTAATCTTTGGTTCCCATTCTTTCATATATTGAGGGAAACATTTAGTGATTACGTCAAGCATTACTTTAACAGCTGTAGAAGCACCTGGAGATGCGCCTAGTAATGCAGCAACTGAACCATCAGCACCAGTGATTACTTCAGTACCAAATTGTAGAGTACCTTTACCACCAGCTTCAGTATCTTTGATAACTTGTACACGTTGACCAGCTACAACGATATCCCAATCTTCGCCTTTAGCGTTTGGAATGAAGTCGCGTAGTTCTTCAATACGTTGATCTTTAGATAGCATCAATTGTTGAACTAAGTATTTTGTTAAATCTAAGTTTTTAGCACCTGCTGCTAGCATAGTGAAAACATTGTTTGGTTTTACAGAACCTAATAAGTCCATGTTAGAACCTGTTTTTAAGAACTTAGGAGAGAAACCAGCGAATGGTCCGAATAATAATGATTTTTTACCATCAATGTAACGAGTATCAAGGTGAGGTACAGACATTGGTGGTGCACCAACTGCTGCTTTACCATATACTTTTGCATGGTGTTGATCAATAACTTCTTGGTTGTTACATACTAAGAATAGACCACTTACAGGGAATCCACCGACATGTTTGCTTTCTGGAATACCTGTTTTTTGAAGTAATGGTAGACTTCCGCCGCCAGCACCGATAAATAGGAATTTCGCTGTATTATATTGTAATTTACCATCAGCACTTTTAACTTTTACTTCCCATGAACCATCGCTTGTACGTTTGATGTTTTCAACAGTATGATTGTAGTTAACTTCTACACCTTGTCTTTGTAGGTGGTCAAATAACATACGTGTTAAATTACCAAAGTTAACATCTGAACCAGATTCAATTTTAGTAGCTGCAATCGGAGTATCTGATGTACGTCCATCCATAATAAGTGGAATCCATTTTTTCAATGTTTCTTTATCATCAGAGAATTCCATTCCTTGGAACAAAGGAATTTTTGAAAGCGCTTCAAAACGTTTTTTTAAGAATTCGACATTTTTTTCACCTTGCACCAAACTCATATGAGGAATAGGCATGATAAATTTTTGTGGATCTTTGATTAATTTTTTGTTTACTAAATGAGACCAAAATTGTCTTGAAACTTGGAATTGTTCATTGACATTAATCGCTTTTTTAGTATCGATTGTGCCATCTGGTCTTTCAGGAGTATAGTTAAGTTCGCAAAGTGCAGAGTGTCCAGTTCCCGCATTGTTCCATTCGTTAGAACTTTCTTCACCTGGTTTGTCAAGTTTTTCAAACACTTTAATGTTCCATTCTGGTACTAATTCTTTTAGGAGTGTTCCCAAAGTCGCACTCATGATTCCGGCACCAATTAAGATAACGTCTGTTTTAGTTTGACTGCTCATGTTTACCTTCCTTATTCTGTATATTTGCAGAAAAGTGCAAGCGCTAATACATGAAAATAAGCAAAGCGCACCTTGTCATACACCTTTTCTGTATCATTTACAACCTGTCCATAGTGTATCACAATTATTTATAAAATAAAATATCTTATATATATATCATACTTATAAGATATCCTAGTTTCTTCTATTGTATAAAAATTTCATATTAGATGGATATAATGTAATTTTCCGTAATTCTATATATCTTTAGAAGAACTGTTTAGATAGTATTTAAGGCCTGCTAACTGTTTTATAAACTTGCATCATATTTATTATAATTACGACCTTCTACAAAATTCTTTTTTAAGTATCGTTTTATGCATAATAAGCACTTCTGTAATCATTTTACATAGACTAAATTACAACTATAGATTTAAACTCTTTTACAGAAAGGAATGGCTATGGTAAATTTCAAAAATTTTCGTGGGACAGTCTCGCAGATAAATGATTTTGCAAGTGGTCAAAATGGAGAAGGTTGTTTTAAGATAATGTCCGTTCAGGATGAGTTAGGTAACATTGTAAATTTCATCGTGTCACCTACTACTTATTTTTCGAATTATGAAATTGTAAATGTTGGAGATGTGATTACTGGATATTATGATGGAGATGCGCCAGCACCATTGATATTTCCTCCGCAGTATCAAGCGCTTATTATTGTAAAAGAACACAGTTATCAAAATGTCAAAGTTGATTTTTTCAACGGTCAATTGGTCAGCAGTGACGGTCAATTAAAACTGAATCTTACAGCTAATACACCCATTATGTTAACAAATGGGCAAACATTTTCGAGTTTTCCAGGAAATCGAAATCTTATTGTGACATACGGACCTACTACGAGAAGTATTCCTGCACAAACTACTCCATATAAAATAATCGTTTGGTGTTAAATAATTTTTTCAGAACATTTAGCATGAAAAGATAACGCTTGGTTATTGTTAAAAATACCCCCGTAAGTTTTTAACCAACGGGGGGAAATCTTATTCTTTTTGAAATTCACTTAATTGTTGCTTTACTTGTTTAAGTTGTTTTTTATTTTGCTCAACTATATCTAAATGCTCTCCAAATTCTTCTGCAGTTTGAATAGCCTTTTCTGCATGTGATATTTGATCGAAAATATGTTCAACTGCAATTTCTTCATAGTGTGACCTCGCTGATTGCACCATACGCAGCGCCTTTTCAACTGAGTTACTTGATAAAGTGCAAGGATGATCTTTTTTCCAACTTATATCTGAATGCTTCGCCAAATTTGTCACTTTCCCTTCTGACAATTAAATAAATAATTTAGGGATAGTATTACAAATTTTTCAGATAATATGCGTGGAATTCCGTTTTTGATAACGAACGAGTTAAGTTTTCGAGCTTTAACAGGGGCCCATTTCAAGAAACTTTAAAGAATGGATCTTGTTCTTGTTTTAATCCATATTCATAAAAAATTTGTGTTAATGTTTCTTTAGATTCTTCAGAAGTTACAATACAACTTACGGTAAAAAGACTTTCCTTTAAAATCAATTCATAACCATTATTTACTTCTTTAGAAAATCCATAATACTTATGATTAATATCGATTGGGACAAAATGAAATGAATTTATATTTTTCCATGCTATAAAACGACTTCCACTCAACACGCCGTCTTCAACAATCGCAAATAAGTTAAATAAATTATGTGAATTTGCTAAAGGAAGTAATAATAAAAGATAAAGCGCTCCATCTAATTCTACATAAAAGACTACCCAAATAAGGATGCTAATCACCGCCAAAAGCACTAAAGAATAAATGATAATCTCTAATTTTTGTTTAGAGTAGGATGGTAGATTTATTGGTTTTTGGGGATATTTTTGAATAGTTGTAGACTCTTCATCTATTTTAGGAAACAAAACCTCTTTCTTCATCTTGAACAAAAGTTGGATAAATTTATAGACATGGTATCCTATAAATATAGAAACAAATAAATCTAATATAAGCTTCAAGTTGATAATTCTCCTTTATTTTTGAAAAGTACTAATATTTTATATACTTTAGCCAACAATTTTTAGTTTTATTCTTTAAATGATGAAAAATATTTTTTGTTTATCGTATAAAGTGCAGATTGAAGAGTTAAAGGAGCTAATGCATGAGTAAGATAAAAAGTAAAAAGGCTCTATACTAAATGTGGTGGTGTGGTCAA
>NZ_ML122624.1:0-3311 GCF_003844195.1 Rummeliibacillus sp. TYF005
AACTTATGATGTAGCTGTGAATAATTCAGGTATAATATAAATCTATGAGCTTAGACATGATTGTCTAGGCTTTTTATTTAGTTGGAGATTGTACCAGAAATTACTTGTCTAGTTTTCTCAATTTGCATTTATAGTTATTACTATAGCACTCTTAAATTTCATGTTTTTTTATCATAGATAAAATGATTGAAAGGAGAAAAATAGATGAAAAGGTTCCTTGCAATCTTACTAGGCCTTTCTATATCTCTTGGTACTGCTGGCTATTTACATTATGATGTATACGCTGATGAGGATGTTCCGGCAATCACAAGTGAATCTGCCATTAAACAAGAAGTTTTAAAAAATTTAGACAAAGTTAAACTTGAGTTTACAATTCCTACAAAAATTCCTGTATATAAATCTAAAGAAGTCGATAAAATATTCAAAAACATTATGGATGAATTAAGTTCTACTGCAAATTATGGCTTTGGTAATTTGACTGGTTATTCTTATCATATTTCATCCAAATTAGGTTTGATCCATATTAAAGTAGAAGCTTATTATCTTACAACACCAGAACAAGAAAAAAAGATTAACGATAAAGTAAAACGTATTGTGAAAGAAAATCATTTGAAAGATATGACGGACTTTGAAAAAGTATACTTTGTAAATAAATATATAGCATCGCATACTGAATACAGTTCAAATGCAACTGATGATGGTCACTCTGCATATGCAGTACTGTTTGATCATAAGGCAGTCTGTCAAGGATACGCATTAGCAGCTTATCGTATTTTAACCGAAGCTGGCGTTGAAACAAAATATATAACTGGTCAGGTGAAAGATTCAAACCACGCATGGAATAAAGTAAAAGTGAATGGGAAATGGTACAACCTGGACATCACTTGGAATGACCCAATGCCTGATCGTGGAGAGCGTTATCGCTTGAATTATTTCTTAATCAGTGACCAACAATTAGCAAAAGATCATTATTGGAAATATCGTTCTGAAAATCCTGCTACAAGTAAAAAGTATGAATTTCTAATGAACGCACAAGCTTTTGATATCAACAAAAATAATTTTTACTATACTTTACAAAGTGATTCCAATGTCTATAAATGGAATATGAATACAAATAAAAAAACAGTATTATTCCAAAACAATATGCCATTAAAATATATTGATGTAAAAGGTAAATGGTTAACATTAGAAGATTTTTATGGAGATATAACAAAAGCAAAAATTGATGGATCAAATTATACATCGCTTTCAAAAAATAATGTCAATCATTGGGCGGCCTATGTGAAACAATGAATTGCTCGCTTTACCAAATTAATTTTTAGTAGTTAAAAAGAATTTTTCCAAGATAAAAAATGCAAATTCATGTCATTGAATTTGCATTTTTTTCGTTTACCATCTTTTACTGTTTCTAAATTAATCCCACTAATCATGTGTATGATAGAAATTACATTAATCAGTTATCATTCTTATTCTTCTTTAAGTTTTGCTTCTATCGTTCTTTTTAATCTACTTAAAATCTTCTCTTTTTGAACAAGTTTTAATTGGGCTAGTTCTAATGATATTTTTTTGAAGTGAACAATACTGTTTGGTGACATTTGAGCAAGAGACGATAAGTCAGCCGTGATGATTTGTGCTATTTTTGGATAGCCTCCCGTTGTTTGTCTATCAGCCATTAGAATAATTGGTTGACCGCCAGAAGGGACTTGGACGGTTCCATATGTAGTTGCTTCTGAAAGAAGATCGAATTTTTCTGTAAGTTCAAGATGTGGCCCACTCATTCGATAGCCCATACGATCTGATTGTGTAGAAATAGTAAAGGAAGACGTTTCAAATTGAAGTTTACTTTCTGATGTAAACTTATTATATTCAGTTCCTTCTATATAGTATATGGTTTGATCTTTTGAAAAAGAAACGAAATGTGAATAATCGACATACCAAGTCGCTGGCGATTGGCAATTAAATTTTTCTAGTAAAAGTTGTTGGTTCTCTGAAAGCTTTCCTGTACGAATGATATCATTTGTCATGAGTGGTCTTCCTGAAAATCCACCTATTTTCGCCTTCAAATAGGTGCTTTTACTATTCATTACTGGTTCTACATCTATTCCACCAGCAATACTGACGTAAGCACGGCATCCAGTAATAGGTCGTTTGAATTTTAAAACACTCCCTTTTGCTACAAAAATAGTTCGCCACAAAGGAGCAGGCTTGTTATCAATAAATGCTTGTAAGTCCCCGCCGGTAATGGCTATTAAACAATCTTCATCGAATTGTAAAACCGTACCGAACATAGTAACTTCAATGCACGCTTCATCTTCAGCATTTCCAACGAGAAGATTGGCAATTCTTAAAGAGTATAAATCCATTGCTCCGCTAACAATAACACCATATTGTTGGTAACCATAGCGACCAGTGTCTTGAATTGTGGCAAGTAAACCTGGCTTTTTTACTGAGATGGTCATTGGTTTTGCCCTCCTAATTGTTTGTATTCTTTTTCTGTAATTGGATAGAAACGAATCTTATCACCTGCTGTAAGAAGGGAAGGGGGCTGTACCTCTGGTAAAAATAGTTTAGTAGGTGTGCGACCGATAAGTTGCCAGCCACCAGGTGTTTCAAATGGATAGATACCTGTCTGCTTCCCTGCAATGCCAACTGATCCGGCGGGGATTTTTAGCCTTGGTACATCTTTTCGAGATGTCCCAATTTTTTCATCCATTCCGCCTAAAAAAGCAAAGCCTGGTGCAAAGCCTATCATATGGACGAGGTATTCTGGTTGACTATGAATTTCAATAACTTCTTCCATAGTTATGTTATTTTGCATTGCAACGAGTTCTAAATCTGGTCCGTAATCTCCACCATAACAAACAGGAATCTCAATTAGTTTTGATGATGTTTCTTCTAAGAGATTAATAGATTCCAATAATTCTTCGATATATTCTTTTATAAATTGAAATGGATGAAATTTACGGTCACGATAAATAGATATTGCGCTATAGTATATAGTTAAATTTGTATATGAAGGAACGGATTCTATATAGCCTGTAAAAGGTGTTTTATTTAATTTGTTTTGTAAGGACTGAATATATTTTGCAATCTTCGGATTAATCTTGGATCCGAATTTTACGATAAGAGCTGAGTCACCAAAAGGCTTTATTTCAACGTTTTCTAAAGACTCTTTCATTTTAATATCCCCTCGTTTTAAAAATGTGTTTAGTTAATTATATATTTTTTCTGAAAAAAACTACAAGTTAGAATCTTAATTTTCTAAAAAAGCGAAAAAGGAAGTGTCAATAATTTTGTGTAAATGACTTTTC
>NZ_ML122625.1:0-3104 GCF_003844195.1 Rummeliibacillus sp. TYF005
TTCTATTTACACAAAATATTTTATACTCTCCGAAAAATTTACCCTTTTCAATATTATTGCATAATGCTATGATAATAAAATATTAAAGCGAAGTAACAATTTGGTTAAGTGTAAGGAGGATGGAAATGTTTACTTTAGATATCAATTGTGACTTAGGAGAAAGTTTTGGTCGTTATAAACTTGGCGAACAAGAAGAAATATTAAAATACGTCACTTCAGCAAATATTGCCTGTGGATTTCATGCTGGTGATCCATCAGTTATGCGAGAAACGGTGAAGAGGGCACTCGTTCATCAGGTTCAGATTGGTGCACATCCTGGGTTACCGGATCTGAATGGATTTGGGAGAAGAGCTATGAACATTACACCTCAAGAAGGTTATGATATGGTTGTTTACCAGATTGGAGCATTACAGGGTTTTTTAGCTACTCAAAAAGCTAAGCTTCAGCATGTTAAGCCGCATGGCGCTTTATACAACATGGCTGCAAAAGATTCAGCTTTAGCTGATGCAATTGCACAAGCTGTATATGATGTATCCCCTGATATTATTCTTTTTGGTCTAGCAGGCAGTGAGCTTACAAAAGCAGGTGAAAAGATAGGCCTTCGAACAGTACATGAAGTATTTGCTGATCGAACTTATCAGCAAGATGGTTCCTTAACTTCAAGAAATCAATCGGATGCTCTAATTACTGATCAAGAGTCTTCAGTAAAACAGGTAGTTAAGATGATAAAAGATGGCTATGTTATTACACAGCAAGAGACAAAATATGCTATTCAGGCAGATTCAGTATGTATCCATGGGGACGGAGAACATGCATTGGAATTTGCAAAGTATATTCATCAAACATTAGAAAAAGAAGGCATTATAGTAAAAGCTTTTCTTTAATCAAAAAGGGGTATTAAGATGGAAAATGCAAAATTAGCACAAGATGCTAAAACAAGAACAAAAACGCTAAGGAAAACGAAAACCAATTGGAGTATCCTATTAGGAGCAGCTTTCTTAATGGCTACTTCCTCAATTGGACCAGGATTTTTAACGCAAACTACAGTTTTTACACAACAATTAGGAGCTAGTTTTGGATTTGTTATTTTAGTTTCTCTGCTATTAGACATTTTCGCTCAGTTGAATATTTGGCGCATAATTGTGGTAACAGGATTACGAGGGCAAGAAATTGCCAATAAAGTCTTGCCTGGGCTAGGTGTTGTATTAGCCATATTAATCGTATTTGGTGGATTAGCATTTAATATTGGAAATGTTGCAGGAGCTGGATTAGGGCTAAATGCAATGCTCGGTATAGATCCGATTATTGGGGCAGTTATTAGTGCTGTTTTCGCAATTTTCATATTTTTATTTAAAGAAGCAGGTAAAGTAATGGATAAGGCCACTCAAGTAGCGGGTGGTATCATGATTCTCTTAATGCTTTATGTAGCAATTTCAACTGTTCCTCCTGTAGGAGAAGCAGTAATGCGTACATTTGTGCCATCTAAAATTAGTATTCTATCTATTATCACGCTAGTTGGTGGTACTGTTGGTGGTTATATTACATTTGCAGGTGGTCACAGATTATTAGATGCAGGTATTAAAGGTGTAAGTGCTATTCCTGATGTCACGAAAAGTTCAGTATCAGGTATTGCAATTACAGGTGTGATGCGTGTTGCATTATTCTTAGCCGTTTTAGGTGTTGTATCTCAAGGGTTACATATCGATGCTACAAACCCACCGGCTTCTGTATTTAAATTAGCAGTTGGTGAATTAGGGTATCATATATTTGGTGTTATTATGTGGGCAGCAGCTATTACATCAGTAGTTGGAGCAGCTTACACATCAGTATCGTTTATTAAAACATTCCATCCAATGTTTGAAAAATATCAAAATTGGATTATTATTGGATTTATCGTTGTTTCAACTGGAATATTTGCTCTTATAGGTAAACCAGTAAATGTGTTGGTATTAGCGGGTGCATTAAATGGATTGATCTTACCTCTTGCACTTGGTACTTTATTGGTTGCAGTGTATAAGAAAAGTATTGTTGGGTCGTATAAACACCCACTTTGGTTAACAATTCCAGGGATTTTCGTTGTAATTGTTATGGGTGTACTGGGAATTATGACACTATTCGAACAAATCCCGTTAATGTTTAAATAGTCTGATAGACAAATATGATTAAAATATTATAAAAGGGGTTTTTCAAATGGATTATCAATCCACTTCTCCAAAAGAAGTACGAGCTTTAATTCGTGAACAAAAAATTACTGGTCCAACAGCTGGGATGTCGTTAGGTTATACACAAGCGAACTTAGTTATTTTAAAAAAGGAGTATGCGTTTGATTTTTTACTTTTCTGTCAGCGAAATCCGAAACCTTGTCCTTTAGTGGATGTTTCTGATATTGGTTCTTATACACCTAGTAAAATAGCGGATGGTGCAGATATTCGAAAAGATATTCCAAAATATCGTATCTATAGGGATGGTATTTTAACAGAAGAAGTAAATGATATAACAGCTTACTGGGAAGATGATATGATTTGTTTTTTACTAGGGTGTAGCTTCACATTTGAGACACCTTTATTAGCAAGTGGAATACCTGTGCGTCACATCGAAGAAGGGTGTAACGTACCAATGTATAAAACGAATATACCTTGTGCAAAAGCGGGGAAATTTGAAGGACCAATGGTGGTTAGTATGAGACCAATGTCTTCAGCAGATGCCATTCGTGCTGTTCAAATTACATCACGTTTTCCTGGTGTACATGGAGCACCAATTCAAATTGGTAATCCAGAAGAAATAGGAATCACTGATATTAATAAACCGGATTTTGGGGATGCAGTAACTATAAAAGAAGGAGAAGTTCCAGTGTTTTGGGCTTGTGGTGTAACACCACAAGCAGTAGCTATGGAAAGCAAACCTTCTATTATGATTACACACGCACCAGGTTGTATGTTTATCAGTGATTTAAAAGATACTAAATTGAGTGTGTTATAAAAAAGAGTTACCGTTGTATTGAAAAGTTGTCCAGTTGCAATATTGGACAACTTTTTTTGTTTAAGATACGGATGCTAGAGTATGTGTTATTTTAGGGTTCTATACTAATTGTTGGGGTTGTCAAA
>NZ_ML122626.1:0-2714 GCF_003844195.1 Rummeliibacillus sp. TYF005
TTTAACCGTTTGATGAAATATAAAAAAGTAGACCAAAATATGATTGGCTTCATGCGATCAACAGAAGTTACCGTCAATAAAAAAGATGGTTCGTATAATCAGCACATGCATGTTTTACTTTGCGTTGAAAGTGCTTATTTTAATACAAAAGGTGCTTATTTATCACAAGAAGATTGGACAAGCCTTTGGCAAAAAGCGATGAAGTTAGATTATGTGCCAATTGTACATATAGAGGCAGTGAAAAATAAAAAACGGAACAAGAAAAAAGAGGTTACTGCGATTCAAGCAGCGGTGCAAGAAACCGCCAAATATTCGGTGAAAGATGCTGACTATCTGACTGGTAATCTAGAAAATGATTTAGAGGTTGTAAAAGATTTGGAAGAAGGTTTATACCGTAAGCGAATGATTGCATACGGTGGTTTATTGAAAAAAGTACATAAGCAGTTGAATTTAGATGATGTTGAAGAAGGTGATTTAATTCGCGTAGATGATGAGGATTCAGATATTGAGGAAAAAGCGTATTCGATTGTGGCTCGGTGGAACTGGAAAGCACAGAATTATTTCATACATTAGGAAAATTGATAAAGTTGATGATTGGAGAGGATATTGATGGAGAATAATACACTTTCAGGATTTCATATCAGAAGCAAAAAGGGCGATCCGTTGAAACTATATCCCAAAAAATATACGTGGCATATTCCTAAATATTTACGTGAATTAAACATTCAACCAGGTGATATTGTTGCTGTAGGTAAAGCGAAGTCACCTTTTTTGGTATCAGAAGTTTTTCGAGAGGAATTAGAAGATACAGGAAAACGATATAAAAGAGTTGTAGCAATTTTAGAAAAAGCATTAGTGAAAAAATGAATGGAAAAGAGATTAACTGATGGATAGATTATTTTAAAAATATTAGTCGTAATTACTAATTTGACAACTACGACATTCTATTTATGTTAGTAGTTTTGTTTGTGATTACCCCCTATACTACTAAAATTAATATAAAAAAAGAGAGCAATCAGAAGGTCTAATTAGTTTTGTAGAGAAATTAATTTAATACAAATACTAAAGGGGGATGACTTATAAATGAGTAAGATTAGAATATTCCAAACTTTTTTTCTATCTTTTATATTTATTTTAACAATTCCATTTTTCGCAGATGCAAAAGACTTTAATAGTAATGATTTAGATTTAACACCATATGGTGCAGGAAAATGGGACTATCTAGGAAAAGAAGATTATACATTTGCATACACTAAAGAAACTTTTAGCAATTCCTATATTTCAGCCGATGGTGGTAATTTTAAAATAGAAATTACATCTATACTTTATCCAACAAACACGGTTAGTGGAGTTATGTATGTTAATGGTGAACGTAAATCTTCGTCTATAGCAAGCGTTAGCAAAAATAAAGGGATTATGGAGTTTAGCGGTATTCCTAAAGGTGCCAAAGTATTTTTCTATATTTCAGTTGGGAATTATGATAGTTTTACCTTTAAATTCTATGATTAAAAAATAAAAACCATCTAACTAAAAGTAGATGGTTTTTATTTTAAATTTAATTTATTTTCCTTCCCTTTTTATCACCAACATATATATCAATAGATTTTTCATTAACAAGTTCATTAGAATATGTTTTTAAAAATTCATAAATTCCATTTTCTATTTCTTCACCAATATTTGCTGATGTTTTGTTATTTAATGTTACCAATTTGACAGATAACTTTTGAGTTGTATTATTTATATTTATTTGTTCAATTTGATTTGGATAAGTTTCAGATAAAAACTTACTTAAATTTGTATACAAATCACCTAATAAATCCAATTCTCTTTTATCTTCTTTATTTATTTTTCGACTGGTTTTGCTTTGATTAATGTTAATAGAATAATTTTTCAGTTCAGTCGATTTAATTACATCTTTTACGAGATTCTTCACCTCATCCTTTACTAAATAATAATATTCAAGGTCACCAATAATTTCTATATCTATTTGGTCTGAACTAATTTTATACGTTCCAATTTTATATTTTGGGTATGTCTTATCTTTTATATTTTTTAGTATTTTGGAAGTATCATTTTCTAATGTTTTATTTGCATAAGATTGATTAGCAAAAATAAAAATAGCCCCTAGAAATATAAATAAAATACATAAACTAAACACACTTTTTTTCATATTACCCCCCTTATGTACTAATAAAATAATATGTATAATTCTCGACAAAATATGATCTTTTTTCTTCATTACAGCCGGATTAACACAAAACCACTTCGAATTCGATTTGCTTGAAAATACCTTGTTTAAAGTAAATAAAGGAGAAGAGAAATAGATTTGGCATTAGTCAACGGTAAATGTCTGACCGAAACGAAGTGAAGGGAATTTAAGGAGTTGACTAATTGAGCTAAACCCTAACCCTCTTGGCACTGAACAAACCACGTTTGTTCCTGCCAACCGGCGAGGGCTGGAAGTTTTGAAACCTGGGTTTCAAACCGCCGGAGGCTAATGCCATCCAAGGGGCTCCCTTGGTCGTAAGTTTGAGGGGCGAAACCCTCAAGGTCTTATGCATGCTGCGGCATGCTTTGGCGATAGCCAACTAGCCTCGCAGAGCACGAAACTCTCGGATGAGAGTATATCGTGCTATACTCTTGTGTAAAAAGAGTATCTTCTCTCGGGGGTGTACGGGTTGGAATTGGCATGGAATACGCAGAAGAATCAGATG
>NZ_ML122627.1:0-2668 GCF_003844195.1 Rummeliibacillus sp. TYF005
AGAAAGTGTTCAAAACTACTTGACGCTTACAGCAGTACTTCATCAGAAACAGCTCGTGCTAAAAACCCCTACAGAAAGAAATAATTTTGTTAAAAAAACTCTCTCTCTATAGGAGCACATCTTTTAATGACGAGGGTATTGAAGTAGTGCCTATCTGAAACGGAAATCTACTTCTTAAAACGGAAAAAGCGAGCATGAGAAAATTCGTTCTCATGCTCGCAATAATGATTAGAAAGTTTATTTCAGTATCCTAATCAAATGGACAGTAACCTTTTATTATAATAGATGATTTTTAATGGTTTTTATTAAAGACACGCTCTCTGTCAATATTAAAATATTTATAAACATCAACAGGTGATGCCTTTGCGGGGCTGCCTTTATATATTTTTCCTTCTTCAGTATTTTTAATGATCAACGCTCCTGAGGAAATAAAACAATCCTTTCCTATTTTTATTTCATCATTAATCGTACTATTTATTCCTATAAAACAGCTTTCGCCAATTTCGCAGTTTCCTGCAATAACTGCATGTGAAGATATGAAGCAATGATCCTTAATTACAGATCGATGTCCTATATGGTTACCACTCCATAAAATAACGTTATTCCCTACATGAACATGATGTTGTAATACGTTGTTTTCAAAGATAAAGCAATTTTCTCCAACTGTTACGTTTTTCCAGACAAAAGCTTTAGAGCTAACATAAGATACAAATTCATATCCCTTATTTTTTGTTTCATAATATAATCTCGTTCTTAATCGATTGAAATTTGTATACGGAATTGCAACAAAAGCTTTATATTCATTTGCTGGATAAATTTGTTGTACCTCTTCAAAAGGAACAACTGGTAATTCATAAAGCTTGTCTCTATTGATGTAGTCTTTCTCAGCAGTAAATGCGACTACTTCATATTTGGAATCATAGGTAAAATATTCGTATGCAATTTCAGCTAACTCCCCAGCACCTACAATCACTAACTTTTCAGCATTGTTTGGAGATTTATCCATTATATTGATACACCTACCTTCAATTAGTCTATAAATAATCTATTTTTGTGGATGACCTAGCTACAAAGATGATTTATTTAAAACTATATTTCGATAATAATCAACTATTAGAAAATGATTTAAATAAATAGATTATTCTCAGCTAACTAAACATATGAAAGATGTAGCTTCTTTATGATTTAACGTATGTCAATATAGGGCTATAGGAAGGGCTAATTTTTAGAGAATTTTTAGCTTTGTTATTATAACGTTATAAGTTCCTGATTCAAAAGTTCTTCACAAACACGTGCTAATGGTAAGCCCACAACATTTAAATAATCCCCTTCAATACGATCGACAAGAAAAACGCCATCCGTTTGAATACCGTAACCGCCTGCCTTGTCAAATGGATCTTTAGTTGCGATATAGGCTTCGATCAGTTGATCTGAAACATTCTTAAAAATAACCTTAGTTGACTCTACGAATGTAGTTTCTGAGCCATTTTCATCGATAATGGCAACAGCAGTTAATACTTGGTGTGAATTTCCACGAAGTGAATAAAGATGTGATCGTGCTTCTTCACGGTTTTTAGGTTTGTGTAAAAGGACATTATCTTTTACTACAATTGTGTCGGCACCAATAATTACTTTTCCAGGTGCTTTTTTGGCAATATCGCGAGCTTTTAATAACGCGACTCCTGTTACATATTGATCAACGGTGGATGCTTGTACACTTGTTTCTTCTACATCAGATGACATGATTTCAAAAGGGATATGTAATCTAGAAAATAGCTCTTTTCTTCTTGGTGAGGATGATGCTAAGACGAATGATTTTGTTGTATGAAATTGCAATTTGTTCACTCCTTCGTTTGTAATGATACATAAGTTTGAATGATTTTTGTAGTAAACTGTGATGAATATGAAATTCCCCAAAAAATGCCAACTAAATAAAAGAGACCTCTGAAAAATAAAAAAAGGTGACTTTAAGTTCAACATCGAACGAAAGTCGCCTTTTCTTAATAACAGTTTAAGTTTAATCCCATTTACTTTTTAAAGCTTTATCGATTATGTGAATAATGCCCTGGATTAGGTATCGCACCAATTGTACTTACCCAACGGTTCGTATAATTGAAGAATCCTACAACGAATGCTGCTTCTAATATTTCATGATCATTGAAACCAACTGCTCGAAGTTTATCCACTTCATCTGTCGTTAATTCAGCGACATTTTTTGTTGCACGATATGCATAATCACACAGCGCTCTTTGCTTTTCGGTTAAATCTGCTGAACGATAATTATAAGTTAGTTTATCTACCCAAACAGGATCTTGTGTCAACCCTCGAAGGATATCACCATGTGTTGTTAGACAAAAAGTACATGAATTTGTAGAGGAAACGACGAGCCCTATCATCTCTTTGTCAATATTGCTCAGATAACACGTTTGAGAATCAAATAAGGACTGTTTAAAGTCTAAAAATCCTTTAAATTGTTTCGCATTTAATGGAAGAATTTTAAACAAATTATTGAAGAAACCTTGTTGACTCAATTGTGTTTCAATTGTTACATCAAATTCTTTTTGCAATTCTTCTGGTACCTCTGTCTCATTTGGTGGCTCTAGATAAGAATATTTTGGTTCAGTTTTTGACATAATTAATCTCCTCGTATATTAGTAGTAAGAGCTCT
>NZ_ML122628.1:0-2614 GCF_003844195.1 Rummeliibacillus sp. TYF005
ACAAGGGATTGGAATTATGAAATTAACTCAAGTTTATAATTTTATTATAAATTTCACTCAAAAAATCTTTCAATTCCTTTAACGAAGAACTTGAGACTTCATCAGGGTCTTCTAACATACGATATCCATCTGCAAAATAAAACATTAGTAAACCTGTTCCAAAATCACAAGCCTCATTTTCTAGAATAACCGTAGGTACATCCAATCCATTATTCCAGTTATAATTAGCAACAAAATAATGAGTTGTTTGTATTCGTTAACTGATTTATTATATATTCTTTATCTGTGCTATATAGTAACTGTTCGATGTATTTATTTTCCATTTATATTACCTCCTTGCTTCTATTGTTTTTCCATTTTTCTAAGCTTTCTTTCCCAAAGTTCTACTGTTGCTCCTTGACTAGGATATAATGGTAAGCCGTTCTCTTGCAATCTCCTTAAACTACTCTGCAACTCATAAACTTGCTTTTATAAACTCTCAACACTTTGGTTAATCTATTATTTTTATGCATTTTCAACTACTTCATTATAAACAGAATGATAGTCTCTATGCCTATACATAGGACTAATTCCAATACTTAAATTGCGAATCCTTTGAAACTAAGTGCCACTCATTTAAGCCTCCAGGTTCTCTAAGTTGACGTTCAATTTTCTTTCTAATCTTTTTATCTTTCCAAAGATCGTCTAGTTCACTAGTTATAAGAGAATTGAAGAATTTATTTCTACCGTATCATGGGGGTATCTACACAATCATAAATTTAACCATAAAAAGAAAAAGCCCCTAACCTCTTGAGAAATTAAGGACTTGATCTGTAGTCTATTTTCTGAATTGTTTCAATGCCTGGCACTAGATCTTAAAACTTTCATTCCAAAACTTCTAATCCTTTAGTAAATCTTCATCTAAAAATATATCAATATCATCTAACTCAATATCTATTTTCCTTACATGTTTCTTAAATTTAAAAATAAATTCTTTAAAAGTGTTTGCAATAAGATATAAATGTTCTGCTCCATCATCTTTTACTAGTTGTTCTTCGTGATACCAATAATAAACTCTATCTCTATAGTCTTCTTTCAAACCTAAACATATTAAATCCCCTCCATCCGCATCTGCAATAGGCATGACGTCAGTACCTAAAATCTCATGATACGTTTTTATGGCTTCTTCTATATCATTGTTATTATTTGTAAATCCATAAAAACAATTTATTGAATCAAACCCATCCTTTGGAGTTACAGGGGTACTCTCGATTGGCTGATACATTATGTCTTCTTTAATAAAGCTCCCTCCATATTCAAGTAAAAATTCCTTATAGTCCAATGGAATATTTACATTATAAAAGAGTTCTATCTTTTTAATACTGTTGCCATAATTATCTCTTTTTACTACACTCATATCTATATCGATAATAGTATTTAATGTTCTTTTCAATACTTCGTTCACTTATTTTTTCCTCCTCTTAAATCAGATGCAGAACCAATATGTGGTATATTTCCATGTAAATCAGTTGGAATCAATTCAATTTCAGTTGAGCTTTTATGATGTGGTGTTAATCCTTTTTCTTTAAGCCAAAATTTTGATTGAGTGATTGATTCAAATCCTTTCAACTGCTTAATTTTTTCATACACTATATTAAAATCTTTTTTCGTGCCATCCAATATACCTTTTTTAAACTTAAGGGACCCTTTACTCCATGGAGTGAAATTTGGTCTTCCCTCATTAAATTCTACACCTTCACCATTCGTTATTTTTTTTACTTGCGGTTTATCTGAATACCATTTCCCATTACCAGGTTTACCTTCCCATTGACCATTTTTTCTTGGTAACCTCGTTCTAGGATTACCGCTGCTCTCTACCTTTGTCATAGAGATCAACTGATTTTTGACCCCAGCACCATTCACCACATTATAAGGCACAACACCTGCATTCGCATAAGCTAATTGATTTCTAGGGGCATACGGTAATAAATCTAAACCAGAAATTTTTTGTGCTGCACCTTTTACCTTGCTGGCGCCTGCTTTGGTAACGACTTTTGTTGTTGCCATTCCGGTTTTTGATACGGCGCCCAACCCTTTTGTTCCCACTGCGGACAATCCAATAGTTCCTAATGCATAAGAAAACCATTCCGCACGTGACTTGGCGTCTCCGTTGATCACATCTCGTTCATACGAATCACGGATTGCCATCGATAAATAGTCAATTGTTTTGATTAGAGTTCATCGCCTAGTTCTTTTGCGAGTTTTAAAAATTCTTCTATGTTAGTTGTATTCGTCAGTTTCTTCTGTAACTCTTCCTTGTTATCTTCTCTAGAACAGGCTTTCTCCAGAAGCAAGTCTTCAATTTGATATTTCTTTACTGTCCGATTGTACAGTTTTCTAGTTATATCTTTCCACTTTTTGTATGTCCTTGAATACGATCTATGTAGTTTTGCATTTTCGACATGTCATTGGATAATTCCTCTAAGGCTTTACTTTGATTGTAAGCAAATTGATGGATTCATTTTATAAATATTTTTCAATGACTGCCACTATTCAAAAATACCCTATTCTCCTAGCTAGAGAATAGGGTATGATCTTTATTGTGCTTTTTCTGTGAAAATATATAATCCCTGCG
>NZ_ML122629.1:0-2392 GCF_003844195.1 Rummeliibacillus sp. TYF005
ACAACGCATGAATACTTCTATAATAACGAAGTACTAGACATGGAAGTCGTAAAGAAAAATGGAAAAGTTACACAATACCGTTATTATGAATGGAATGGCTACACACCACTTGGAATGATTGTTAAAGAAAAGGATGCAACAGGAAACTTCCAAACAAAAGCTTATCAATATATCACCAATCATCGTGGAGATGTATTAAGTATTCGTGATCAGGACGACCAAGAAGTTGGTTCTTACAGTTATGATGCTTATGGAAATGTATTATCCGTAGAAGGTGATGTCGCAAAAGACAATCCTATTCGATATGCGGGTTACTATTATGATGAAGAAACAAAGAATTACTATTTACAAACGAGATACTATAATCCTGAGAATGGCTCATTCTTAGCACTTGATCCACATCCAGGTGATGATGATGAACCTTTATCACAAAATGGATATACTTATGCGAATAATAATCCAGTGATGAACGTGGATCCGGATGGTCAGAAAGCCTTATCTTGGAATCGCTTTAAAAAATCAATACGCTATGGTTTCAAACTTTGGCTTAGCCAATATGTAGGATGGGATAATGCTGAAACAGTTATTGCTTTAATACCTGTATATATTGATAAAATTACTAAGTCTGTAAAAGCAATTTATTCACATAGTAAAAAGCAAAAGTCTCTTAGAAAGGGAATTGAGAAAGCCTTTAAAAAGTCAGTTATAAAAAGTAGATCTTTTAGAAATTCACTGAAAAGAGCAATGAAAAGAGAAGCGAAAAAAGTAGGGAGAAAAGCTTTAGCAAAAGCTTTAGTAAAAGCTAATCTTGGTTGGACGGATGTTGCAATTTTTGCTGGTGGTACAAGTTATGCATATGCATGGAAATATAGAAAGGTAAAATAAAATGAAAATATTAAAATCACTTCATGTTCTTTTTATTTATTTAGGAATAACGTCTGGTATATTATTTTGTGGAATGTTACTCTTGTTAGATGAATCAATTTTTATTAAAAATAGTGTTTCACTTAAAGTTTTTGGCGTTTTATTCTTCTTGTTCTTTTTAAGTATTTTAAATACTATCGAGCGTTATTATCAAATTAAATATAAATTTATTTATGCTACAATATCAATTTTTATTAGCTTATTAGTTATAATGATTATTTTTGGTTAAAAGAAATTATTGTAGCTAACCATCGTAATTAACAATTATGTTAAAAATATTCTGCTTATTTATTCAACTTTATTGCAGCCACGAAAATAACTAAATACCAGCGAAAAAACATATTAAAATTAAAAACTTTACTATTTGCTAGTCCAATTTCTTAATATAAGAAGTTGGGCTTTTTTCTTATTCTCTTGCGCTATTTATATCTGATATATCAAATTTTTGTAAGAAGAAGGATTTAGCTATATTTTTGCGAATTGTATGTATTTAAAGAGGTGGTATGTTATGTCTGATTCATCGAATAACATTTGATACATCAATTGTCGACGATCTAATAGATTAAGTGCCAGTCACCAAAACAATTCATTTTTTAAAGCAAGACATTGATTTTTATCGTTTAGGCATAAATACGCAGAGGGCACCAAGCTTTATATTTAAATTAAAGGAAATCGTCATTGAAAAAATTTTAAGTGATTCGAAAATCCCTAAAGAAAGCCAAAAGTCAAAAATGTATGTTTATCGTGTTCATTATCTTATTGGTGGCTTAACGTCTATGTATCAAGATTGGTTAGAAGGAAAATTTGATGGAACTTTGGAGGAACTAACAGAAGCATTCTGCCAAATTACTATTAAGGATTTTAGTTAGGATGAGATAAGTAGGGACTTTATTTAAATTCACATAAAAATCTTTCTACACCAGGATACTTTTCGCCCAATGAAGTAATTTTAAATCCAAACTTTCTATAAAACGCCACTGCTTCTATGTCAGTTTCTGCAATGATAGATGTAAATGTGTATTTTTCAATGAGATATTGAATCATTTTACGTCCTATCCCATTTCCTCTTTCTATTGGAGAAACAGCGATATGCTTAATTTCGCAACTATTATGGTCTATAGCTACTCCGATACAACCAATGATAATCCCTTCTCTCACAAAACCAAATAATTGTTGGTTGGGTGATTGAATGTACTTTGCATATACATTATCAACTTTGTCAATAGAAGTCGCATAGGATAACAACTTTCTTATAGAAGGGTGGGGGATTATAGCATTAATTTCTCTTATCATTTTTTATCATCTCCATTATACGGTCTTTCATCAACAGTTGGTTATAATACGTAAAAATTGTTCCTATTATTTTATATATTACCATTATTTCAAATGTTATGATAAAGTTAAAGAATTCTTTACATTAGATTTTACAATAAACCTAGTGTAAGCGTCAAGTAGTTTTGAACACTTT
>NZ_ML122630.1:0-2247 GCF_003844195.1 Rummeliibacillus sp. TYF005
GAATTGTTTTGGTGACTGGCACTTAATCTAAGTCTTTAACTTTTTCTTTAATAACGCTACTGCATAATTACCAATTGAAGATTTTTTTACAGAAAGTATAAAGTTTATGACATTTACCGCTACTTGTTTTGCCGTAGGTTTTTTCATCCCCGCTTTTTTTAGCCCAGAAAATGTGGCTTCAATTATCTTATCTTTAGTCGTCTTTTTCTTTAGTAAATTTTTTAATTTATACCAAGCTTTACTTGACATTGCTTTAACTACAGGCCTAAGCTGGGGAATTGCTGCGACAACTCCATTAATAAGCAATGCTAAATCTCGAGTACGCATACTAGCTAAACCATTGGGATCTACATCCATAAACGGATTATTATTCCTATAAGAATACCCATTTTGTGACAATGGCTCTTCTCCATCCCCTGGATGTGGGTCTAAAGCTAAAAATGCTCCATTTTCTGGATTATAGTATCGAGCTTGTAAATAATAATTCTTGGTTTCCTCATCATAATAGTAACCTGCATAACGGATAGGGTTGTCTTTTGCCACATCGCCTTCTACGGATAAGACATTTCCATAAGCATCGTAACGATAAGAACCTACTTCTTGGTCCTCTTGATCACGAATGCTTAACACATCACCTCGTTGGTTGGTGATGTATTGGTACGTTTTGGTTTGGAAGTTTCCGGATACCTCTTTTTCTTTCACGATTAGTCCAAGTGGTGTGTAGCCATCCCATTCATAGGAACGACATTGGGTAATTTCACCATTTTTCTTGACGACTTCCATATCCAATACTTCATCATTATAGAAGTATTCATGGGTTGTATCGCCAACTGTTTTCGTGAGGCGAAGTCCATTTTCATCATAGGTATAAGAGGCTACTGTGTTGCCTTCTATGTTTGAACGCTTGTTAAGCGCTGTGCTTCATTATAGGTGTACTTAAAGTGTTCATCCTGTAATAGGTTGCCATCTGCATCATATTGGTAGTCCGTATTGTTTTTCTTTTGAATTTGATTGGCATCGTTAAATTGTGCGACTTGTTTTAACTCTATCCACCTGATATGATACACATTTAGATATTTCTATAGGATATATGATCTTTCTTCTATAACTGCCACCCATTTATATTTCACATACATGATTAGACTTTTATTTTCATAAGTCCATTTCATTTTTAATAGGTAATTCATTATAAGGATAATCGGTAAAGTTAGCGATAAAATCCCAGCCTATTCCATCAAAACCAATCCACAGATAAAATCTTTCTTCTAAATAATTCATCCTATAATCAAAAATGAAACGACACTGACCAACTTCACCGTTTGGATCAATTTCTACATATTTTTCGGAAGATAGTAAAACATTTTCGTTATTAAAGGCATCTAAATAAATCTTTTGAAAATGTTGAACTAATTCCACTTCATTTTCTATTTTTGCAAAATGATAAAATTTCCCTGGACCAACTTTTTTCATTTCGGCTATTTCTGAGATACTGATGTCATTTGATTCATCAAGTACATGTATATATAGTGGATATCTATCTAATTTTCTCAAAAACTGTTGTAAAAACACCTTATATCTCTCACATAAATGGTCTTCAGTAGGAGAAATAATAAAAGAAAATTCAACCAATCCTCTTTTTTCATTTTTGAAAATATAAGAAAAGTCATCACCTATTAAAAAGTTGCTTAAAAAAAATTTCATTTACCACACCACCTTATATTTGGAGGATGTCTTTATAAACACGTTTTTAGGAATTAACTCAGCAATAATGTAATGGGTATCACTTTTAAAGTGATAATGCCATATACCTTTACTATATTGTTTCTTTGTTTTCTTACCGTACTTTTTAATATATGCAATTCCAGGCAACCTATGAAAATCTATGGAGAATACACGTCCTTTTCCTTTTTCTATAATTTTTAATAATACCCCACCATTCGACTCAATCCTATACTTTGAACCCCATTTTTTTAAATATTTTCGAGCCTTTTTCACCATATACTTACGAGCTTTATTAAGAGCTTTACCTCCATATTTTCTTATTAAAGGTTTCGCTAAAAATAACAAAATTTGTGCAATATATTTTGCAATACGCCCATTCGGGTCCACATGCATCACTGGATTATTATTCCCATACGTATACCCATTCTGTGATAATGGTTCATCATCATCTCCAGGATGTGGATCAAGTGCTAGAAACGCACCGTTCTCTGAATTATAGTATCGAGCTTGTAAATAATAATTCTT
>NZ_ML122631.1:0-2181 GCF_003844195.1 Rummeliibacillus sp. TYF005
TGGAATCGAAAAATGGAACGACATGAAAGACAACAGAGGAATCGAAATCGGGAATGGAAGATAAAAAACTCCTGCGTTGAGCAGGAGTTTTTTATGGTTTTTACGAATTTTTGCGGAGCAAAAATGAGTCTTTTCTTATCTTGATACATATAGAAATAACGTCATTTTTGAAAAGTGCTACAAACCTTTGATATGACAGGCTTTTAGACGGTTTTAATGGTATAAAGAAAAATATACAAAAAAATCCCAAATGTGTTATGATTGAGTTACCACACAAAATCAAATAACATAGGGGATTTTTGTACCCTTCAGGAACCCCTGAAAGGAGATTTTTATATTTACATGTGTACCCATGATAACATGGATTTAGACCAAAAAACAGTACTTTGTGATAAAAAAGCAAATGGAAAAGTGCAACCTTGGAAAGAAAAAAAGCTAGCAAATGTCGGTTATTTTGAGTTGTTAGAGATTTTGCAGTTCAAAAAAGCAGAACGTGTATCAACATGTGGTGAAATACTAGAGTTTGATATTACGCATGAAGGGCGCATGAAGTTAGCCAAAGCATGGTTTTGTAAGTCACCGTTATGTCCGATGTGCAACTGGAGGAAAACGATGAAACGAAGCATACAAACAACTAAAATTATAGAAGAAGTGATTCGTCAAAAACCAAAAGCAAGGTGGCTCTTTTTAACCCTATCGGTTAAGAATGTGTTTGATGGTAAAGAGTTGGATAAAAGTTTAAAAGCAATGGCAGAAGGGTTTCGCCGATTAATGTTATATAAAAAAGTGAAACAAAATATGATTGGCTTCATGCGATCTACGGAAGTTACCGTCAATAAAAAAGACGGTTCCTATAATCAGCACATGCACGTATTGTTGTGTGTAGAATCAAAATATTTTAAGGGTGCTGAAAATTATTTATCACAAGAAGATTGGACAAGTCTTTGGCAAAAAGCCATGAAGTTAGATTATGTGCCAGTTGTTCACATTGAAGCTGTAAAAAATAAAAAACGTAACAAGAAAAAAGAGGTCACTGCGATTCAAGCAGCGGTGCAAGAAACTGCCAAATATTCGGTGAAAGATGCCGACTATTTGACTGGTAATCTAGAAAATGATTTAGAAGTTGTAAAAGACTTAGAAGAAGGTTTATATCGGAAGCGAATGATTGCATATGGTGGTTTGTTGAAAGAAGTACATAAGCGGTTCAATTTAGATGACGTTGAAGATGGCGATTTGGTACGAGTGGATGATGAGGATTCAGACGTTGAAGAAAAAGCTTATTCTATTGTGGCATTTTGGAATTGGGAACAACAAAACTATTATTTAAATTAGAGGATAGGTGTTATTGATATGAGTAGAAGTACAAAAACAAGTAGTTCGCTAGATCGCTATTACATTATTCTAAGTATGAAAATATTCTTCGAAAACTGACGGTAGGAGAATTAGGAAAATAAAATAATTAAGCAAAATTCATTGAACAAAATTAAAAGATAAAATAAGAGGAGAGATTAATCATTAGTAATTCTAATTATAATATTAACTATAAGAGAAATAATCGTTTTAATTTGTTATTTGATATAATATTCTTCTTGCCACGTCATATTGTGGGATTTATTAAATGGTTATTTTAATTGCTGTAACATTGTTTTCTATTTTGTGAATTATAAAACTACGTTATTCGAAAATGAATGGGGTATTTCGTATTCTCGGAAATTATTAAGTATTTAGAAGAAAAATAAAGAGTAAGTGTCAACGGTAAGCGGAGAAAAAAGACGGTCCCTGTAGGGGCTGTCTTTTTTTGAGCATTAAGGAGTTGACACGTGCGAATGATCTACAGGCTTTTACGCACTTCCCACTCCTATGTGGGAAGCTGCCATGCGGCGAGCTGAAAGTTTTTTGGGGTTGCCTTTTTTTCAAAAAAGGCAAGGTCTTCAGGTTTTGAACTCGGAGAAAACAATGTGCGATTTAGCACGTTTTCGACTTGGCTCATGGTGAGCCAAAAAAGCCTCGCAGAGCACGAAACTCTCGAATGAGAGTATATCGTGCTATACTCTTCTGTAAAAAAGAGTATCTTCCTTGGGGGTGTACGGGTTGGGATTGAAATGGAATACAGAGCTCAAAAAAGAAATCAAAAGGACTTGAGAGCTTTTCTAAGACGTTTGAGAGCCGTTTAAAGCTTTC
>NZ_ML122632.1:0-2099 GCF_003844195.1 Rummeliibacillus sp. TYF005
AAAACGTATGAAAATATACATTTTCATACGTTTTCAGCCAAATGAAAATAGAGAGTATGTACTCTCATATATCCGTTATAGACCTTATTTACTATCTATATAATTACATTTTATCCATATATTTTAAGTTTTTTTGTTGATACTATATTAAATATATAAGGAGTGTTCAAATGAAAAAATACATTATTTTAATACTAACAACCATAATTTTATTTGCATTTTCTTTCCCCAATACATCTGTACAAGCAAAACGTCTTCCTCATACAGAAAACTGGAAGATAGAATCAACAACAAAAGCTTATAAAACTACTGAATATGGAAAATGGAAACTCATTTATAAAGGTGACCCCGCAAAGAGAAAAGGAGAATACGATACAATTAGCGCATCTATTTCAGATACTGTTTCCGTATCCGGTCAAATTGAATTAAGTAAAAAAACAATAGCCAGTTCTTTAGGTTATAGTTATTCAAAAACTTATGAATACTCTGGTTCTAAAAATAGTGCTTCATTAAAAAAAGGCGAATACATAAGAGGTTACGTAAAAAAAGTAGGTCAATATTCTAAAGTTAAACAAAGAAAATATATTCATTCACCAGCCACCGGTAATAAAAAGACAAATGTAACAAAAACTGCATACGTAAGAGCTCCTTCAGCTATAACCTTAAAAATAGATTACTATACAGCTAAAAAGAAAAAGAAAAAAACAGTTTCATATATAAAATCAGGAAAAAGTTGGGTTCAAACAGACGTAAAATATTACGTATAAAAGTATAAATATTACGCACAAAAAAGAAGCAACTAATTAGTTGCTTCTTTTTCTTTTTTTAAAAATAGTAAAACTGTAATAATTAAAGATATCCCTAATAAAATATAAACATACTTTGGAATATAATATATCCAACTCTCAAAATAATCACTAGATAATTGATCAACATACATACTTAAAACGGCAAACATAATAACAATAGAAAGAGTCAGTAAATTTAATATTAATAACAAATATGCCATTTTTCTATAACTCATAAAATAAACCCTACTTCCAAAACAATAAAAGATTTTTAAATAACTAATATATTTTATAAAATATTCATTAAAATATCTACTATACTAAAAAATAGCTTAACTTTAAATTAAAAAGAGAGCGATTCCAACGATAAATGAGCATTCGCTCTATTTTCTAAATAGTCTCGACCAAAAACTGCCTTTATTTTGTTTGGTTGTTGCTAATGTTTCTAATTCAGCAATCTTAGAATTTAATTTACGAATTTCAGCCATTAAAGCATTGGTATTTGGTGCAGTTTCTGCTAACTTTGTTTGATGCTTTAGCATAGTATCCATCTGTTCTTGCATGCTTTTAAGCGCAGCACTTTCTTTTGGATGTTCAAGCGCTTTTAAAGCCCTATCCTGCTTGGTTTCTAAATCTTTTATAGCACCGTTTTGCGCACTTAGTAGCGCCTTTAATTCTAGATTTTCGCCTTTTAGCGCTATCATTTCGCTAGTTAACAATTCTAATATCTGATAAAGCTCGTCATTATTGGTTTCATCGGTTGGCGCGCTAGATGATTCGCTTTGGCGCTCTGCGATTGGTTGAAGAACGCTAGAAGGTGAAAAGTCAGCACTAGAAACCTTTTCTATGGCACCTTTAAGCGCTAGGCCATGGTCATTTTTTAGCGCTAGCATAGCGCTAAGTATGTTAACGTCATGTTCACTATATTGCCGTTGCTTATTTGTATTCTTTTTAAACTCATACCCCGCATGTTCTAACAGTTGTGCATATGATCGTAAGGATGCCGTGGAAATATTGAGCATATCAGCGACTTCTCCAGATTGGAAATACTTCATTTGGCAATCGCCTCCCGTTCTATATACTGTTTCAGTTCCAATTACTATTTTTTTAACCAATTATAATGAGCAAAAACAGGAACTTCTTTTGACACTGTTGCAATTTTAATAGGCTTATACTGTATAGCGTTATAAAGACCTTTGGTAAACGCAGCAACCACGTTATCGTATGTATAGCCCTCATTGATTCGTAAAGCCATATGAACAATAAGACCTTTGGCTTTCACAAATGTCTTACTAGTCGCATCAGATCCAA
>NZ_ML122633.1:0-2078 GCF_003844195.1 Rummeliibacillus sp. TYF005
AATTGGAGGAAAACGATGAAACGAAGCATACAAACAACCAAAATTGTGGAAGAAGTGATTCGTCAAAAGCCAAAAGCAAGATGGCTTTTCTTAACCCTATCGGTAAAGAATGTTTTTGACGGTAAAGAGTTGGATAAAAGTTTAAAAGCAATGGCACAAGGCTTTAACCGTTTGATGAAATATAAAAAAGTAGCTCAAAATATGATTGGTTTCATGCGATCTACAGAAGTTACGGTCAATAAAAAAGATGGGTCGTATAATCAACACATGCACGTTTTGTTATGTGTTGAATCAAAATATTTTAAGGGTACTGTAAATTATTTATCGCAAGAAGATTGGACAAGTCTTTGGCAAAAAGCCATGAAGTTAGATTATGTGCCAATTGTACATATAGAGGCAGTAAAAAATAAAAAGCGGAACAAGAAAAAAGAGGTCACTGCGATTCAAGCAGCGGTGCAAGAAACTGCAAAATATTCTGTGAAAGATGCCGACTATTTGACTGGTAATCTAGAAAATGATTTAGAAGTTGTAAAAGACTTAGAAGAAGGTTTATACCGGAAGCGAATGATTGCATACGGTGGTTTATTGAAAAAAGTACATAAGCAATTGAATTTAGATGATGTTGAAGAAGGCGATTTGGTACGAGTGGACGATGAGGATTCAGAGGTTGAAGAAAAAGCTTATTCTGTTGTTGCTCAATGGAATTGGAAATTGGAAAATTATTTGATAAACAGACTATAGAGACTAATCTAATACTTTTTATCTATACTAAATCTTTATTTTTTCATATATGCTTATTTCTGTAAAAATAAAGAGGGAGTTTTTAAAATGATACAAAAGATAATAACTGTTTTTTTAGTAAGCGTATTGTTCGTTAGTGTTTTTTTAACTAAAACATCGAATGTACAAGCTAGTGAATTAAAAGAAAATACACTACGAGTTCAAAATAATGATGATTTAAAAGTAAACTTCAATAACTCTGAAAAGAAAAAAATTGCTAACGACAGAGAAAAGATTATTTCAGAAATCAAAGAGAAAACTAAAACGTCCAATGAATCTGTTAATACTATAATCACGGAAACATTAAAGAAAAATACCCAAGAAACTTTAAATAAGGGTATTCAAGAAGAAATACAAACCATAAATAACGATGTACATAAGTCAGTAGAATTAGAAACTAATATAGAATCTGAAACTTTTGAGATCAATAAAAACCTGAGTGTAACGTTTGACGATAATTTGGTTATAGTAGATGAATTTAAAGAGTCAGAAGAAAGAGAAGTAGATGAAAATACTGACGACCTTAATTTATTTACATTTGTTGATAATCTGTTTTTTGATAAAGCATATGCTGCAACATCAAAGAAAATAAAAAATGCTTCGCATTCAAGAAGCATTTATGATACAGCTGTAAAAAGCTTAAAACTAGTTACTGCATATATAGGTGCAGAATTTACTTATGATGGGAAAAAAGTGACTGCCAGAAGAACTGGAAACTATATGAAAACAAATCATGTTGCAGGAATTCTTATTGATATAGTTGAAAAGAAAAGTGCAGTACAAAAGCCTAGTAGTTCAAGGAGAATAGCTTATCAAGAAGGTAGCGCAATTTTAGGTTTTACAATTAAAGGAAATGGTTTAAAATTACAAGAAAAATATTTAAGAGTTAATGTTGAATCGAATGCAAAAGGTACAATTACTAAAAGTTCAATTTTAAGATAGAAAGAAGGAAATTACGTGGCTTTTATTGCGACAGCAATTTTTACAGTAGTACTGATAGTATTTATTGTTTTAATGCTTGTAAAACTTTTTAAAAAAATTAAAAATAGTAAGTGAAATTAGGGGGGGCGTCCCCCTTTTTTATTGTCCTGAAAGAAATATTTAAGGTAAGTGTCAACGGTAAGCGGAGAAAAAAGACGGTCCCTGTAAGGGGGCTGTCTTTTTTTGAGCATTAAGGAGTTGACACGTGCGAATGATCTACAAGCTTTTACGCACTTCCCACTCCCATGTGGGAAGCTGCCATGCGGCGAGCTGAAAGTTTTTTGGGGTTGCCTTTTTTTCAAAAAAGGCAAGGTCTT
>NZ_ML122634.1:0-1924 GCF_003844195.1 Rummeliibacillus sp. TYF005
CATGGATTTAGACCAAAAAACAGTACTTTGTGATAAAAAAGCGAATGGAAAAGTTCAGCCGTGGAAAGAAAAGAAGACAGCGAATGTTAGTTATTTTGAGTTGTTAGAGATATTACAGTTTAAAAAAGCAGAACGTGTGTCAACGTGTGGTGAAATACTAGAGTTTGATATTACGCATGAAGGGCGCATGAAGTTAGCGAAAGCGTGGTTTTGCAAGTCACCGTTATGTCCGATGTGCAACTGGAGGAAAACGATGAAACGAAGTATACAAACAACAAAAATTGTAGAAGAAGTCATTCGTCAAAAACCGAAAGCAAGATGGCTTTTCTTAACGTTAACAGTAAAGAATGTGTTTGATGGTGAAATGTTAGATGAGAGTTTGAAAGCAATGGCGCAAGGTTTCAATCGTTTAATGAAATATAAAAAAGTGGCTCAAAACATGATTGGCTTTATGAGATCCACGGAAGTTACCGTTAATAAAAAAGACGGTTCATATAATCAACACATGCATGTGTTGTTGTGTGTTGAAAAAACTTATTTTAAAAATAGTAATAATTATTTATCGCAAGAAGATTGGACAAGTCTTTGGCAAAAGGCAATGAAATTAGACTATGTACCAGTCGTGCATATTGAAGCGGTGAAAAATAAAAAGCGCAACAAGAAAGAAGAAGTCACTGCTATTCAAGCAGCAGTGCAAGAAACCGCAAAATATTCGGTGAAAGATTCTGACTATCTGACTGGTAATCTAAAAAATGATTTAGAAGTTGTAAAAGACTTAGAAGAAGGACTATACCGTAAGCGAATGATTGCGTATGGTGGTTTGTTAAAAGAAGTACATAAGCGATTGAATTTAGATGACATTGAAGATGGCGATTTGGTACGAGTTGACGGTGAAGATTCAGAGGTTGAAGAAAAAGCGTATTCGATTGTTGCTGTATGGAATTGGAAAAAACAAAATTATTATATTGGGTAGGGGAATAGAAATTGGCATATATTAAAGCAGACCAGGAAAATGAGTTAAAAATTGATGAAAAAAAANTGAAAATTTGAAACAATCTTTGGAGTTATATATTGCTGATCGTAAACAAAGTGGGGATGAAGAAATTGTTTACACAGCACATACTTTTTTGGAATGGATTAAAAGGCAAACGGAAATAATCAAAGATGAAAAGACCTTCTCTATATCAGCAGATGATGATTCTGAGGTTAAACGTGGTAATGTAGTTTGGGTCGACTTTGGGTTTAATGTTGCTGATGAATTTGGAGGGAAACATCCAGCTATAATTTATAGACGTTCAGGTAGTCAAGTATTTGTTTTTCCTTTGACAACTCAACCTCCTAAAGGTTCACATGCAAATGTGTATGTTAAAGTTCCATATGTTCATAATTTCAAAAAAATGGATCGTTGGACTAATGTGTTGAATCTTAAATGTGTTAGTATTCAACGCATTGATTTCAATAGCAAACCATTTGGAAATGTGAATGGAAAAGTATTAGCAAATATATCAAATACGTGGCAAAAACGAGGAATTAGATAAAAATCATTGAACAGTTTTGACTGCTGTGGTATTATTTGTTACAGATTATGTGACTGGGAGTTACATTTGGTAACTCTATGAATTATGTGGAAACGCTTAAAACGTTTCAGAACCCCCACTTTAGTGGGGGTTTTTTGGTTTTTCTGAAGGTTTTGTTTGTAAAGTTCGTCAAGGAGTAGCGAAAAAAGCTACTCCTTTTATTTTTGGGTCGGCGGATACTGAAGGTAGATGGGGATCTGTGGCTGTTGTCAAATTAAATTTGCGGTACCGGACCGAAGGGAGGATAAGGAGCAAATTTAATTTGACAAAATTCGACACGCCCAAACCCTCTTGGCTTTGAATCGAATGCATTCGATTCCTGCCAACCGGCGAGGGCTGGAAGTTTT
>NZ_ML122635.1:0-1783 GCF_003844195.1 Rummeliibacillus sp. TYF005
AGTAAAAATATTCGCGCCATTGATCTTCTAAAACGCCTTTTGCAGAGCCAACTCCTGCCTTTATCAATCCCATTCATAATCCCGTCCTTTTATGTAAATTAAAGTTGAACCTGAATTATTCATAGAATTTTATAAATAAGCTCCTAACGCTGATTTATCAGCGTTAGGAGCTTATTATTTATGCATGAAATAAATGAAAAAAGAATCCGTTTCTGTTAAGGTTAAAACAACGACGAAATAACCAAAAGAAAGGATTCTTATAATGGCTACTTTACCTCAAATGACATTAAATTTCAATCATCAAATTAAACTATCAAATGATGGAGGCGCTCTTTCTTCGGATACAGGTGAATTTGTCTTTAGAGAATTTGATGAGAAAATTAATTTCTCCAAGACCCTTGCGAAACATCTCCATTTAAAAGATGAAAGACTGTTCTTTATTCATTCCAATATCAATTTACTTCGTCAAAAAATTTACCAAACCATCGCCGGATATGAACAAGATGATGCTGCGGATCAATTGATAAATGATCCGGTATTTACACGAGTAATTGGCACGAATCATTTAGCCTCTCAACCTAGTTTATCTCGATTTTATAAACGTTTCGATGCCCAATCGATTGAACAATGTCTTCAAGCCAATCAAGAATTGCTCGATAAGGTCCATACTTTTAGAGGATCAGAAGCACTTATCTGTGACTTAGATTCGACGCATTCAGATACCTATGGTCACCAAGAATCTGCGGCATATAACTCGCATTATGGAACAGTTGGCTTCCATCCACTCGTAGCTTTTGATGGGGTGACAGGAGACTTTCTAAAGGCTCAATTACGCCCTGGAAATGTGTATACTTCCAATGGGGTTGTAGAGTTTATCCAACCAATGATTGAACATTACAATGCAAAATTCCCTTCAACCACCTTATTTGTACGGGGAGATAGTGGTTTTGCCGTCCCTGGTTTATATGAATTATGTGAAAAAGAATCGGTTTATTATATTATCCGCTTAAAATCAAACGCAATTCTCCAACAACTTGCGGAAGAATATCACCCTTCCACTTCTCCTTCAGATATTACTAAAACAGAAGTCTATTATGAAGAAACCATTTATCAAGCAAAATCATGGGATCAACCAAGAAAAGTAATCATTTATTCGGTTCGCCCGGCTGGTGAACTTTTCTTTACGCATTCCTTTTTTGTGACGAATTTGAAAGAAGCTTTTTCTCCAAAAGCCATTGTCCTTAGTTATCAAAAAAGAGGAACGATGGAAAACTATATTAAAGAAGCCAAGAATGGCTTCAAATTAGATCAAATGAATAGCCACTCTTTCCAAGTAAATGAAGCAAAAATGATGGTAAGTCTTCTTGCTTATAACTTGACCAATTGGATGAGAACGCTCACCTTTCCAAATGCGCAAAGGAATATGCAAATTGAGACGATTCGCTCGCGGATTATTAAAGTCGCAAGTAAATTAGTCAAATCAGGGCGATCTCTTTATTTTAAGATGGCCTCTAGTTTTGTGTACCAGAAATTCTTTTGGCAGGTACTCAGTAACATTCAAAATCTACAAATAGAATAATGAAGTCAATTTCTCTTGCTCCATCTTAAAAAACGTATTCTAATTCAGGGGAGTAGTCTGCCCCAAAATAGCACTTTTTCACTCTAAAAATTGGAAAATCGTATCTTTGGAGAGCAAATAAGCACTTTATAAACTTAAAAAGGAGAAAATAACCGAGTTCCGTACTAAATCCACAACTTATGATGTAGCTGTGAATAATTCAGG
>NZ_ML122636.1:0-1774 GCF_003844195.1 Rummeliibacillus sp. TYF005
CCGCAGGGATTATATATTTTCACAGAAAAAAGCGTAGTTTTCATACTACGCTAGATGGCATTTATACTTAAATTTCAATTTCTTTTTCTTGCTTCAATCGCGCCACTCCTGTTGAAATAGCCGCTAATTTAACTGCCTCTGCAACCGTTTCTGTAACTCTCATATCGAAGATCTCTGGGACGATGCGCCCTTCAATTAAATCCTTTTCAGTAATGATGGATGCAATTGCATTGACTGCTGCAAGCTTCATCTCCTCATTGATATCAGATGCACGAACATCTAATGCACCTCTAAAGATACCTGGAAATGCCAGCATATTGTTAATCTGATTTGGATAATCTGATCTCCCAGTAGCAATTATTCGTACTCCCCACTTAATTGCATTTTCATATGAAATTTCAGGATTTGGATTTGCTAATGCAAACACTATTGGGTTTTCTTTCATAGATTGTATCATTTCTTCAGTCAAAACATTTGCTGCTGATACACCGATAAAAATATCTGCACCTTTTAATGCATCTTCCAGTTTACCTTCAAGTCCATCTAAATTACTGAACTTTGCAATACGCTCTTTCATCGAATTCATCCCATGCTCGCGATTCCTGTGAATAATTCCATTAGAATCACAAACAATCAAATGTTCAAACCCTAAATCACGTAACAAACGTAAAACGGATATTCCTGCAGCGCCCGCTCCATTAATAACAATTCGTACATCTTTTATGTTCTTGTTAACAATTTTCAATGCGTTCAATATCCCCGCACCAACTACAATTGCCGTACCATGTTGATCGTCATGGAAAACAGGGATATTACATTCTTCTCTTAATCTTTCTTCAATAATAAAACAGCGTGGAGCTGAAATATCCTCAAGGTTAATCGCTCCAAATGTTGGACTGATTGCTTTTACTACTTGAACAATTTCTTCTGGATCCTTTGTATCCAAACAAATAGGAAAGGCATCTACATTGGCAAAACGTTTTAAAAGAAGTGCTTTTCCCTCCATAACAGGTAATGCAGCTTCCGGCCCGATATCCCCCAAACCAAGCACCGCTGTACCATCTGTTACTACGCCTACTAGATTTCCTTTCATTGTATAATCGTAAACAGAGTTAGCATCATTCTTAATTTCAATGCAAGGCTCTGCTACACCAGGTGAATATGCTAAACTTAAATCTTCTATCGTTTCCACCTGTATTTTCGTTTGCACATCTAATTTCCCCTTCAATTCTTTGTGCAAATCTAACGCCTGTTCTCTTAAACTTTTCAATGCTCATACAACCCCTTTTAAAATAAAGTACCTTTCAGCCATCTCCTTAAAACTCAAAATTGTTGTTCTACGTTGCATTTTAACTCGTAATAACATAATAATTATTACCGTTATAAAGATATATAATAGTAGACGATTGAAATATTGTCAATATATTTTGAAAATTCGATATACTTTATTGATTTATCCCAATGAATTTCTTGATTTATAAAATCACTATTTATTGCACGATAAGATACCAAGAAAAAACGGAATTCTATAGAGGTTTTTCTAATCTTTATTTTAGCGTTTTATAATATTTTGTCACTTAATCGAACAAGCTGTCGAAAATCAAATTAAGAAAAAATGAAGATTGAATTTGGAAGAAGGGAGTTTTAGTTGGGATAGCGGAAAGAGTGATGATAGTCAAAGCTAGCGGTACAAGTGCTTAAATAAAAAAAGGTACTACCGATTATATCAGCAGTACCTTAATCGCCTAGCAACGTCCTACTCTCGCAGGGGGAC
>NZ_ML122637.1:0-1769 GCF_003844195.1 Rummeliibacillus sp. TYF005
GTCATTTACACAAAATTATTGACACTCCCAATAATTGATATAGATATAAAACTTAATAACAATGTAAAGATTACTATTACCTTATATGCTAACCTCATAAATAAACCTCACTCTATATTGATATAAAATTCTCATATATGATTATAACATATCAAAAAAGTGATATATTTCTATTTTAAAAGAAATGCATGGATATGGATTGATCGTAATCTCACCACAATCAAACAACCCTGTTGAACTGATTTTTAATCCACGCAAGATTGGGTTTAATCCACGCATTTCAAGGTTCAATCCACGCTTTTGGAAATTCAATCCACGCATTTTTAAATTGAATCCACGTTCCAGACAATTTAAGTAGTCAAGTCCGAAGAATTGTGTAAATTAAAATCCAAGGTTACAGTTTCATCGATATCCTAGATTTGTATTTTCGAAGCTTATTTTATTTTTTTCTATGAAGGGGGTACCCCCTTCATAGAAAAAAATTTCGCGCGCTGCGCTGGCATTATTCATTTAATGACAAATTTTTTCTTTGCTTGTTCTTCTGCATAATCCATAAGAATGGCCCCTATTAGCCTAAAAGCAGATTGAGTATTTGGAAAGATACGAATTACTCTTTCTCTACGGCGAATTTCTTGATTCAAACGTTCTAACGAATTCGTACTATGAATAAATGTATGAAATTTAATTGGTTCGTTTAAATATTGGATGGCATCTTCGAAGCCTTCGTCTAATGTTTTCAGAGCTTTATCAAGCTTGGGATTATTTTCATAAAGTTTCATGAATTCATCCTTAAATGATTTAGCGTCCTCAAATTTCACAACGTTAAAAATTCGTTTCAAATCAACAACTACTTGAGGCATCTCTTTTTTGGGGATTTTATCGATAATGTTTCTTTTAAAATGAACAGAGCAACGTTGCCAGGAGGTACCAATAAATTCCCTTTGAATAGCTTTTTTTAATCCTTCATGGGCGTCTGATATAACAAGTTTGGGTGACTGTAATCCACGTGATTTTAAGTCTTGAAAGAAACCTTGCCAAGCCTCAAAACTCTCAATATGATCAATTTTTAATCCAATTACGTCTCTTTGCCCTGTTTCACATAGTCCTGTAGCAATATAAACCGCTTTAGAAACTACCCGGTTATGTTCACGGACTTTAATATACATTGCATCGACAAATATATATGGATAGTATTGAACATTCAGTGGTCTCTTTGCCCATTCATTTACTATTGGATCAAGTCTTTCTGTAAGAGAAGAGACGAACGACTTAGATACATTTTCTCCACAGAGTTCTTCAACAACCTTTGTGACTTTACGTGTTGATACTCCATTTATGACCATTTCTAGCATAGAGAGCACAAAAGCTTGATCACAACGTGCATACTTTTGGAAAACGGATGTAGAAAATTCTCCTTCACGTGTTCGAGGAACACGTAGTTGTATACGACCGATACTGGTCAATAATTCACGATCGTAATAACCGTTTCGATAATCACGACGATCATCTGAACGTTCATAAGCAGAAGCTTGTAAATATTCATCTCGTTCCATTTCCATATATGCATTTAGTACAAGAACAATAGATGCCTTCATCACTGTATCGATATTAGAATTTATTACAGAATCTTTTAAAAGGTCCACATTTAGGTTAAACTGTAGTTGGGTCATTATTAATTCCTCCTCATTGTTTATCGTCGATGAAAACATTGTAACCAAGAGGGATTAATTTGACTCTTTTTCTTTTTACACAATTATATGGACTTAATC
>NZ_ML122638.1:0-1756 GCF_003844195.1 Rummeliibacillus sp. TYF005
ATTATTATATCAAATCTTATTTACGATGTCAACAACTTTTTTATTCAAGTTATTTTGTTACCGTCTTGTTTCAGCGACTTAAATATCTTAACATGCATTCCACCTGAAGTCAACACTTCTTTTAGAAATTTTAATATTAATAGATTTCTGGCCTGAATTATAAAAAGAGTTGCTATATTTTAGTATTCAAGCCAGCTTACTGCTTAAAAGAGTTTTAGCTTAGGTCTTCTTTCATTTCTCCTTCATACCATCTTCTGAATAAGTTTCCAATCAAGTAGTTTTGACTACCTCCACAATTATTAAACTCACAAAAAGTTCCAACAGCACGTATGCAAAAGAAATTTCTACAACGGAGTAAGCGAAACAATGTAGGAGCAAACGATTTTTGACAAGGAGATAATAAAAAAGAAAATCCAACAAAAGTGAGGATTTAAAGGTAATTTCACTATTGTTCGGATTTTTCATTAGCTAAAACTCTTTTGTCACAGCGTCATTTTATTTATTACATTATGGTTTTGCAATTTTTTAAGTTCTACTTTGCCGTTTTTCTTTTGCGAATTGCAGTTAAGAATGCCACCACTGCCGCAAGTAAAGTTCCTATACAGCTAAAGTAACTGATGATGAGTTGTCTTCCCCAGTTTGAGGTAAAGCATTTTGAGTGCTACCAGCATCCAACTTAAAAATTACTTTATCCATTTTTGATTTTGAATCATAATTATTTGATGATTTATTGTTACTAGTCCCTGAATCTGTTGTGCTACCATTTGATTTCTGAGGTGTTTCTTCATCGTTTCCTGGATCAGTTGTTTCTTGGTAATCCCAACAGTGTGTTTCTCCAGCACCTAAAAACTCATTAACAATTATAGAACCATCAATATTAGAGGTATCTTTTAATGTAGCTCCTGTTGCTAGAATTGTTCCTTGCCATGCTTTTTGAAGATTAATCAATCCTGTAAATCCATTCGCTGAAGTAGAATCATTAAAGTTCCACAAAAGATTAGCATCGCTGAAATCAACTGCTTCATAGTTATTTCGATTCGATGTTATACCATCAGGATTTACATAACTCAAATTAATTTTCTTTTGTACATTCAATTCTTTTTTGGCTTTTAAATCAACATTGAGTATAACATTTGTTCCTTTTTTAGCCCTTTAATAATTAGGTTGCCTGATGAGTCTATTAAATCTTCTGGGTCAATATTTAATATTATCGTATTATCTTTAACTTCAAACATAGATAAATCTAAAGTATAGCTTGATCCTAATTTATCAAGAACAACTGTTTTGTCATCCTTTGTTTTATTTGCCAAGGATTTTGAAGTTGCAGCCAACTGGGAAAATTCTTCTTCAAAATTGATATATGTTGTATCAGTATCTTGATAAACTTGTTTGATATGATTTAATTTCGTTCCATTAATGGCTACATCATTTCCGTTGTTTACGACACTTAGATTAACATCTTTACCTACTACTAATTTCGCGATCCTGAACACCTGATGAACTAGTAAAGTTTACTCTGTCTTTAATAGATTGAATATATGTAATGTCTGTTTTTTAATTATCTGCGCTATTCAAATCACCATGTTGGTTGGTACCAAAGTCGGCATTCATTCCAGTCAGCTCTTTAACAGCAACATTCCCATTTGTATTAGATGCAATTTCTGATTTATTTTCAAATATGCGGAAGTTTTGAGCGATACCTAACGTATTTTCATCAACATTATTATTGAGTTAATTTCATAATTCCAATCCCTTG
>NZ_ML122639.1:0-1723 GCF_003844195.1 Rummeliibacillus sp. TYF005
TAGAAGAAGTGATTCGTCAAAAACCAAAAGCAAGATGGCTTTTCTTAACCTTGTCAGTCAAGAATGTGTTTCACGGTGAAGCGTTGGATAAAAGTTTAAAAGCAATGGCAGAAGGTTTTCGTCGATTGATGGGTTATAAAAAAGTAAAACAAAATATGATTGGCTTTATGCGTTCCACAGAAGTTACGGTCAATAAAAAAGATGGTTCCTATAATCAGCACATGCACGTTTTACTATGTGTTGAAAGAACTTATTTTAAAAATAGTGATAATTATTTATCACAAGAAGATTGGACAAGTCTTTGGAAAAAGGCAATGAAACTAGATTATGTGCCAATTGTACATATAGAGGCAGTGAAAAATAAAAAGCGCAACAAGAAAAAAGAGGTCACTGCCATTCAAGCAGCGGTACAAGAAACTGCTAAATATTCAGTGAAAGATGCCGATTATCTGACTGGTAATCTAGAAAATGATTTAGAGGTTGTAAAAGATTTGGAAGAAGGTTTATATCGTAAGCGAATGATTGCATACGGTGGTTTGTTAAAAAAAGTACATAAGCAATTGAATTTAGATGATGTCGAAGAAGGCGACTTAGTTCGAGTAGATGATGAGGATTCAGACATTGAGGAAAAAGCGTATTCGATTGTGGCTCAGTGGAATTGGAAGGCACAAAATTATTTCATTCATTAGGAAAATCGATAAAGTTAATGATTGGAGAGAATGTTGATGGAGAATAATACACTTTCAGGATTTCATATCAGAAGTAAAAAGGGAGATCCGTTAAAGCTATATCCAAAAAAATATACGTGGCATATCCCTAAGGATTTACGCAAATTAAACATTCAACCAGGTGATATTGTTGCTGTTGGAAAAGCAAAGTCGCCTTTTTTAGTAACGGAAGTTTTTCGAGAAGAATTAGAAGACACAGGGAAACGATATAAAAGAGTCGTATCAGTTTTTGAAAAAGCACCAGTAAAAAATTAAGTGAAAAAGGATTGAGAGTAGCAAAGGCACGAATATTTTTCGTGCCTTTTATTTAGTCGTCAATATAAACTCGGACAGTATCTGATTCTAATTTGCCTTTCATTTTTAAATAGATTTCAGCAAAATCACCATCCACATATTTTTCGACATCAATATTTGAACTGCAAGTTTTTTCTGAAGTTCCAGTTTTCGGTCCTTTGAATTCGATATCTGTCCTGACAGTATCATCAGAACTTATATCTTGTTCATAAATGTTCACTGTAATTGTATTGCCTGCATTGACTCCGGACATACAGACTCTAATATCACCACCACCTGAATTAACAGGTCTTGTAGTTACCCATCTTGATGCATAAATTCCATATTCACTGTTGAGTAAACCATCCCATTCGCCAGCTCCGAGTGGTTCGATTTCATTGTTTTCACTAGCGAAAACCATTGTTGGGATTATAGTGGCTGTAATTGCAAAAGCAATCAATCCTTTACGAAACCTTTTTTTCATGTATAACACCACCTAATTATTTTTATTGTTACATTCTATAAAGATAAATAATTAACCTTTATTTTCTGTTGAAAGTATAAAGTTGTATAGGAGAAAAAATGAGAGGTAAGTGTCAACGGTAAGCGGAGAAAAAAGACGGTCCTGAAGGGGCTGTCTTTTTTTGAGCATTAAGGAGTTGATACGTGCGAATGATCTTCAGGCTTTTATGCACTTCCCACTCCCATGTGGGAAGCTGCCA
>NZ_ML122640.1:0-1639 GCF_003844195.1 Rummeliibacillus sp. TYF005
ACATCTTGCTTGTTCAGTTTTCAAGGTTCATTCTGTCATCTTGCAACAACTTAATCATTATACTAAAATAAATTAACTATGTCAATAACGAATTTTAAATAATTTAATATTGTTTATAATATTATTTTATTTATATTCTACCGCTGTTCTTTCAGCGACTCTAATATTATATGAAATATAAAGTTTTTTGTCAACAAGTATTTTTATATAAATTTTTTCTTTATCCTCTAATCATACGTATGCTAATAGTTGGCGAAATTAAAGCCCCCTTCCCCCGTATCTATTTATTAAACAAGTATATCATCGTCTCACAACAAAATCTGTATACATACCATATAATCTAAACAAGGTTATTCTTTATTCATGCTTTCAAAATCAATTAGTTTTCGAATTCTTTGCAACGATAGTATGCAGCATTATCATCATGTAAGTTTACTTTAATAATTGCTAATGCTTGATATAAAAGCGTTATAATCTTTTATTCACCAACACGGTGACCTATAATCTCTCAAAGGAATAATGAATGATATAGCACGGGTGAAAGAAATGTATATAATACAATCAAATATCTAGAGTGAATAGCAAATGAACGAATTGCAAGCTCAGTTTAACAATATATTATACTATAAGGATTAGGATCTTGAGTGCAACGAAAAAAGAAAGATACCATAGGTGATATCAAAAGTTAATTGAAGAAAAAGAGGTATTATTTATCTTCTTCAAAAAGATATGCGCAGAAATTGTATTAGCAACTTTACGAAAAGCAGTAAGTGCAGCAGCCTCTTTTAAGCCTCGACTCTTTTTAAATAGTTGGGGTGGAAACACAATCTTCAACCCTTATTCTATTGTGCTACCTATATATTTATATAGTGTATTAATAACTTAACTTTCACAGATAGATTTTCACTTTAAATCCCTGATGTTACTTGAGCATCTATCACGATTACTGGTAACAACTTTCATCCCCTTGATTGATTTTGAAATCACTCGATCAAAATAATTAAAAATTGTACTGACAGATGTTCCATATTGTGTGGCTGTTTCTTTAACGTTTTTCCTTTCACTGCACAGACTTACGTCATTTCATTCTACTCGTTAAAGAACAGTTGATAAAGTTGAATAAATGATAATTTTAAAAGTATGTCTTCTTACAACTTGTACGTAAACAACATCTTTTTCGTAGATGTTTTCTTAATAGACGATTTTCATTAAGGACATTCATGATTTCCATTTTCCATAATTCAACATGTTTATCCTTAGTTCCTAGTAGTTCCATGACAAAATGTTCTTACATCCATACTCATTCCAATCCTTTATTGTGCACATTAAACGATCAAAAAGTTTGAGTATTGTGTTTTTTTGGAAGGTTGTCAAAGAATTATATTGCCCCCACTACCACATTTAGTATAGAGATATATAGATTTCTATTTACAAAGAGACATAAAAAAACCCTTTAGAATCTAATGTTCTAAAGGATTTAATATGACCCCTACGGGATTCGAACCCATGTTACCTCCGTGAAAGGGAGGTGTCTTAACCACTTGACCAAGGGGCCAGTATATGGCTCCGAAGGCAGGACTCGAACCTGCGACCCTCTGATTAACAGTCAGATGCTGCTACCAACTGAGCTACTTCGGAA
>NZ_ML122641.1:0-1615 GCF_003844195.1 Rummeliibacillus sp. TYF005
AACTAGAGTGTGTCCATACATCTATACTACAATCAGTTTAATGAACAGAAGAAATGCTGAAAAGAGATTATTTGATACTCCTGTTAAGAAATCAACAAGTAAAGATTCTCCACAAGTGGGTACAAATACATACTATACAACTAATCCAGGTAAAGTTAAATTACTAGCTTCATGTAACCTTTATACTTCAGTAGAATTTAACGATAAAACTAAATCAGGATTATCTTATCCAAAAGGTACAGTATTTACTGTAAATGGAATTAAAAAATCAAAAAATGGAGTTCCACGTTTAATCGTATCAAACGGTAAATTTGTACTTACAGCTAATAAGGAATATGTGAAGAAAGTGTAAAGTAAAGACTAGGTACTCACATTTAATAAGTACCTAGTCATATGCTTTCTTAATATTATAAGTCCTTTATTCTTTCAACAAAAGGCTTTCCATCAATTATCCCGTGTTTAAAGAGTTCTTCTGCAGTTTTAAAAGCCTGAGTGTAGGAATCTCTTGAACGTGTGAGTAGAAAGCTTTTTTCTTCAGGTACTCTACTAATCCACCATTCTTCATCTTTATAATCGAATGACAATTCTTGCCCTTCTTCTATAGCTTCTTTAAATTCTTTCCAAACCTTTTCATCCATATTATCCCTCCTAATACCATTCTGCTTTTTTCGCAAATAAAAAGGAGCATAAATAAATGCAGTAATTGCACAAATTCAGTGCCCCTGGTTGGTTAAATGAGCTTATATCAATGCTAATTGAAACGAAAATTAGAAAATGGTACCAAACTCGATTTTATCATTTTGATTTTGGAAGATTTCTTTTAATGTTAACCCATTTATAGTTGCTTTGATTACAAATTCTTCTGGATTTTTAATATAAGGATTTAAATTATTTAAATTATCACCTTCTTCATTTAATAATACTCTTCCTTCTTTATGGTTAGGAATAAAGTATTCTTTACCGTTATAAGTAAATTCGATTTCTCTACCTTGCTTTAAAAAAAATATAAGAACTTCGTAGTTAACTTCATTCGAATCTGATAAATCAATAAAATTATTATTTTCCATATGAGTTAATCTCCTTTCTTTTAGTGTCCACTTCTTTCACCGTTTCTCCAATAATGTCTGTGAGGGAATTTTACATTACTTTTTTTATCGACTGCATGATAATAGTCAATATCCATATCTGCCTTTCCGTTTTTACCAAAATATCTTCTTTGCTTTACGCCTTTACTATCGACTAAATCCATGGAATGATATGATTTATATTTAGTCGGTAATTTACTGTCTCCTTTCTTAGCTTTTTTTATCGCATTTCTACCTTTAACTTTAACACCTTTCTTTTTTGCTCCATTATAAATTTGAGCTGTTGTTTTTTTCTTTTTCTTAGGTTTTGGTTTTGGCTTTGGTTTTGGCTTGAAAATTGGGAATAATCCTTTTGCTTCTGCAGTTTGTTTGTTAAAGGATATAGTGATTGTTTTTTTGGACTCTTTATCCAATGGTGAATGAATTTGATATGTTGAGAAAAACATTGCTAAGGCAATAATACTAGCCATAATAATTTTTAGTGTCTTTTTCATCCGTAATTCTCCTCGTATATTAGTAGTAAGAGCTCT
>NZ_ML122642.1:0-1402 GCF_003844195.1 Rummeliibacillus sp. TYF005
TGGTTCTTTGTCAAATGTGGTGGTGTTTAAATTCCACAAATACTCTACTCTTTTGAAGTGAGTGTGATTTTAAACACTCACTTCTCTTACAACTTGACGCCATAATATTTTCTTTCGCAGTCTTGAGAAGTTTTTAATTCCGTAAGATGTTCGTTTAATTACCTTTGTTGTATTGTTTACCCCTTCAATATATCCATTACTATACGGATAGACAAATGAGTTTAATATCTCTGTTTTCCATCGTTTATATGTTCCAACAACCGACTGAAATGCCTCTATATTCGAATTCGCTACTAATTCACACCATTCTTCCAAACCTGCTTTCGCAGTGCAACAATTGCTTGTTTTAAACCATTCATCCAATTTATTTTTCAATACATAAGCTTCTTGTAATTTGGGTTTATCTTTTAATAACTCGTCGACTCGATTTTTTTGATCCTCCTTCAATTTAAACGGTGATTTCCACAAAAGTTCTTTACTTCTTTTACACAAAATACGGTCTTCTTTTCGAAGTTTATTTTGTATTTCTCTTCGTACCTTATCGAACCCCCAGTATGCTTGTCTCATATAGTGGAATCGATCCGCCACAATTAAAGGATTTCCAAGAGCTTTTCGAACGGCTTCTTTAAAGCGTTTCGATAAATCCATGACAACCACTTTTACATTACTCGTATCACATTGACGAAAATAATTTTCGATTGTTTTACTTAGTCGGTCCGGCAAAACATCCATAATTTTTTTATTTTGCACATCGACAATAATCGTTTGAAATTTTTCTTTATCAGCATCTCCTTTAAACTCATCAATCGCTATGACTGCTGGAAGTACACAATTTACCTGAATCTGACGCCGATCAAATAGACGAATTACTTGATTGGTGCTTAATCCCGTCATTTTCCCTGCAGCCTTAAAAGAGTGATCCCCAACATAGGTTAATACTTGTTGTTCAAGGGATCTTGTATGACGTTGATAACGTTGGATAAATGATAATTTTTCAAAGAATGTCTTCTTACAAGCTGTACATAAATAACGTCTTTTTCGTAGATGGATTCTTACTGGGCGATCTTCTATCAAACGCCCTTTAATTGGTTGAATACGATAACTGTGTACTCGTTTCGTTTTTGCACCACAATTCGGGCAAGTTTGTGTTCTTTGTTTCGTTTGTAGCCAGAAATGAAACTCATGATTTTCCTCTTTCATTTCCCATAATTCCACGTGTTTATCTTTAATTCCTAGTAGTTCCATGATAAAATGTTCTTGCATCCATACTCACTCCAATCCTTTTTTGCGCCACATTAAAGGTATCAAAAAGAGTGAGTAGGATGTTATTTTTTTGTGCATTTTTAGAAAGTTGTCAAAGTCTTGATTCTATTGACCACACCACCACATTTAGTATAGAGCC
>NZ_ML122643.1:0-1334 GCF_003844195.1 Rummeliibacillus sp. TYF005
CCCCACCCCAACTATTTACAAAGAGCCTAAATTACAGGTAGTACAAGATTACTTAAATAGTTCAATGGGTTATTCGTTAATAACGAAGAAATATGGTCTCTCTAATAAATCTCTTGTAAGACAATGGGTTCGTTCTTATAAAGAATTCGGTATGGAGGGCTTAGTTAAAAAGACAAAGAAGCAGTTTTATTCTGTTCAATTCAAATTAGATGTATTACACATTATGAAACAAACAGGTGCTTCTTATCAAGAGACGGCGATTCAATTTAAGATGAATAATCCAAGTTTAATCGCTAATTGGAACAGTAAACTTTTGAAAGAAGGAATAGAGGGCCTGCAAGAAAAAACAAAGGGGCGCCCATCTATGTCTAAAAAAGCGAAATTAACAAAACGTGTTCAAGAAAAAGAAATTTCACGTGAGGAGCAGTTAGAACGTGAAAATGAACTGCTTCGTCTAGAGGTTGCTTATTTAAAAAAGTTGAAGGCTTTTCGAGAGAACCCAGATGCCTTCCTCGAAAAGCACAAGCAGCCATTGCCTTCGAACTCAAAGATTTGCGAATGATGGATCAATCGTTAATTTACATCATCTAATTCAGGAAGAGCCAGGTACTATGTTAGAGATACCAGAAAGTTTACACAAAAAGTATTCTAAATTGCTACATGGACTAAAAGAGAACGGTGAAAGTTTTAGGAATGATCCTGTATTAAAAGCTCAATATGAGAATTTTAGAATAAGATATTGGAAATGGAGAGCAAAAGAGTTTGAAATAGAAAAATAAATGGGGTGACAAAATGGACTTTAAAACAGTTGAAAGATTTATTGAGATGTACGATGACGATGATTTTACTGGAGGGATAAGCGAGGATAAAATTTTAGATATAGAAAAACAACTTCATGTGCAGTTACCAGAGAGTTATAAGTGGTTTTTAAGAAAATACGGATCAGGCGGTATATTTGGAATAGATATTCTAGGTCATGGTTTAGTAAATGCGACAGTCGTAGAGACTACTAATGAGTATAAGAAGTATTATGGATTAGAAGAGGGAATTGTAGTAATCATTCATGTAGATGCTTTCGCATATTGTTTAGATACAAATAAGATGAGAAATGGTGAATGCCCAGTAATATCATGGGATGTCGATAGCGGAAGCTATGACTCTGAAGAAGCTAGCAATTTTTTAGAGTTTTTTTGGAATTATTTAAACGAAATGAAAGAAAATTGGGAGGAAGATGAAGAAGATTGGTGATTGAATAAGTGTCTTGAACAGTATTTCTAGACGGCTAGCCAAGAAATACATTTTACAATAAAAACATTCATGAGTTTTTTACACCC
>NZ_ML122644.1:0-1231 GCF_003844195.1 Rummeliibacillus sp. TYF005
TGTTGTGCCTTACAATGTGGTGAATGGTGCTGGGGTGAAAGATCAGTTGCTTTCTTTGGCGAAGGTGGAGAGCAGCGGTAATCCTAGAACAAGGTTACCAAGAAGAAATGGTCAATGGGAAGGTAAACCTGGTAATGGGAAATGGTATTCAGATAAACCACAAGTAAAAAAAATAACGAATGGTGAAGGTGTAGAATTTAAAGAGGGAAGACCTAATTTTACCCCTTGGTCAGACGGGGATTTAGTATTTGAAAAAGGAAAACTGACTGGAACTAGTGATGATTTTTCGTTAGTTTATGAACACATACAAAAGCAATATAATTTACCTTCCAAAAATGCTGCAAAAAAATTATTAAAACAAGCAGGAGTTACACCACACCATAAATCGGATACAGTAATAGAATTAATACCAACTGATTTGCATAGAAATGTTCCACATATTGGTTCAGCATCCGATTTACGAGGAGGATATTAAAAATGGAAAAGTTAAAAAAGAAATTAGAAGAAATAATTGATTTTGATATAAAAGATATAGATACCCTTTGGAGTGAAGCTGATATAAATTCATTTGAAGAAAGAAATGATTTAAAGTTGCCTCAAGATTATTTATTTTATTTGAAATATTATGGTAATGATTATATAAAAGAATACTATCGATTTATACCACAAATAAAATTACCAAAAATAATTAAGCAAACACAATTTGAGATAGATTCTATCTATGGATTAAATAATGATGAGAATGGATTGGATGATAAGATTAACTGCTATCGAGACATATTACCTGTTGATTTGTTTCCAATTGCAGATTTGCCAGGTGGAGATCTAATATGCATGGGAAAACAGGGGGATAAACATAATAAAATCTATATTTGGTTTCATGAAATAAATGGACGTAATGATTTCTTAGTATGTAACTCTTTTGGCGAATTTATTGAAAGCTTTAAAAAAATAAATGAAGAAAACATTACCCAGAGTAATGTTAAACTTAATTTAAGTGATAAATTAAACGACTTTTTAAATAATGCTTCAAAAAATATGAAATAAATGGAAAAAGGAAGAACAAGTGCCAGGTACCGAAAAGTTCCGAAAATAGCCTATAGATCAAGTCCTTAAGGTGCTGCACCCCAAAAGTTAGAGTTAGAAAACTAACTTTTGGGGTGATTTTTTATGGCTAAATATAGCGAGGAATTTAAATTACGGTTCTATACTAATTGTTGGGGTTGTCAAA
>NZ_ML122645.1:0-1160 GCF_003844195.1 Rummeliibacillus sp. TYF005
GATGAATTGTAATATTAAGTGCAACACTTGTAAGTCAAAATAAAAGAAGCCCATAACGTCCTCGTGTAAAATGTTAGTTACCACACAAACATCTGAGGAGGAATCGTTATGAGCTATCAACATCTTACCATATCTGAGCGTTCAAAAATAGAAACTTATATAGAATTAGGATATTCAATTAGGGAAACTGCAAAATGCCTAAAAAGAAGTCCTTCTACAATTTCACGTGAATTAAAACGTCATGTAAATTGTACAGCTGAAGAAGCTCAAGCTCGTTATCAAAGTAATAAATCTAATTGTGGTGCGAAGTTAAAACTAACACCAGAACTAAAAGAAGCTGTTCAAGAAAAGTTGGGTGAAACTTGGTCACCAGAACAGATCGTCGGCCGCTTGTATCAAGGTAAGCTGAGTTTTAAAAGCATCTATCGTTGGATTTACAACGGCTTATTAGAAATGCCTCTTGCTGTACTTCGCCAAAAAGGGAAACGTCAAAAACCGCGTGAAACAAGAGGTCGCTTTAATATTGGTACACCGATTTCAAAACGTCCAAAAGAAGTTCGTAAACGTGAAACATTCGGTCATTGGGAGTTAGATACCGTTGTTTCCGGACGTGGACAAGCAAAAGGCTGTGTCGCTACATTTATTGAACGTAAAACACGTTGGTATACAGGCATATTAATTCCAGACCGTTCTTCAAATTCAATGGAAACAGCCGTTAAATTATTGCATCAACAGTTACCTCAAGGAGCAATTCAAACAGCCACAACAGATCGAGGAAAAGAATTTAGCTGTTACAACGTACTGGAAAGAGAATTAAATATCCAGATTTATTTTGCAGATGCTTATTCATCATGGCAACGTGGCAGTAACGAAAATGGGAACGGCTTACTTCGTGAATTCTTCCCTAAGAAAACAAATTTCGATCACGTTACCCCAGATGAGATGAACCAAGCACTTCAACTCATTAATAATCGACCAAGAAAATGCCTTGGTTGGAAAACTGCACACGAGGCCTTTGAGGAAGAACTGTTGCACTTAATTTGACAAAGTATCACTAATTAAACATAGAATGATTTGCATTGAAATAAATTTTTGATGTTTTGATGATAAAAAAATATCTTATATCTAAAGGATATCTCATTGAGGTATCCTTTTTGCAT
>NZ_ML122646.1:0-1056 GCF_003844195.1 Rummeliibacillus sp. TYF005
TATGATAGATTGTCAAATTAACTGCACCACCTGATATTCAAATGCTTCCTGCGTGGTGTTCCAGTTGAGGCACTTTCTTGGTCGATTGTTGATCAATGAAAGTGCTTTTTCTATTTTTGATGGTGTTAGTTGTCCCAAATCCATTCGTTTTGGGAAAAATTCGCGTAAAAGACCATTACTATTTTCATTCGTGCCACGTTGCCATGGCGCGTACGGATCAGCGAAGTAAATTGGGATGCCGTACTGTTTTTCGATGTCGGCGTAACAGCTAAATTCTTTTCCTCGATCCGTCGTAAACGTTTGAAAACATTGTCTTGGATAACGCGAAATGAGCTGTTCAATCGCCCACTTCATCGATTGCGCCGAGCGATTCGGTATTTGAATGCCGACATAGAAACGTGTTTTTCGCTCGGCGAATGTCGCGATACATCCTTTCGTACCGCGTGCTGAAACGACGGTATCTAATTCCCAATGGCCAAACGTTTCACGCGTTTTGACTTCTTTTGGGCGATGCTGAATAGAAGTTCCAACGTTGAAACGCCCACGTGTTTCGCGTGGTGCCTGACGCTTTCCTTTTTGGCGAAGCACTTGAAGCGTCACGTGAAGTTTCCCTGAATAAAGCCAGCGATAAATTGTTTTGAAAGATAATTTGCCTTGAAACAAGGAACCGACAATCTGTTCAGGAGACCATGTCGCTTTTAGTTTTTCTTCGATAACTTTACGCAGTTTGTCTGTAAACTTTGAACGCGCACCACATTTTTTCTTCTGCGCAGCCGCGTGCCATTGCGCCTTTTCAGCTGACCATTCATTCAATCGCTTTAATTCACGAGAAATCGTTGTATGAGAACCGTTGAGATGACGCGCAATGGCACGACAAGAGTACCCTAATCCTTTTAAAACCTCTATTTTCGAACGTTCAGATATGGTAAGATGATAATAGCTCATTCAATATGGCCCCCTGTTGATTTTGGTGTAGGAACTTTAATTATACAGGTTCATATTGAATGGGTCTTTTTTATTTATTTTGAGTGGTGCACTTAATATTACAATTCGTCA
>NZ_ML122647.1:0-1007 GCF_003844195.1 Rummeliibacillus sp. TYF005
CGTTGGTTGGTGATGTATTGGTACGTTTTGGCTTGGTAGTTTCCAGATGCCTCTTTTTCTTTTACAATCAGTCCAAGTGGTGTGTAGCCATTCCATTCGTAATAACGGTATTGTGTAACTTCATCATTTTTCTTTACGACTTCCATGTCTAATACTTCGTTATTATAGAAGTATTCATGCGTTGTATCTCCAACTGTTTTGGTTAAACGCAAACCATTTTCGTCATATGTGTAAGAGGCTACTGCATCGCCTTTTAATGTTTGAACACTTGTTAATCGTTGTGCTTCGTTATATGTGTATTTAAAGTGTTCATCTTGTAGGAGGTTACCATCTGCATCATATTGGTAGTCCGTATCGTTTTTCTTTTCAATTTGATTCGCATCATTAAATTGTGCGACTTGTTTTAGTAAATCCTAGTTGAGTGTAAGTATTACGGTATTTTGATCGCCTGCTAATTCTAAAAATAGAAGAAGATTCCCAATATGCAAAAGATATTGGGAATCCTACGACTTAAATTAAAGTCTATAGTCAGAATTGTTTTGGTAACTGGTACTTATTCTTTGCTCTTTTCCCTATTACTTTACTAAGAGTTCGAGAGTTTTTAACGACCTTTCTTGCTGCTTCTGTTGTACGTTTTGATTTTGCCTTTTTTACTTCTAAATAACCTTTAATCATACTATATAAAGTTTGTGTAACAAATACTACGAACAACATATGCTACGCCAGTCATTAATGTGTAAAATATTCTATTAGGCTTTAATCCATTACCACTTTCTAAAAATAAAGAAAATCTATTTTTAAAATTATTTTTGATAAGCCATCACTAATTATGATAAAAATAAACATCCAAAAAAAACGGAAATTTTGTTTTAATTCATATATTTTAGGAATAGCATACATTGCACAAAATATAATTAAAATTATTATACTTAATTTATAATGAAATTGTGATTCTATCACTCTAGTTCCCACATTTAGAGAGTATAAAATATTTTGTGTAAATAGAA
>NZ_ML122648.1:0-946 GCF_003844195.1 Rummeliibacillus sp. TYF005
TTTATGATTGACATTTCACCCCTGGGCTTTCCTTTATTTCAATAACAATATTAACTAAAAAATAAATATAAATTAAGGCTATTTAGTAAAAATAAGTAAAATGATACATAGAAGATGAGATAAAAGTTTTATTTTTAAGGAGTATTTGAGTGAGTATTTGATTTAATTAAATTACTAAAAAGCATTTATTTTATATAAAAAGCAAGTGTATCCACACTCACTTCTTCATTACTACATATGTGTTTTTTATTGTGACAGTAGTTCCAGTTTCCAATATGATACGCAGGTCTGATACGCCAAATTAGCGTATCAGGTCGGTACCAAAATGTTATCGAGTAGTAGGTTGTTCTCATCAACCCTAATTTTGAGTATGTTCTCCAATTGTGGGGGATGTACTCTTTTTTTATTTAAATTTATTTATATTTTTCTACCATCTTTCAGAATAAAATTTGCTTCATATACAACGTCTAAAGCATTAAAATATATAAATGCGGATATTTGCAGTTTTTGTAGAATTAATATAAAAGGAAAATGTAGTTATGATCACAATAGAAAATTTAAAAAAAATAGCAGAAATCGAGAAAGAAATTGAACAATTAGAATTAAAAATAGAAGAATTATATACAAATGACATTCTTCCCAAAATGCACACTAGCATCAATATACTGTATGATGAAATTAAAAAGAGATTGTTTAAAAATGATTTTATGATTCATGAAGAAGTAAATGAATCAATATTTTTCGCTTCTTATCTAAAATTAAGTATACAAGTGAGGAAGATTGAAGATAATACTAAATTAGAAATTAGAATTCCAGAAAGACTTGAAGAAATAATTACCGCAAGTGTCGATATTGAACTTATACAGTATGGTTATATTGCGATAGATGATGATTTATACGAACCATATTCAAAACTAAGCCCAGGGGTGAAATGTCAATCATAAAA
>NZ_ML122649.1:0-846 GCF_003844195.1 Rummeliibacillus sp. TYF005
CGAATTCTTTTCCTGCTTTGTAGGCACCGTTTTTGATACCTTCTGCGGTTTCCCACAAGGTGAGGATTCGTTTTTGTTCATCGGTTAAATTTTCTTCACCTAGTTCTTTTGCGAGTTTCAAAAATTCTTCTATGTTAGTTGCATTTGCGAGTTTCTTTTGTAACTCTTCTTTACTGTCTTCTCTAGAACAGGTATTTTCTAAAAGTAAGTCATCGATTTGATACTTCTTTACTGTGCCGATTGTATAGTTTTCTAGTTGTATCTGTCCACTTTTCGTATGGGATTGAATACGATTTATGTAGTTTTGCATTTTCGACACATCGTTGGATAATTCTTCTAAAGCTTTACTTTGATTGTAATCAAATTGATGGATTTTTTCTACCGTATCTTTGATTTGGCTTTTTGCATCATCCACTTCTTCAAGAAAGAATGTATCATTTAATAGTGGTGCAGCTACAATGTCTTGTACGGATAGAATTGTTTGATTTGTTTCATCTGTTAGTGTGATTGTATGATTGGCTGTGTTTTGTAGGCTATTTTGTAAATCTTCTGCTAAAAAAGCTTCGACAATCCTCCCATTACTTGCAGACTCAAGCGCTTGCAATTCATTGCCCATAATAGTTAGTTTACTCTCGTAATCTTCTATAAAAGTTTTGTAATGAGAGATAAATGGCAAATGCACTTCTCTATAATAATTTCGCATCGCATCCGCACTTTTTCCTTTAAAAGCATCTTCAAGGGCTAGTATTCCTTGCACCGCGGTTTCGATTGCGTCTATTTCCTTTTGTTTATTTTTTAAAGATTTGAGCGTTTTTTCAATTCCATTCTGTATACCGGCAACATCTA
>NZ_ML122650.1:0-725 GCF_003844195.1 Rummeliibacillus sp. TYF005
GACAACCCCAACAATTAGTATAGAACCGAACACCTACTAAAAATAGGATAAAAGCTTCCAACCGGGCTCGAACCGGTGACCTCTTCCTTACCATGGAAGCACTCTACCTGCTGAGCTATGGAAGCACAGACAAAAAAATGGCTCCGAAGGTAGGACTCGAACCTACGACCCTCTGATTAACAGTCAGATGCTGCTACCAACTNCAATATTATTGTAGAACTTGAATATATACTTATTATAACAGGATATTATCATCTTGCAAGAACTTTTCTAAAAATACTAATTATTTATTTTAATTTAATTTGTGAATAAAGCTAATTCCATTTTATTCATAGAAAATGGAATTATATTTTATACTTCATAAATATATTTACTAATAATGACGATTTTATTATTTTGATATAAATGATCTTTGGATAGTCGAATCTTCATTATTCAATCTAATGTATTTTGACAACGAAAGAATATATAGCATCTCAATTACCCATATTACATATGACACATGGCACTGGAGGCATGAGTTTCAAGTTGAGGGCAGCTATATCAAAGAATTGATTTGCCGATGAAGTTTATCATGCCGCCATTCCATATAAAGTCAAAACGTGAAGCTTGATGTTTAAAGTAGAGAACTTAGTTACTTAATCTTTACTATAAAATATAAAAAGCACAACTGATAAACAGTTGTGCTTTTAGCGTGCCTAGCAACGTCCTACTCTCGCAGGGGG
>NZ_ML122651.1:0-643 GCF_003844195.1 Rummeliibacillus sp. TYF005
TCTAGAAAAAATCGAGTTATGAAATTGATTCTATTATACCTTTTTTAATATATTTCTTTACGTCTCCTGAACCTTGAATAATCTTATCATCAGAAATTGGTTTTTTTGTAAGTTTGTTAGTATTTTTTTCAGACATAACTTTATTTTCTTCTGTTTTGTTTTCGATTGAATCAACATTTTTCTCTACTTGTTGTACTTCACTTGTTTGATTATTGCTAGCTGCTTTAACATTTGTTCATCTTTAATAGTTTGAGTTTCCATACTTTCAACAGAAATAGTATCCTTTTCTTTGGCTGATGCATCTAAAGCTGAATAGTTATTTGTTAATGCCGCACTAAGAAAAACCTCAAATAACATAAAAGTTATTTGAGGTTGAATTTTTACTATTTTCTACTTTTTATAAACTCAAAAGTGAATATTACAAAAAGCATGGCCAATAAGATGCAATGAAACATTTGGATATTTGTCCATATATCCCGAAGTCCTTATGCGCTATACCTACAGGAATTGAGATTAGACTTCATTCTCTATATACTCAATAATAAAAAGCTCTTTGTAAGGCTCTTAATCGTTCAAACCGTCGAAAGCCAAATGCATTTCTTTAATCCTTCGACAAAACCATTTGAATAGCCAAAAGAAAAAG
>NZ_ML122652.1:0-572 GCF_003844195.1 Rummeliibacillus sp. TYF005
TTCTATTTACACAAAATATTTTATACTCTCGTTGGAATTAATGGATCAGATAATACAGTAATAGAGGTTATTTATTATTAATCAATGAACTAACGAAAACTAATATAATAAATGCAAGTTTTTAATAGTGATTTTTATTGGATATGCTACAGGTAATTTATCTGTTACTCGAAAAGAGTAGATAAACTTATTAAAATGAGAATTTTATTATTGCTGTAGAAAAATTAATATAAAATGTTGAGTGAATTATATATAATGAGTTAAATGTATTAGGAGGGGAAATATGGATAAATTTAGAGTTGATATAGCGAATTGTTATGGTATAAAAAAACTAGAACATGAATTTGATTTTTCTCAAGGGGATACAAAGATAATTTATGCACCTAATGGAACAATGAAATCATCTTTTGCAAACACCTTAGATGATTTTAGTAAAGGAGTTATGAGTAAAGATAAGATTTACACAGATTCAATTCCCTTACGAAAAATAAATAGTGAATTAGGTGAAGAAGTTAATATAGATTCGATATTTGTGATCAAATGTAAACGCTAAACTATAATGGACAGTTATC
>NZ_ML122653.1:0-542 GCF_003844195.1 Rummeliibacillus sp. TYF005
AAGCACAACTGTTTATTCAGTTGTGCTTTTTCTTTTGGCCTATTTTATTAGAATTTCCCTCCTTATCTTACAAATGTAAAATCTTTTATAAAAATCGGTTCTATACTAATTGTTGGGGTTATCAAACAATTTAGGGTAAAAAAATACACGTAAGCTCCAAATATCTTATACTAAAGTTACCCAAACAAAAGTTAAGATAGGAGTTACGTGTTACATGAANAGGATTTGAAGATGTAATAATTTTAAAAGCTCAAGCAATAGAAGATCAATATATCATTCACTTTGAAATGCCTATCAGACCGCATAAATGTCCCCAATGCGGTACATTCACAACACATATACATGATTACCGTATGACGAAAATTAAACATCTGAAATTCTCAGAAAGAAAAACCATTTTATTTTATAGAAAGCGCAGATATAGATGCACATGTGGAAAACGTTTTGCAGAACAGAATCCAATCGTAGAGCGCTATCAGCGATTTTCTAAGGAATGGAATCAAATGGCACAAGTCCGTGCAGTAAAAGGGAAAACGTTTAAA
>NZ_ML122654.1:0-463 GCF_003844195.1 Rummeliibacillus sp. TYF005
CCTGTAAATTAGCAGTCGATCGTTTGAATGCGAAATTAAATGAACAAAACACAGCTGCATAATTAAAAAATGAAAATCGACATAAAGGAGTAGTCTAAACTCTGAAAAAAATCGATTTATGAAATTGATTCACTTAAAGTTTAAATATCAGAATATTTCCTTCGACCCTGAGTTAACAAAAATTCAAAAGTATAAATTGAAAAAGAAAGAATAATCCAAGCATTCCTGATATTCTCATTAGTAAATCACCAGGTGAAGTGTTTGATGTTTCTAAAATATAATGTGTTTAAATTTGAGTGGCTATATGCCTTATTGGTGGAAAATACTTGGATAATTCTACAGTTAGCTAGATCAAATGAAGTTAGTAAACCATATATATTAATTTCAGGTATTTAGTTCCGATAAGTAATCCGCTTCCTGAGGCAGTTTATCCGCTCCAAAACAAATTGTATTCGCTCTCTCA
>NZ_ML122655.1:0-422 GCF_003844195.1 Rummeliibacillus sp. TYF005
TAACTGTCTATTTTAGTTTAACGTTTACAACTGCCTTCAACTTCAATCAAAATACTTTTTCATAAAGTGAATATTAATCAGTCAAGAAAAGCAAAATCAGGCAGTCCTTATTACCTCCAGTCATTAGGATTCTTTCATAAAAATACTATTTTCATACAACTTTCCTCAGACTAATTAAAAACATCCAAAATCAAAGAATAAAAGAAAACCTCAAATCATAAGATGCATGTAGATTATCTAATCTTGCCCCAAAAAATCGCGAAAAAATGTAACTTTCTAATCAGAAGTGCATAGCTGCTCATAGGCAAAAGGACTATATTACATATTAAATAACTAACCTTTATTAGCATGTAAAGGATAGTTATCTCCTTTCCGATGGAATATCTTGCAAAGAGAGTATAAAATATTTTGTGTAAATAGAA
>NZ_ML122656.1:0-373 GCF_003844195.1 Rummeliibacillus sp. TYF005
TGCGGAAGTAGTTCAGTGGTAGAACATCACCTTGCCAAGGTGGGGGTCGCGGGTTCGAACCCCGTCTTCCGCTCCAATTATTTTAATATTAAGGCGGCATAGCCAAGTGGTAAGGCACAGGTCTGCAAAACCTCTATTCACCGGTTCAAATCCGGTTGCCGCCTCCATTTAATTTAAAAAACGATAACTCTTATAATAACATGCCGGTGTGGCGGAATTGGCAGACGCGCACGACTCAAAATCGTGTTCCTTTTGGAGTGTCGGTTCGACCCCGACCACCGGTATCCTATATAAATTGAAACTCTTGATATATCAAGGGTTTCTTTTTTTATGTAAAAAATAATGGTTCTATACTAATTGTTGGGGTTGTCAA
>NZ_ML122657.1:0-351 GCF_003844195.1 Rummeliibacillus sp. TYF005
TGTGCAACTGGAGGAAAACGATGAAACGAAGTATACAAACAACAAAAATTGTAGAAGAAGTCATTCGTCAAAAACCGAAAGCAAGATGGCTTTTCTTAACGTTAACAGTAAAGAATGTGTTTGATGGTGAAATGTTAGATGAGAGTTTGAAAGCAATGGCGCAAGGTTTCAATCGTTTAATGAAATATAAAAAAGTGGCTCAAAACATGATTGGCTTTATGAGATCCACGGAAGTTACCGTTAATAAAAAAGACGGTTCATATAATCAACACATGCATGTGTTGTTGTGTGTTGAAAAAACTTATTTTAAAAATAGTAATAATTATTTATCGCAAGAAGATTGGACAAGTC